>JAYZCO010000070.1:0-4547 GCA_036338285.1 Pseudomonadota bacterium
ATTGATTCTAATGAAAAAAGTTTGGCTATAGGCTTGACCTTCCAGAGCCAAACGGCGACTCTTACAGATGACGAGGTTAATGCCTACGCAACCGCTGTAATGGTTGGTTTGACTGAGGAATTTGGTGCTCGTCTGCGTTGACCGTTAACGCCAATAAGAACAAGACTAAAATGAGATTACCAGGAGGGAGGTTGTTTTGGGTGCTTTGACCAAAGCAAAGATGGCTGACCAACTGTTCGAAGAACTGGGTCTGAACAAGCGGGAAGCCAAGGAAATTGTTGAATTGTTCTTTGCCGAAGTCCGCGGCTCACTGGAAAACAATGTTCAGGTTAAGTTGTCGGGATTTGGTAATTTTGATTTGCGCGAAAAAGGCGAACGACCCGGACGCAATCCCAAGACCGGAGAAGAGATTCCTATTACAGCTCGGCGAGTGGTCACCTTTCGTCCTGGTCAAAAGCTTAAGGCGAGGGTCGAGGCCTATGCAGGAGAGGCCGAGCTGGAATTGACCACCGATGGAGTTGATTTTACAGAGGTTGACGACGACTAACCCATGCTGGATCCAGGCAACAACAATGAACTTCCGCCGATTCCCGGCAAACGTTATTTCACGATTGGGGAAGTCAGCAACCTGTGTGATGTAAAGCCCCATGTACTGCGCTACTGGGAGCAGGAATTTCCTCAATTAAGCCCGGTTAAAAGGCGGGGAAATCGGCGCTATTACCAACGCCAGGATGTCATTACCATTCGCCAGATCCGGGCGTTGCTTTACGATCAGGGTTTCACTATTGGTGGTGCGCGACAACGCTTGTCCAGCGCTGATGCGAAAGAGGACCAGACCCAGTTTAAGCTGTTAGTGCGGCAAATGATTGTAGAGTTGGAGGATGTATTTCGCGTTCTGAAGTCCTGAACGCTGGATTCGACGACTGAACAGGATTCTTCGTTGCCCTGCCGAGCCCTGGTTGCCTTGATTGTTATGCTCCTCTCGTCACAGACGTTCTCCGCTGTTGTTCAAGATACTTACCATGGCCTTTATCTATACGATGCCAAAATGGCTTTCTTAAAAGCGGGGGAGTTGCGTCTTGAGCTGAGCCAACAGGCAGATACTTACGAAGTGATTGGACGGTTCAAAACTTCTCGAGCGATGAGCTTTTACTACACCTTCAATGGTGTATTTGCGGCAGTCGGTAAGTGGCGTCCGTTTGGTGGCCCTGTCACAACGGCTTACATGAGCCGGACAACTGAGAACGATCGTGACCTGAAAATAGTGTTGAACTATGCGCAAGGTGCCCGGGTTCTGGACGGGGCGGACGATCAATTCGAGAGTGTTGAGCGTCCGGGTGGTATCGATCTTATATCGGCACTTTTTTTCAGCCCTGGGTGCTATGAAGGGGGGGTGGTTCACGATGGCGAAGATGCCTATCGTTTGACACTGAATTCCCAACGGTCTCACACACTCAGAGGCGGCAGGAAATACTTTACAGGTGAAGTGATCCGTTGCGATTATGCAGTTCGGGATCACAAAAATCGTCGACGCCGAGTGATCGTCTCAATGGCGGATGTGCGGGACATTCATGTCGCGGTGCAGGTCCGTGCAAAGATCCCTCTGTTACCTGATGCGGTGTTCAGACTAAGAATGCCGGCGATCGAGCCGCAAAGTGTGCGCTCGAACTAGCCCCTCCCAAGTCTGTTCATAATTTCCCTAGCGAAACCCGCAACGTAGCGATCGCGGTCGGATCCCATTGCCGCTATTGTCTGTTGAGTCGTTTGTGTCAGCGAGTGATTTTCGGCGAGCTGCAACAGTGCATAGGCTAAGGATTGACGAACGGTTGAACGGGCAAGACCGGCAACCTTCGTATTGTCTGGCTCGACACCCTGGCGTAGGCGAGCCAGAATTTCTTCGCAGACAAGCTCAGGGTCGGACAATGTGCCCCGGCAGAGGTGCCCGAGGGCGTAGGCTGCATTACACCTGGCCAGGTCGTCGGGCTCGGTTTTGATCGCCTCTAGGAGTTTATTGACCACCGCTTCATTGATTGCGTTGCTGGCGTTGCCCAGGGCAAACACGGCAAACCGACGAGTGGAAGAACGTGTATCAGTTGCGTGCTTAAGCAGTGTCGGCACAGCTGCCGGACCCATCGCACGCAGCCCATACGCCGCTGCCCGTCTCACACTCTCAGCCTCAGCCGTCAGGCCGCTTGCTAACGGTTCAATTTCGCTCATCGCTGCCAATTGATACGCGCTCGCAACTTTCTCATCTTCACGCCCGGTGAATAAAAGGGCTCGACTCTCCAGGTTTTCTCCGTTTGAGGGCGAGGTGACCTGTCCATTCGCCCAGTTCCAGCAATGACGCACGATCGGTTCAATTTCGGGGCGGGCGTCGAGGCTGGCGGGTGCAGGTTTGGAATTCGATGTGGGTTGATGGGTCCGAGCAAAGTAAAATTTGTACATATAACGGGGTGGCTGATCCGGGATCTGGCGCGAGCCTCGATGCGCAATATCGTAATGGCAGATAACCGCCTGACCCTTAGGCACAGTGATGAACCGCCGCTCAAGATTGGGTACACCGAGGCTCCTGAGTGCGGCCTCATTACGCTGATCGCGATAGTCTAGATCCGGATGATTCATGATCTCCTCGCGATAAGAACGATCGAAAGCATCCCCCCGGTGCCAACCACCATCTGCTTTTTCGAAATCCTTGGTCCAGTACTGTGATCCGGGCACCACCTCGGTAGGCCCATTGCGAAGGGTCACCGCCTGGGGATAGTAGAAAAGGAGTGCCCAATCCGGGCGGTGTGGGCGGTAGTGGCCACGCTCGTTCCAGGGGAGGTTGCCGTCCTGGTGAAAGCCCTGATCAGTTGTATTGGCTTCGTGCAAAAAACAGTGGGGGTGGATGAAGTAATCGGGGCCCAGCAATGTGGTTAATACCTCGCGCAAAGCGGGATCGGTCAGGAGCTTTGTGAGTTCCGGTATCCGGTTACGCAAGGCATCGTCGCCGAGCACATCCAGGTGTTGATTGGGGCTTGGGTGTCTGCTTACGTCACGATAAATAGCATCTGCGGCGTGATAAAAATGATCATGATCCGCATCATCGAGGCTTGCTGGTTCGACCTGCACATACCCGTCGACGAGAAATTCTGCCATCTCTGCATTGCTCAAGCTCTGCGCTTTCATGCAGCTATCTATAACATCGCTTCGATGAGTGACGGACCGTCGGCCGCGAGGGAAGCCTTTAAGGCGGCTGAGAATTCTTCGATGGTTGTTACCCGCCAGGCAGGGACGCCCATGCCTTCGGCGATAGAGGTCCATTTAAGCTCAGGGTTGGTCAGGTCCAGCATGCTCATGGCCTTGGGCCCGGGATTGTGCGCACCGACACGGCCGAACTCGAGCTGCAGGATTGAATATTTCTGATTCGCCAAGATGATGTTGGTGACGTTGAGACCTTCTCGAGCCTGGGTCCACAGCGCCTGCACGGTATACATGCCGCCACCATCACCCTGCATGCAGATAACCGGTCGGTCGGGACAGGCGACTGCAGCGCCGGTTGCACAAGGCAGGCCATAGCCGATCGATCCGCCTGTGAGCATGAGCCAGTCATGGGGTGGCGCTGTGCGGGTTGCCAACGTTGTCCCGCCACCACAGGTGCCTCCTTCGTCAACGACGATGGCATTTTCAGGGAAATGATGAGCAACGACTGCACCGAGTGTGTGCGGATTGAGTGCCCCGGTGGGCCTGTCCGGTCTGATCAGGTCGATGAAATGAGCGGCCGTGTTGTTTGCATCGACTGCTTCGGCCAGTGCGGCCAGTGCGCCATCGACGTCTTCATCTCGTTCTACCAGGGTATGTAGTTTGCAGTCTTCGGGTGTCAGCCAGTTGGGTTTGTCCGGATAGGCAAAGAATGTCACCGGTGCCTGACTGCTGACGAGAATGAGATGTTTTGTGCCAGCCAGCATTTCGGCAGCCTGCTCTCCGAAGTAGGGCAGGCGAGCAGTTTCAGCACGACCAGCACCTCGTTGTATACGCCCAACGAAGGTGTCCATGACGATGCGCGCGCCGGTTTTCTGTGCAATTTTATCGGCGATTTCGCTGCGCTCGGCGGTGATGAACCCGTTCATGAGGATCATGCAGGAATCACCGCTTAAAAGTGCCTTGGCAACCTCATCGACATGTTCGCCATTAAAGGGTTTTGGCTGTGGTACGGGTTGCGGTGATGCAGACGCGGTGGTTCGATTCCAGGCGGTGTCGGCCGGTAGTATTAGGGTGGCTACCTGCCCCGGGGGGGACATAGCCGCCTGCACGGCTTCGGCCCCGTCTGCAGAGACCTCATCTGCGGATTGTGACACTTTTACCCAGCCGGACACCGGAGTTGCGATGCCTTCGACATCTGAAGTTAAAGGCGCGTCGTATTCGCGGTGAAACGTGGCGTGATCACCGACGACGTTGACTACGGGTGTGCGTGCTTTCTTGGCGTTATGTAGATTTGCAAGTCCGTTACCGAGCCCGGGACCTAAATGGGTCAGGGTAGCTGCGGGCTTACGCGCCATACGACCGTA
>JAYZCO010000071.1:0-18275 GCA_036338285.1 Pseudomonadota bacterium
GCAATGTTGACCACTTTGCCGACCAGGTCGGCATTCACGCGCAGGACGAAATCTTCAAGATTGATATCGATATCATCCGAACTGTTGTTCAATTTAGCGGCGTAGTAATAGCGAAGATACTCCGGGTCAAGATACTCCAAGTATTTGTTCGCCATGATGAAGGTGCCACGAGACTTTGACATCTTGGTGCCATTTACGGTGATGAAACCGTGTGTGTGAATGCGTGTGGGTTTGCGGAAGTCTGCCCCATCGAGCACAGCGGGCCAGAAGAGTGCATGGAAATTTATGATGTCCTTGCCAATGAAGTGATGAACTTCATTGGCGCTGTCGGCTTTCCAGAAATCATCGAACGAGACCGTAGGCGTCTTGTCGCAGTAGTTCGCAAACGCAGCCATATATCCGATCGGTGCGTCCATCCAAACATAGAAGTACTTGTCTTCAGTGCCGGGGATAAGAAACCCGAAATAAGGCGCATCGCGTGAAATGTCCCATGCCCGCAGACCATCGTCGAGCCATTCAGACAGTTTGTTGGCAACTTCGGGCTGCACTGTATCTGACCGCGTCCAATCACGAAGAAATTCGCTGTACTTTGGTAGGTCGAAAAAGTAATGCGCCGAGGAACGTAGTTCAGGGACTCTGCCAGAGTAAACAGAGCGCGGGTTTTTCAGTTCGGTTGCATTGTAGGTGGCCGCACACTTCTCGCAGTTATCTCCATACTGTCCTGGCTCACCACAGCGGGGGCATTCACCGATGACGAAACGGTCAGCTAGAAAAAGATCTTTTTCCGGATCGTAGAGCTGTTCCACCTCTTCGGTAAATATGAGCCCTTTTTTTTCTAGGCGCTCATAGATGAGTTCGGAGTAATGGCGATTCTCATCCGAATGGGTAGAGTAATAGTTATCGTGCTCGACACTAAAGCCACGAAAATCTTCGAGGTGCTCCTCGCGCATGACCTCAATCAGCGCTTCCGGGGTGACCCCTTCTTCGTCGGCGCGGATCATCGTCGCGGTGCCATGGGTGTCGTCTGCGCAGACGTAGTGCACCTCGTGGCCACGCATGCGCTGATAACGAACCCAGATGTCTGTCTGGATGTGCTCTAACATATGACCGAGGTGAATCGGACCATTGGCGTTGGGCAGTGCGCTGGTTACCAGGATACGGCGGGACACAGAGTGATACCTTATTGAAAAAGGAGCGGTAGTATACGGGTTCCCCCTAATCGTCGCACGGTTCGACGCAGAGGAAACTATGACCCATTATGTGCCACCAGCGGTGGTAAATCAGGGCAACGTATGTTTTTTACTGTCACGAAGTACTTGTTAACGGCAGGCGTCATCGCGCTGCTTTCAGAGCTGGTGAAGCGTAGCGACAAGATGGGGGCTTTGGTTGCGGTTATGCCGATCGTGAAGATCATTGTGCTGATTGGGCGCGGCATTGAAAACCAGCCAAAAAAAACTGCAAACCATAACTGGTACGCATTCTGCTAGGTTCTGCCTACGTTGGCGATATTTTTGCTGTTCCCCTATGTAATACAATGCCTGGGCTGCCGGATAGCACTGGGTGGGTGTTTGTTGTTCAAGGTTAGTTTGTTTGCCATCTTCGCGTGGACTCTTTGACATTTTGGCATCGGAATTCTGTGACTTTGAACGGACAACAACAGCAATTGAACAATGACTTATAATGCCGCACTTTTTTACCAGTGTGGCCGAGAGCGGCGATGTGAATTGCATATACCGCTGAGAGGAGAGCGACTGTGAAGGTTGAAGAATTTGTTGATCCGTATCTGAATCGAACCTGGGGGGAACTGGGTGCGCGCATACTGACCTCAGGCAACCAGGTTGCGGTCACCTTGGGCTATCCAGCGGATGGGGTGCAAGAAAAGCTCGCGGGTGATCTTGCACGGTTTCTTGGTGTTGATGCCATCGATCTGGAACTGCGTTACGCCCCACCGCCCGGGCGCGGTTTTGATCACGTCAAGCAGGTCATCGCGGTCGCCTCCGGCAAAGGGGGGGTGGGTAAGTCGACGACGGCGGTGAATCTTGCTCTGGCGTTGGATGCCGAAGGCGCCAAGGTGGGTCTCCTTGATGCAGACATCTATGGCCCGAGTCAGGGGATGATGCTGGGCGTTGATTCGGACCGGCGGCCAGTCGTTAAGGACGGCAAGTTTTTCGAACCGATAAGGGCGCACGGACTCAAGGCCATGTCCATGAGTTTCATGATCACAGATTCGACCCCCATGGTGTGGCGGGGGCCTATGGCTTCAGGTGCACTACAACAGATCTTGACGCAAACGCTTTGGGGTGAACTGGACTATCTGATCGTTGACATGCCACCCGGTACAGGCGATATACATTTGACACTGTCTCAGAAAGTGCCTGTTGCGGGTGCTGTGATTGTGACCACCCCTCAGGACATTGCCCTACTTGATGCAGCTAAGGGGATCGAGATGTTTACTAAAGTGGACATTCGTGTGCTCGGAATACTTGAAAATATGAGTGTCTACACCTGCCCTGGTTGTGGTGAGGTACACCATTTATTTGGTGAAGGGGGTGGTGCGCGTGTTGCTCGCGAACTCGATGTGCCTCTTCTGGGTGAATTGCCTCTCGCAGTGGAGATCAGAGAGCAGGCAGATGGAGGTACGCCCACTGTCAAAGCGGATCCACATTCTCCCATTGCGGCACTGTATAGGGAGGCGGCCAGGCAGACAGCGGCGCAACTCTGGCAGCGTGTTGAGGCGAAGCCGACGATTCGCATGGTGGATGACTAGGGTTACAGACAGGAGCAGTTTGAGATGACCATCAAATCCGATCGCTGGATTATTGAGCAGGCACAAAGCGGCATGATCGAGCCATTTGAACCCGGTCAGGTGCGCGCACACAAAGATCAGAAAATCATTTCTTACGGCACGTCGAGTTATGGCTACGATGTGCGGTGTGCGGCCCAGTTTAAGGTGTTTACCAATATTCACTCGGCGACGGTTGATCCGAAGGCATTCGATGAACAGAGTTTCGTTGATGTGGAGGGCGACGTATGTATTATTCCGCCGAATTCATTTGCGCTTGCAAGTACCGTCGAATACTTCCGCATACCCGAAGACGTACTGACGATCTGCCTTGGCAAATCGACCTATGCCCGGTGCGGCATCATCGTCAATGTGACGCCGCTGGAGCCGGAATGGGAAGGGCATGTCACCCTTGAATTTTCCAACACCACCACTTTACCTGCAAAAATATATGCCAACGAGGGCGTCGCACAGATGCTCTTCTTTCAATCAGATGAGCGCTGCCTTGTGAGTTACAAGGACCGTGGTGGAAAGTACCAGGGTCAGCGTGGCGTCACGCTGCCTAAGCCCTGAAGGCAGGTTTGTCAGCGAATGAGGATTTGACCGGTGCCTGGCGTCGCCTCAGCGCTCACCACTGAGCCGATCGTCACAGGGCTTTCTCCGGCTTCGGTGAGGCTAGATTCGATAAGTGCCGACTGTTTTTGATCGATGATGAGTAAAAAGCCAATGCCGCAGTTGAATGTCGTCAGCATCTCTCGCGCATCTATATTTCCTGCCTGCTGAAGGAAACTGAATACTTCGGGTACGCGCCATGCATCTATGTTGATTAACGCGGCCTGATTTGGATCGGTGAAAATACGTGGAATGTTTTCGTAAAAGCCACCGCCAGTGATGTGCACCATGCCGTGGACAGCGCCCGGCACGGCGCGGAGGGTTGCGAGCACAGACTTTACATAGATTCGCGTGGGTGCGAGCAGCTCATCCAGCAGATCGTTGCCGGGGCTGATGGCTCGATGCTCGAGCACTTTGCGAATCAGTGAGTAACCGTTGCTGTGTGGTCCGCTACTCGGCAGGCCGATGATTACATCTCCTGCGCGGATTGCGCTGCCGTCGATGATGTTGGCCTCATCAACCACCCCCACAGCAAATCCGGCAAGGTCGTACTCATCGCCGTCATAAAAACCGGGCATTTCTGCTGTCTCACCGCCGGCAAGAGAGCAGTCGGCTATCTCGCAACCACGTGCGATGCCTTTGATTACTCGCGCAGCCACGTCAACCTCGAGCCGGCCGGTTGCGTAGTAGTCGAGAAAAAGGAAAGGTTCAGCACCTGTGACGAGCACGTCGTTTACGCACATCGCGACGAGGTCCTGACCGACGCCATCGTGACGATTGTGTTCGATGGCAAGCTTGAGTTTTGTGCCGACACCGTCTGTACCACTGACAAGCACCGGATGTTCATAGCCTGCCGGGATACGCGTCATGGCAGCAAACCCACCCAAACTCGAGATCATTTCGGGTCTGTGCGTTGCCTTGCAGGCCGCGCCGATCTGATCAATAAGCTCCGCGCCCGCTGCTATATCTACGCCAGCGTCTTTGTAGCTTAAGCTTGCTGAAGGAGGGGCGGTATCCGTTGTGTTGGAAGTATCGGAAGTCACGGCCGAATTGGTTATCGTTGAACGAGGCATTGTAGCTCATCTAAGGACAGGATTTTGGCTAGAATGAAGACTCTAGAATGTTGAGTGGATTCGAGTGAAGTCGATCGCGGAAATATTACTGTGGTTTTGTGCAGTATTGCCCTCAAGCGTGGTTGCGCTTTCCACACCGGATTGGCTCTACTCGGTGCAACGCCCGGTCGAGACTCAATCCGAAGAAGAACGCGATCGCATCGCACAAGATGCCCTGCTGGTGGTGCTCACTCGTGTCACAGGACTCGTCTCAGTGCCGCGCACAGAAGCCGTAAAGGCTGCCCTGGCGAACCCCTCCCGTTACTATAGCGAGTACGATTTTTTTGCTGACGGTTCTGAAAACCTGCTGCGAATCACCTTCCAGCGATCGGAGGTTATGGCACTGATTCGACGCGGCCGGTTGCCGGTATGGTGGAGTTTACGTCCGGAGATTCTCATCTGGATTGTTATTGAAGAAAATGGGCGCAGAGATATCATCGGGTCTGACAGCGCACATCCGCTGCGTGCAGAGATCGCGAAGCGAGCGAAAGTGAGAGGGCTCGACGTGCAATTTCCACATCTGGATGAGGATGATTCGCAAAAGATCTCCGCTGCAGAAGTGTGGGGGGATGTTTCCTCGAGTCTCGAGCAGGCGAGTAATCGTTATGCGCCTGATCTGGTGGTTAGTTGCCGATTAAATGCGAGCTTGTCTCTGGCCGGACGTGCCCTCGATGGAGACTGCCGCTTCTGGTTGGATAAAAGTCCGGTGGTCAGTCCGTTTTCGTCCGATCAGTTTGTTGACGTTGCGATCGCGGGTGTGGATGCAGCAGCCGACCGTCTTGTTGCGAGATACGGCGTGCTGGCACGCTCGCTTAAACGTTGGCAGGTCAGGATAAGAGGACTTGGGGATATAACTGAATACGCCGAGCTTTTAAACTATGTCGACAATCTCGATTTCGTTGACGGCGTGGCACTCAGCCGTCTGGAGTCTGAGCGGGTGACACTCCTGTTTGACACACGCGCTGAAGCTGAGCAGTTTTTGATGCTGCTAACGGCGGAGGGAAAATTTGTGGTGGATGATTTTGATACCGAGCCCGGCGTTCAGTTGATCTGGCAGGGTTGATGCTGGCACAAATTCCAAATGCGATCACGATACTGCGTATATTGCTGGTCATTCCTATTGGGATGTTGTTGTGGCAGAACCGGCACACCGAGGCATTTTTGCTCATGCTTATAGCGGGCATTTCAGATGCGTTTGATGGGTATCTTGCCCGTCGGTTCAATTGGATGAGTCCGCTGGGAGCAGCCCTGGATCCCCTGGCTGACAAATTTCTCGTGGCCTGCGTTTTTGTGGTTTTCACTCTGCAGGGACATATCCCTTTGTGGGTGGCATTTATTGTTTTGGTTCGCGACTTCACGATCGTGGCCGGCGCAGGTGTCTATAAGATGTTGTACGAAGAAGTAGAGATTGCGCCTACTTTTTTAAGTAAAGCCAATACGGCCACGCAGATCATTGTGTTGATGTTGATACTGCTCAGCCTGTTGCCGTTTGGGGAGATTGGTCAAATGTCCTATGCCGTGGTCGATCCCTACTGCTTTTATCTTCTGGCAGTATTGGGCCTAGTTTCGGGCGTAGACTATGTCTTCACCTGGGGGTCGAGGGCCTACTGGGAAGAAAAAACACGCAAGCTCTATAAACATGGACCGGCGCGCATGCGTCGTCCACGGGAATAGGCGGCCTGATGCAGGCATCGCTTTCTCAGCAACTGACGCTCCCCATTGAGCGCGCGTATGAGCAGACACTTGATAACTTTGTGCCCGGGCAGAATGAGGAGGTTGTTTCAGCGCTTGAATTAGGGACTGGTTCATTTACTGGTATCTGGGTATGTGGTGCAAAAAGCACGGGGAAAACGCATCTTTTGAGGGGGGCGACACTCGCCTCCGAAGACCTTGCTGCAACGGCTATCGTGGATTGTTCTCTTGGACGTACGTCACGGGATCATCTCCTCAGTGCCCTGTACCGGATTAGCCGTTATGCACGGGTTGTAGCTTTAGATAACGTAGTTGACCTTGCGGCAGATGAGGCGTGTGAAGAAGCGCTCTTGACAGTATACGAGCGGGTACGCGCCGTCGACGGATTGTTTGTCGTTGCCGACCGTTTAGCCGCGGCAGCTACTGAGTTTCGTATGAACGACCTTAACTCCCGGCTGCGTAGCTTGATGCATTACCGACTCGTTGCGCTCACCGACGAGGATAAGGCCGAGCTACTGATAGCGCGCGCGAGACATCGCGGATACACGCTGTCTGACAGTGTGCTGGCTTACTGGTTGAGCAGAGGATCGAGAGACCTTTCTGTCCTCCTCACTGATCTTGACAGACTGGACCGAGCTTCGCTTGTTCATCGGCGTCACGTGACCATACCGCTACTCAAAGACGTGTTGGGTTATTGATGAAAATCGTGGTGGTGGGTGGTGGTACGGCAGGCCACGTTCTGCCGGCCTTGCCGGTCATTGCGGCACTGGCGCTCGATGGTCATGATATCTGCTATATCGGCACACGCTCGGGTCTCGAAGAAGGGCTGGTGGCTGAGGCACAGTGCACGTATCGGGGCATTACCGCCGGCAAGCTGCGACGGTATGTGTCACTTAAAAACCTCCTTGATATGTTTCGGGTAATTGCAGGCATTGTTCAGGCCCTGTGGCTCATGCTGCGGTTGCGGCCTGATGTTGTTTTTTCCAAAGGCGGCTTTGTTTCGTTTCCAGTGGTGTTTGCAGCGTGGCTTTGCCGGGTGCCCGTTGTTGCTCATGAATCGGATATAACACCCGGACTCGCGAATCGATTTGCGGCCCCCTTCGTCAGCACTTTGTGCACGAGCTTTCCGTCGACTGTCATGACAGAACAGAAGTGCAAAGTCGTGCACACAGGCACGCCTCTGCGTGCCTCCATAACCGGGGGAAATCGTGCCGCAGGTCGGGCGCGCGTCGGTATCGGGGACGCGCAGTCGTTGCTCGTTGTGACGGGAGGTTCATTGGGTGCTGAACGGTTGAATGAGCTGGTGCGTGAAAGCCTGGATGCGTTGTGTGACGAGTTTTTTGTATTTCATGTGTGTGGGGCGGGAAAGTTTATGCCCATCAAACGGAAAAACTATCAGCAGGCTGAGTACGTAGCCGATGGATGGGGAGACATACTTGCAGCGGCAGATGTAGTGATCAGCAGGGCTGGCGCTAACGCGCTCTTTGAGCTGGTCAGTCTGGGTAAGAAAAATCTCCTCATACCACTTTCCCGGGCAGCATCGCGAGGTGATCAGATCGAGAACGCGGAATTCGCTTCGGCGCAGGGTTGGAGTCTGGTGATCGCTGAGGAAGCCGTGACCACACCTGGGTTGATGGAAGGTCTCAACTCGCTATTGGAAGATGCCGCGACCTGGGAAAACCAACTGGCCTCTTTCACTCCGCCGGACGCAACGGAGGCGATAGTTAAGGAAATCTATTTGGTAAGTGGTGTCATGCCTTGACTTTGCATAGGAGTGAACTTAAGTTGCGCGCCTCTTCAGGGATAGCACCACACGATGTATCAGATAAAAACCTACAATGCGATCGCTCAAGTTGGCTTGGACCACTTCGATGCTGATCACTATGTAGTCGGACCCGAGACCGCTGATCCCCAGGGAATTCTTCTGCGTAGTCATAAGCTGCAGGAAAGTGAGCTCAACGAAGCACTCCTGGCTGTGGCGCGTGCAGGTGCGGGCGTGAACAACGTACCTGTGGAAACCTGCTCGGCAAAAGGCATCGTGGTTTTCAACACCCCTGGCGCTAATGCTAACTCCGTTAAAGAACTTGTGGTGACAGCCCTACTCCTCGCCTCACGCGACATCTATGGTGGTATCGCCTATGTAAGGTCGTTATCTGGTGTTTCTGATGAAGCTGAACTGAACCGTCTTGTCGAGGCTGAAAAGAAACGCTTCAAAGGTCGAGAGTTGATTGGCAAAACGCTGGGAGTTGTTGGCCTTGGCGCGATTGGCTCGCTGGTTGCGCGTGCTGCCCTGGATCTTGGCATGAATGTAATCGGCTACGACCCGGCACTCTCGGTGGAGGCAGCCTGGCGGGTGCCGGCGGAAATCGGTCGCATGGAAAACCTGCCAAGCCTGTTTTCTCGTGCTGACTATGTAACCCTGCATGTGCCGCTGTTACAGGCAACAAAAGGGATGATCAACGAACAAGCTCTGAATTCATTCAAACCTGGAAGTGTGCTGCTCAACTTTGCCCGTCAGCCGATCGTCGACACGGGCGCGCTGTCCGCTGCACTCGAAAACCGTCGCGTAGAAGCCTACATTGCCGATTTTCCGATGCCCGGTTTGATCGACCACCCCCGGGTTATGTTGACACCGCATCTTGGTGCGAGTACGGAGGAAGCGGAGGAAAACTGTGCGGTCATGGCCGCTGCCCAGATGAAACATTTTCTGGAAACGGGGAGCATATCGAATTCGGTCAACTATCCACCGGTGAGTATGGAACGCACAGACGGTTACCGAGTGGCGGTCACTAACCGCAACATACCGGGCATGTTGGGGCAGATGACTTCGGTGCTGGCCGATCGAGGCATCAATGTGATCGACCTGATTAACAAGAGCCGGGAAGATGTGGCCTACAACCTGATCGACCTGGCCGCGGCACCCGATGATGGGCTGATCGAAGCCATCCGTGCGATAGAGGGTGTTGTGGGCGTGAGAGTGCTGGGCGATGGATCGCGTTAGCGTTTAAGAATTCCTCGTCGAGCTTGCCGAGCAAGGAATCTCTGCGGCGCGATCAGCTCAATTTGATGGTTGGTGGCTGTCGGTGACAGACCCAGTAACACACTTGTGAGAACGGCCGACGCATAGGCAGCAGACGTCGTGCCCATGGATCCGTGGGCTGTGGATACCCACAGGTTTTCTCCCACCTGACCTACGATCGGATTTCGGTCGCTGGAAATTGCGCGTGTGGCACGCTGGTGGCCTCGCCATTCGTACCCATCGGGCAGATAGTCCTGATTCATCTTAAGGTTCTTTGCCAGGGCATTATCTGCCAGCCATGGTGTGTGTTCGTAGGTGCTGCCTACAACACAGCCGAAGGCGGTGGGCACGCAATATCCGCGACCGACGATTGGGATCGAAGGAAGGTGCGCTTTTGAATTGAGTTCATCGAGCTGGCCGGCCACCTCGACGACTTCTAACCATTGCAATGTTTCTACTTCCCGCACTTGTGCAGCAGAGCACAGGATAGTGGGGATGCGTGAGTCAATTGGGGATCTATGCGCGCGGAAACGAATGTTTTCATGGTCGAGCAAGTCGGCACAGAGGCGCGGCAAATCGATTGTTGCTCCATGGGGGAAATAAAGCCCGGGCTGCTTGAGGCTGAGTCCGGTGAGTCGACTCACATCCTCATGATCACAACGCCTTACCCAATCCTGTAAGTCACTTTCTATGGCGTAAGAGGTAACAATTTTTTCGAAGTGAGCGTCCTTAGGATTATCCGGTTCAAGCAGAAGTACCCCGGTGGTGCGATAGCCATCAAAATTTTTCAGATAGCCTCGTGCATAGTGGTAAGCGGAAACTCGATAAGCAGCCGTGGCGCTTTGATCACCTAATAGTCTTGGATGCATAACGGCTTGGCGTATACGTGACCCACCGGTAGCAATGCCTGCCGGGTCGAATACTTCGACCAGCAGGCCGGCATCTGCCAGGTGTCTGGCCATGGTTGCACCAGCGATGCCGGCTCCGTGTACCTGTACGGTCTTTGCATGAGTTGAGGTGAGGGGCTGGTTTGCTGGTTTACGGCCGGCCAGTGATTCCCGTTTGTTAGGGCGTTGGTCGACTTTGCGCATGACGAAACCGGCTTTAGCAAGGCCGCGACGAACACGACCGGCGGCGGTAAAGGTCGCGATCGTGCCGCCGGGTTGAGTAAGTTCACCCACCTGTTTGAGCACGGTGTCTGCCCACATCTCGGGGTTACGGTCGGGGGCAAATCCATCGAGGAACCAGCTGTCTGCACCCCGGAACTGACTGGATTGCAGGCTTTCGAGTCCGGCGCTTAGCTCACCGTGGAAGACCGAGAGTGTGATTCTGCCATCAGCGAACATGCGTCTGTGCCATCCGCTGAGAAGGGGCGGCGCTTGATCGGTCAAAGCAGCTGCGAGTCGACAGTCATTCTGCCGCTGACGAGCCAACCGCTGCCAGTCCGTTGGTGCGAGGGGGTGGGCCTCGAAGGAAACGAACTCTAGACGCGCATGTGGGTGTTCCAGTACCCAGTCGGCACAGACCAGAAAGTTAAGTCCGGTGCCAAACCCGAGCTCGCCCACGGTTATGGATCCCTGGGCATTAAGAGGAATCTGGAGTGCAGCGGGGGTAATAAAAACGCGTCGTACTTCTTCGATTCCATTGTTGCCATAGTGGCCGCTGAAATAGATATCGTCATAGGCCAGTGAAAAGGGCGCGTTGTCTCGCCATTGTAGGGGTGCGGGTGCGATTGGCAGGGTCACTGAGTGGCAATCATTCGGTCTGGGTCGGTTATCCAGCCGCTCCATGACTCAGGGTAAAGTATAGGCTCTGCCCGACCAGCAATTTTGAGCGCGAGAATATTGTGGCATGCAGTGACACCAGAGCCACAGTAGCAGATGACAGGATCATCAAGATGGTTGAATCGTGCGGCGAGTGTCGGTGCAGCAAGCCATCGACCGGCAGAATTGAGGTTGTCCTGAAATGGCAGGCACAGTGCCCCGGGGATGTGCCCGGCGACAGGGTCGATCGGTTCTTCCAGGCCGGCGAAGCGGGCCTGGCTACGAGCATCGATGAGGTGATGGCTGGGTTGGTCGGCTTGTTCCAGCATCTCCTGCAGGGTGGTGGTATCTATGCTGCGGGTCAGCGGCGGTTGTCGTTCGAAATCAGACGGGCAAGGCTCTACTAGGTCTTTAGTGAGTTGCCCTGACCAGGCCGGCATCCCGCCATCGAGTACCGCCACACCTTCGTGCCCCAACCATCGAAACATCCACCAGGCTCGAGCGGCAAACGCACCTTGTGCGTCGTCATAAACGATGACTTGAGTCTCGTTGGTGACGCCCAGCGTTCGCACGCGGGCGTGCCAACGTGCAATATCGGGCAGAGGGTGTCGTCCTTGGGCGCCCGGTGGGTCGGCCAGGTCCAGATCAAGATCGAGAAACTGGGCTGCAGGAAGGTGGCCTTTATCAAAGGCTTGAGGTCCCCATCCAGGGGCGCCGAGTTTGGCACGACAGTCAAATATAGCGAGATGGCTTTTCGCATGGTACAAGGCCTCAAGCTGCGCTGCCTGGATGAGGGTAGAAAACAGCGGCGGGGTGTCGGTCATAGAAGTAAATCCTTTAAGAAAATGTACACCTTGTTTTGATTTGACTCGGTTTAATAGGGCTTTGTCTACCGGGCTTAAATGTAGATATATTACCTTGGGCCGGAGGCCGTTGGGGAGCCAAACGGGCATCCGGAACAGCCGACAAAAGATGCTTTGAATGGTGGTTATTTCGCAGACAAACCATTAAATTGCGCCCCGTTGGGATTTAACTCAGCGAAAGGAGTTGACGTTTGAGCATATTGGACTGGCTGAATCACGGATTCTTGGGGTTCTCAGCATGGGCGATGTTTGCATTTACCCTGGCAGTTACCCAAATCACCATTGTATCCGTGACGGTTTATCTGCACCGCTATTCTTCACATCGCTCGCTGGAATTGCATTCTGGATTAAAGCATTTTTTCCGATTCTGGCTTTGGTTGACAACGGGCATGGTGACCCGGCAATGGACCGCGATACACCGCAAACACCATGCAGTCTGCGAAACCGAGGAAGACCCGCATAGTCCCGTATGCCGTGGCATTGGCGAAATTTTCTGGCGAGGCACTGAAGCTTATCAGGAAGCTGCCAAGGACAAGGCACTGCTTGCACGATACGGCTCCGGTTGTCCTGAAGATTGGCTCGAGCGGCATGTGTATGAGAACAACACAGTCGGTGTTGTGTTTATGTTGTTTATCGACCTCTTACTCTTCGGCGTTGCCGGGCTCACTGTATGGGCGGTACAGATGCTATGGATTCCTGTTTTCGCCGCTGGTGTGATCAATGGCATTGGCCACTGGTGGGGTTATCGCAACTTTGAATGTCCGGATGCGTCTCGCAACATAGTCCCGTGGGGGGTGCTGATTGGGGGTGAGGAGCTGCACAACAATCACCATACGTATCCAAATTCCGCCAAACTTTCAGTGAAACCGTTCGAGGTCGATATTGGCTGGTTTTGGATACAGTTGTTCGTAAAACTGGATCTTGCGTGGGTCGTCAGTACCGGACCCGTCGTTGAACGGGTGCCTGATAAAAACCTGCTTGATAAAGACGCTGCCTGGGCCTTGTTGAATGATCGTTTCAGGGTGATGGCACGTTATGCGGAAGAAGTGGTGGCGCCGGTGATTGAGCAGGAACTGCAAAAGGCCGATGATGCGACCCGCAAAATGTACAAAAAAGCCCGGGTGCTCCTTTGTCGCGAAGTAACGTTGCTTGATGCGAAAAGTAAAGAGCGGCTGACTGCGCTTGTGGACCGAAATGCTGACCTCAGAGTGATTTACGAAGCCCACCAGCGCTTACAAGCAATCTGGGCCAAGCGCGGAGGCAATATAGAAGAGGTCGTTGCTGAATTGGTGACCTGGTGTCGGGAAGCGGAGGCGTCTGGCACCCAGGCTCTGAACGATTTTGCCGCGACACTGAAGTCATATGCTATACCCCAGGCACAATCTGCCTGACCCGCGACCTAGTCGTCACGCACGAAGCTTACATCCTTTCTACGACGCCGATTCCCAGCAGGTCTAGGCCCAGGTGCAAGGTGTCCGCTGTCTGGCGCGCGAGCACCAATCGCCTGGTTTTGGTTTCGCCCTGGCTGCTCAAAATCGGGCAGGCTTCGTAGAACTGGGTAAAACGGGTGGCGAGCTCATACAGATAACCACAAAGAAAATGTGGTAGGCCTTCGTTGGCAACCTGTTCCAGCGTGTCGTTGAGTGCTGCGAGTGTCACGGCCAGGCGTCTTTCTTCTTCATCGACAGCCGTTGTCTTTGCTGGCAGGTCTTCGACGTTGATGTCTCCTCGCGTAAACACGCTCTTAACACGTGTGTAGGCATATTGCAGATAGGGCGAGGTGTTGCCGTCAAAGCTGATCATCTCCTCCCAGTCGAACACGTAATCGCTTCGGCGGTTTTTTGAAAGGTCTGCATATTTCACTGCACCGATACCGATGATGCGCCCTAGTTTGCGCGCTTGCGCGTCAGTCAGATCGGGGTTTTTCTCAGCAACCAGGTTGGTCGCGCGCCGCTCGGCTTCATCGAGTAGTTCGGCAAGCTTGATCACTTGCCCGGAGCGGGTTTTGAACGGCTTGCCATCGGCACCCAACATCGCGCCAAAAGGCATATGTTCAAGGGAAGCATGGTTTCGATTGAATCCTGCTTGTTCAGCCACTGCGAAGATCTGTTTGAAGTGAAGAATCTGACGTGCATCTGTGCAGTAAATTACTCGATCCGCCTTAAGTTCACCGCTTCGGTACTCAACGGCCGCCAGATCTGTGGTGGCGTACAGATAGCCACCGTCTGACTTCTGCACGATGACAGGCAGCACATCTCCCTGTTTGTTTTTAAACTCGTCGAGGAACACACACTGTGCACCGTCACTTTCGATCAGCAACCCCTGGTCGTTCAGGCTTGCGATAATACCTGGGAGGGCATCGTTGTAGCGACTTTCCCCGGCCATGTCCTGGGGCTTTAGGGTGACGCCGAGGCGGTCGTATATTTCCTGGCAATGGGACATGGAGATGTCGATGAAACGCTGCCATTGAGTCGCTGCGTACGTACCCCCTGACTGAAGGTCTACAACAGCCTGGCGCGCTTTCTCGCGGAAGCCATCGTCTTCGTCGAAACGTATTTTTGCCGAACGATAAAAAGACTCCAGATCAGCGAGTTCGTCAGATGTCTCACCACTTTCCGATAAATACTCCAGCAGCATCCCAAATTGGGTACCCCAATCGCCGACGTGGTTCTGTCGTATCACCCGGTGCCCTTTGGCCTCAAGCACACGTGCAAGACTGTCGCCAATAATCGTTGAGCGCAGGTGGCCAACGTGCATCTCTTTGGCGAGATTTGGCGCGCTGTAGTCGACAACAATTGTTTGCACAGGCGCAGCCTGTGTAATGGTTGCGGCGTCTGAATTTGCCACCCATGCGGGATCCAGATTGATGTTGAGAAACCCAGGTCCCGCGATTGTCACCGATGAAGCAATCCCTTCCAGGTCCAGAGTCTGTACCACCTGCTCGGCAACCTCGCGCGGATTCTGTTTCTGTCGTTTGGCTGCGGCCATCACGCCGTTAGCTTGATAATCGCCAAACTCTGGCCGTGTTGTCGCCTGCACTAGGGCCGCGCCTTCTAAACCCAAACGCGAAAAAGCCTGCTCGATATGCTGGCTGAGAGTGGCTTTAATCTGCATGTTTAATCCAGAGGGACAACTTGCTCCGCCTGCGCGCCTCGATCCGTCTTTGACACAACGTAGGCTACACGTTCGCCGTCATGGAGGGTGGGCCTTGACTGAGGGTCATCGCTAACGATCGACCGCTGATGCACGAAAATCTCTTCGGTGTTCGGGCGAATGATAAATCCATAGCCCTTTGTTCGATTGAACCATTTCACTTCACCCTCTTCCTTAGGCCCGGATGACGCCTGGGGTTTGCGTGCGTTGTTATGATGATTCTGATTCTGCCGATTGTCAGGGCGACGGTCGCGACGCTGACCGCGGTTTTTGTTTCCGCCTCGATTTTGTTTAGGACGGTTGTTAGCTCGTCCGCGCGCTTTTGATTGGTCTCGATCAGGGGCGGCTGCCTCCTTCATCGTTTGTGTTTGTCGGGCGATGAAAAAGCCGTGCAGGACAAATCCAAGCACGGCGATTGACAGTAAGGCCATGAAGTTTTGTGGAAAAAAACGGACGGATAGTTCGGTGATCAGATAACCGAGTAAAAGGGCGCTTGCCAGAATAGTGGCTGTTTTCTGCATGGTGGTCTCTATAAGTAAACGGTATAAGAAATAGGTAGATCAGGTCAGAAGGCCAGGTGATAAGGTCGGATCGCTGGTCCTATCTGTACTCATTCCACCCGTTGGATGCTCATGATGATGACCGGCTCTTCTGGTAGGGCAGAGTGGCCATGACTTAAGTGTGTGTTGACGAGTTCAATGGATTCGACGACCTCCGCTCCGGCCGAAACGCGACCAAACACAGTGTAGCCGGGCTGCCCTCCACTTGCATCGAGAAAAGGGTTGTCTTTGACATTGATAAAAAACTGCGTATCAGCGGAGTCCGGGTCAGATAATCGTGCCATGGCAATGGTGCCTTTGGTATTTTTGACGCCATTGAAACTTTCATTGGGCACTTTCTTCGGGCTAGGAATATATTGCATTTGCGTATTATAGCCCCCGCCTTGAATCATGAAGTTGGCAATCACACGATGAAAAATGAGGTCGGTATAAAATTCTTCGCCTACCAGTTCCAGGAAGTTCGCGACCGTTAGGGGTGCAAGCTTTGGATACAGTTCGAGTTCGATGACGCCGTGATTTGTGTTAATTGCCACATGGGGATTGTCTGCCAGTGCAGGCATGGAAAAAGTTAAAGCTGCCGTTAAAAGGGAAGTCAGCACGAGGGCGCGAAGGGCCATAAGGGTGAAGGTCCAAGTAATGAATGGGTATCGTAATGATAATCGAGGTCGAAGGGTGAGGAAACGTTGGATCGGGTAATCGTGCCGACACTTTGGCACAGAACACATGACAGGAAAAAAGTGAAGTTAACTGCAGGGTTGAGTAGAAGACGGCGGTTGCGATATGGGTCGTTGCTCCAATCAGTGTGGAGGGCGAAAGCGTGCCGTGTACAGTCTCAGGGCAAAAGCGCCAAATATGCCCGCACGCTTTCATACAACCCTCGATCCAGGGCATCTGCAATCAAGGCGTGACCGATCGATACCTCCTCCACCGCGACCTGCTGGCAAAAAACAGACAGATTGCCAAGGTCAAGGTCATGGCCGGCATTGACGCCCAGTCCGATGTCGTGGGTATGACGTGCAGCGCGCGCGTAGGTGGCTAGACAGGCTTGCGCGTCGGCGTGGTCTACTCCTCGAGCCCATATGATTTCGGCCAGTGGGCCGGTATACAGTTCAACGCGATCTGCACCATGCGCTTTTGCTGCGTCAATCTGTTCAACAACGGGATCCATAAACAGCGATACCCGAGCACCATATGATTGATACAGACGGATCTTTTCGATGAGCGGTTCGCGGCGTTTCGATAAATCCCAACCGTGGTCGGATGTCAGCTGATCATCGCCGTCGGGCACCAGGGTTGCCTGCGTGGGTCGGGCGGTTTCAATCAGCGCATCAAAACCGGGATAACCGTCAGCGTTAGACGGTGCGTGGGGGTTGCCTTCGATGTTGAATTCGACGTCCGGGTAGTCCTGTGCAAGCAGCGCTTTGAGCTCGTAGACATCCGCGGGGCGTATATGGCGCTGGTCAGGGCGTGGGTGTACGGTGATGCCCTTGACCCCGGCCGAGATCACAACACGAGCTGCCTCAATGACATTCGGCCGGTGGCCTTCGCGTGAATTGCGCAGAACGGCGATCTTGTTCAGATTCACGGAAAGCACTGTCATAGGTCGTCTTAGGCCTCGCGATTGGTTATGACCAGGCAGATCGCTGTGGTCGAGCTTTAATCAGCACGCCGGCAATCAATCCCAGAAAGATCAAACCCGCGCCGAGCATAATCCCTTCGTTGGTTTCGTTGTCGAGCAGTAAGTTGCGTTCTTCTGACACATCGTCAAGCTCGTCGCGCAGGCGTGCGTTAACTTCTTTGAGCACAAGATTTTCTTCGTATGTCGCGATCGCACCTTGAGATATCTGTTTGATCTGCTCGAGTTCGGAGTTGAGGGTAGAGATTTCAGATGCTGACGACTGATTAGTTGCGGCCTGTGAAGCGCCCGATTTGGTGAGTTCGTCGACTTCGTCTTCCGCCTCGTTGAGTTGTTGTTTGAGATGGGTGATTTCTCGTCGCGCTGTCACCAGCTGTATTTTCGCTATGGGTTGGCCCACCAGGTACTGTGTACGAATCCATCCCTCTGTGCCTTGGATGGTCCGAACCTGAGTGAAGCCTGCATCGGCATCTTCATCAAGAAGCGTCAGTTGGGTGCCGCTGGACAATCCCCGGTGCAGGATTCGGTGACCGCCCGAAGGTCCGCTGCGCAAGGGGACCGTCAATTCGTCGGTTATGTAGGCCGACTCGGCGTGGGTGGCATGGCTCTGCAAGAGACCGACGATCAGCATCGATAACAGGTACGTCTTTGTCATTGCTATCCTCGCGGATAAGTTTCAGTCAATTTCGGGCCTTGGTATTGGTGGGGTCTGTTCTGGCTGTACGTCGCTGTCAGGCTGCTTGATGTGTTCATCGCTTAAAAGACGCTTGGCATAGAGGTAGACGAACATAACGATCATAAACAGGATATTCAGTCCGAGCAGCCCGACTAATTTAAACGTCACCCAGGTGTCGAGTGAGTAGGTGTAAGCGACCCAGAGGTTTGCCGTCCCTGCGAGCGTGAATGCGAGCGCCCATCCGTAGGTGAGCGTGCGCCAGGCATCGTCAGGCAGGTTCAGGACTTTACCAAGCATTTTCTTGATCAAGAATGTGCGCATGAACAGATGCGCACCCACCAGCACCACAGCAAGCAGCCAGTTGACGATAGACGGCTTCCATTTAATGAAGGTTTCATCCTGAAAGA
>JAYZCO010000072.1:0-22741 GCA_036338285.1 Pseudomonadota bacterium
TTTCGGGGGTTTTAAAAAAAGGGGGGAGGTTGGAACAAACTGGTGCATACGATATCCCTGCTTCACGGGAGCAAGTCTGGGTCGCATTGAATAACCCAGACATTCTGGGTGCGTGCATAACCGGTTGTCAGGAGGTCATACGTCGTGATGACAGCCACTTTGATGTCAGCGTCAAAGCCAAGATAGGCCCCGTTCGCGCCACCTTCCAGGCTGAGCTGGAACTGGGTGACCTCAACCCACCCACAAGCTATAAAATTAACGGTGGTGTTAACGGTGGTGCAGCTGGTTTTGGCAAAGGTGAGGCTCGGGTCGAACTCACTGCGATGTCGGACGAAGCCACGCAATTGTGCTATGAGATCAAAGCAAACGTTGGCGGTAAACTCGCTCAGGTGGGTAGCCGACTGGTGGATGCTGCAGTGCGCAAAATGGCAGACGAGTTTTTCTCTGCCTTCAAGGCGCACCTCGAAGAAGCCGGATCTGGCGAGAACATTAAGACGGAGCCCCATGATGTGTTCTCCGATCAGGAGATTAGCGATGCCGGTAGTCGAGTCCAGCCAAAGCTGGGTGCATTCAGGAACAAAATAAATTGGGTTATCGTAATTGCACTGCTGGCACTGGTAATCTTTTTTGTCGTTTAGGCGAGTGCGGTTTCTATATATAAAGTAAGAAAAGTGGGAGGAGTCAATGAAGGTTTCATTGCGGGTTAATGGGCAGAATCAGGAACTCGACGTTCCGGAAAATACCCTGTTGGTCGATATCTTGCGGGTGCATCTGGGACTAACGGGGACACACGTCGGTTGTGATACGTCTCAATGTGGCGCATGTACCGTGCACTTCAATGGTCGCGCAGTTAAGTCCTGTACCGTTCTTGCAGGCCAGGCGGAAGGTGCCGAAGTCGTGACGATCGAAGGTATTGGCACACCGGACAATCTCCATGCTATGCAGGAGGCTTTTCGCGAATGCCACGCCCTGCAGTGCGGATTCTGTACACCTGGCATGATTATGCAGGCGATCGACCTCGTCGAGAATAGTGAAGGTCTTGATAACACCAGCATACGCGAGGGGCTCGAAGGCAACATTTGTCGATGTACGGGTTATCACAACATCGTTCGTGCGATTCAATCCGTCGCCGATGCGGGTTAGGGGGATCAGATGAATAACGCAGCCGGCAATGAGCAAGGCGTCGGTGCTCCGGTCAGAAGGCGCGAAGATCAGCGATTCATTACGGGGCAGGGGCAATACACGGATGATATGAACCAACCGGGACAAACCTATGCAGTTTTCTGTAGGAGTCCTTTTGCGCGCACTGCAATTACGGGGATAGATGCTTCTGAAGCCCTTGCTGTTGAAGGCGTGCTAGCCGTATACACGGGCGCCGACATGGTGGCTGACGGCTTGGGTGATCTACCCTGTGGCTGGTCGGTTAAAAGTAAGGATGGTGCCGATATGCAGTCTGCTCCGCACCCTCCGATGGCGGCGACAGTTGCTAATTATGCGGGCGAACCTTATGCGCTTGTGGTCGCGGAATCACTGCAAGCAGCACGCCAGGGCGCAGAGTCCGTACAAGCTGGATTTGATGAACTGAATGCGGTGGTTGACCTCAGCCAGGCGACGGTATCCGAATCAATTTATGAAAGTATCGATCGAAACTTGGCCTATCAGTGGGCACTCGGCGACGAAGATGCAACTCGGATGGCCTTTGCTAAGGCAGCGCACGTTACCACCGTAGACCTCACTAACAATCGATTGATACCCAATGCACTTGAGCCCAGAGCATGCCTAGGTGTTTATGAGGCAGGATCGGGAGACTACACGCTCTACACGACCAGCCAGAACCCCCACCTTGAGAGATTAGTGCTTAGCGCCTTTGTGCAGGTTGCGCCAGAGCACAAGCTGAGGATAGTGGCGCCTGACGTCGGTGGTGGTTTCGGTTCGAAAATATTTATCTATGCCGAAGAGACCGCGGTGATCTGGGCCGCTGGAAAACTCGGTCGACCGATCAAATGGGTAGCCGAACGGAGTGAGAGCTTTCTTGCTGATGCGCACGGGCGTGATCATATAACCCACGCTGAACTTGCATTGGATGAGCAGGGGCGATTCACGGGTCTTAAGGTCCAGACAACAGCCAACCTTGGCGCATATTTATCCACATTTGGCTCTTCTGTGCCTACCTATCTTTATGGCACTTTGCTGGCTGGTCAGTACAAGACGCCCAACATTTACGTTGAGGTGGAAGGTGTGTACACCAATACTGCGCCTGTGGATGCCTATCGAGGTGCTGGAAGACCCGAAGCCACCTACGTTGTCGAACGGATAGTGGAACAGGCCGCACGAGAACTTGGCAAAGACCCTGCAGACCTCAGGCGCATGAACATGATTCAACCTGAGGATTTTCCGTACGAGACGCCGGTTGCCCTTGTTTACGATACGGGTAATTACGAAGCGAGTCTGGACAAGGCGCTTGAGTATATTGATTACGCAGGCTTCGAAGCCAGGCGAGCACAAACGGTAGAGCAAGGCAGACGTCGTGGCATTGGGTTTGCTTGTTACATTGAAGCATGTGGACTGGCGCCTTCGAAGCTGGCGATAGAGCTCGGTGCGGGAGTTGGCCTGTACGAAAGCGGAGAAATCCGTGTGAACGCGACGGGGTCAGTCAGTGTTTTTACGGGCTCCCATAGCCACGGACAAGGTCACGAAACAACTTTTGCTCAGGTGGTATCCGACAAGCTCGGAATTCCCTATGACGATATTGATATTGTGCACGGGGACACCGGTCGCATGGATTTCGGGCTAGGGACTTATGGCTCTCGTTCGCTTGCCGTTGGTGGGTCGGCGCTGGTCATGGCGGCAGACAAAATTATCGAAAAGGGTAAGAAAATCGCTGCGCATATGATGAAGGCGAGCATTGACCAGGTGGAATTTAACGAAGGCAATTTCACTTTGACTGACAGCAATCAGTCAATGTCAATACAGGAGGTCGCATTCGCATCCTATGTACCTGCGGATTATCCCGAGGATCTGGAACCAGGGTTGAGCGAAAAGGCGTTTTATGATCCCAATAATTTCACCTACCCAGCAGGGACCCATATTGCGGAAGTCGAAATTGATCTCGAGACGGGGGTAGTTGAACTGGTGGACTTTGTCGCCATTGACGATTTTGGCCACATCATTAATCCGCTCATTGTGCATGGCCAGGTGCATGGAGGTGTTGCCCAGGGCGTGGGTCAAGCCATGTTGGAACATGGAATCTATGACGACTACGGCCAGCTGCAGACTGGCTCGTTTATGGATTACTGCATGCCACGTGCAGACAATCTGCCGGACTTCGTTGTGGATACGACCGTGACACCTTGCACGCACAATCCTTTGGGAGTGAAAGGTTGTGGCGAGGCAGGTGCCATTGGTTCGCCGGCGGCGATCATGAATGCCATTACACACGCGCTAGGAAATAAAGACATCAGTATGCCGGCCACGCCTGAAAAAGTGTGGCGTGCAATTAAGGGAGAGTAAGGCATGTATCAGTTTAACTATCACAAACCAGAGCGCCTTGCGGATGCGATATCCATCTTTCAGGGAGCGGATGACCCCATGTATCTTAGTGGGGGCATGACACTCATCCCTACAATGAAACAGCGTCTTGCAGCGCCAACAGACGTGATTGATTTGTCTGCCATTGAAGAGCTGACTGGCTTGATTGTAAGCAACAACGTTGTGAGCGTGGGTGGTTTCACTCGTCACAACGATGTGGCGACGTCGGGCGAGATCAAATCCGTGGTGCCGGTGTTATGTGAATTGGCAGGCCTGATTGGTGACAATCAGGTGCGTAACCGAGGCACGATTGGTGGCTCTGTAGCGAATAACGATCCGGCGGCGGATTATCCGGCCGCAGTGGTTGGTCTGGGCGCTACCGTCGTGACGCAAGATCGGGAAATTTCAGGAGATGATTTTTTCAAAGATCTTTTTGAAACAGAGCTCAACCCTGGCGAAATCATTACCAGAATCGACTTCTCCGTTCCCAATCGAGCGGCATACAGTAAGTTTCCCAACCCCGCTTCACGTTATGCCATTGTCGGTGTGCTTGTCGCAGAGTTTGATGACGGTGTGCGCGTGGGTGTGACAGGGGCTGGACCGTGCGCGTTCAGAGCTACCGGCATAGAAGAAGTGTTAAACAGTGACTTAAAGCCCGAGGCGGTTGATGGGGTTGAAGTGCCGGATGCAGGCTTTAACAGTGATTTGCATGCGTCCGCTGAATATCGAGCGCACCTGGTCAAGGTCATGGCCAAACGGGCGACTGCAGCTTTGATCGCCGACTGATGCAAAAAATCGCAGCACTGCTGTGCGAGCAAATCGCCGAGGATATTGGTAGTGTTTCCTGCAAAGAGGTTGACCTGGCAGATCCTGGCGAGGGTGAAATTCAGGTGCGCCTCAAAGCCTGTGCGGTCAACTTCCCGGACATCCTTATGATTCAGGGAAAGTATCAGTTCAAACCGCCGATGCCTTTTTCGCCCGGTGGTGAAGCCTCAGGGGAAGTGGTGGCGCTTGGCGCCGGGGTGACCGAGTTTCGCGAGGGTGACCCGGTGGTATTGGGTATGCGTTACGGTGGCTTTGCAGAAGCGATCAACGTGACAGTGGATAAGGCACGTTTAGTGCCCAAAGGCATGGACTTCGCTAAGGCGGCTTCGTACCAGACAGCCTATCTGACGGCGTATGTAGCCCTACGTCGTCGTGGCCACCTTGAATCAGGCGAGACGCTCCTGGTTCACGGTGCAACGGGCGGTGTTGGTATGGCTGCGGTCGATTTGGGTAAACACTTTGGTGCGACGGTGATTGGCACTGGTGGGCGGGATGACAAGCTTGAAGTGGTTAAGCGTATGGGCGCTGATCACGTGATTAATTACAGTCAGACTAATGGCACGCTGGGTGGTTTTCGCGAGGAAGTTAAGGCCCTCACCGATGGGCGAGGTGCGGATGTTATATACGATCCGGTGGGTGGCGATGTATTCGACGAGAGCATGCGTTGCATCAATTGGGGTGGACGGATATTGACGATAGGCTTCACCAGTGGACGATGGCCACAGGCCCCCGTCAACCTGATCCTGATAAAACAGATCGCGGTCATTGGGGTGCGTGCCGGTGAGTATGGTCGCCGTGATCCGGTGCGTGGGCGAGAAAATAGTGATGCGCTGTACGCAATGGCCGAGCGAGGTCAGATCGATCCGCACATCAGTCATTCGATGCCGCTTGAGAAAGCAGTCGAGGCAATGCGACTCCTTGAAAACCGAGAAGTCATTGGCAAGGCTGTCGTTACGATGAATGGGTGGAGCCGCGACACTTAGTTGTCGATCACAGATGCCAGTCTCATCGGCTGCTGGCGTTGGTGGTCCAGATGGACCACTGGCCCTTAAAGCTCGCGTAAAAGCGCTTCGCACTCC
This sequence comes from Pseudomonadota bacterium, assembly GCA_036338285.1. Classification (GTDB taxonomy): domain Bacteria; phylum Pseudomonadota; class Gammaproteobacteria; order Pseudomonadales; family Azotimanducaceae; genus UBA4421. The sequence goes on from JAYZCO010000072.1 coordinate 5,433, forward strand.
ATTGTTTTGAGTGCCGCCAACGAGCGCTCAAGCATGACTTTGCCGAGTTCTAAACCCCGGTCGTTGCCTGAGTCGAGGGTGCCACAAACTGCAATGGGTGTGATCATCGTAATCATGAGATTTAGACGATAATAGTGGAGGCACTCATCAAAGCTGTAATCCTTTACCCCCGCATTTTGGAGTGTCGCGTGATAATTCTTTAGTTCGCTAAGTTCCGTTTTGCCTCTTAATTCCGGGCCGCAACTCTGCGAACTGAAATAGGCGATGTCGTGGGCACCGTTGCCCTTGCCACTGTTCTGCCAATCAACTGCAATGATGTCGGTTTTGCCATCGATGGTGGGCAAGAGCATATTGTCGATTCGGTAGTCTCCGTGTATGACGGTTTGCGGACCGGACATGGCCGCATCGAACAGCTCTGCGAAACGCTCGCCAATTTCTCTGACCGTTGCATCCAGATTGTCGGTAAAAAGATGTGGGAAGCGCTCTAATGTAGGTTCAACGCCTGGCAGATAGATGGCGTCGCGTCGAAATTTGTTCGTTGCCGCAACGTTTTGCGGATTTAACCAGGCGAAATCATCGGCATTACCCCAATATTGCCCATGCAGTTCCGCGGCACGACGAAAAGCGGTTGTCATTACCGTTCGATCACACCCTTTTAATTGATCACCTACTGCGGCGTCACCATGGTCTTCGAGGATGAGCAGGAAGTCCTGGGAGTCATCGTCGACATGGGCATACAGACACTGGGGTGTTGGCATTGGGCAGTCACGCGACAGGTGGCGATAGAAGTTGACCTCGTTAGCATAGAAGTTGAGGCCTTTGGAAATGGCTGCATTGTCCGTTTCCGCTACGTACTTGAAAACAACCGTTTCGGTGCTGTTGTCGGCCAGGGTCAAAGTTGCTCTGGCGATAGAGGACATCAGGCCGACGCCCTCGCCGAGCGGTTGCGTGTGTACGGCGGTGACAGGTTGAGACAGTGTGGCGCTGAGTAGCTCATTCGCCAGGGCGACGTTGAATTCGTCAGCAGTTAAGAGCGTACGACCCATGAAGAAACAGTTTTACAGAAAGAGACAGCGACTCTACTACGGACTGTCGCTTAAGATCTACGCAAGCAATCCAGGTGGGATGATCAGGGCGCCCGGACTGACGCTGTGCGGCTTTGGTTCTATGGTCATGTGTTGAGATAAGTTGAAGCAAAAGGTCAACAGGTCCATCATCAAATGAATCGGAAGAGGAGTGAGCATGTTACCCATCAGACCGGTTGTCGCCAGTCAATTCGAAAAAAGCTGGGCGAAAGTTGCTGGCCATGGCGCTTGGTGGAGCGCAGCTGAAAGGCACGCCATGGTTGCGGAGTTACGACATGCATCAGCTTGTGGGATATGTCGTGTTCGTGCCGAAGCCTTGAGCCCGAATAGTGTAGAAGGTGAACATGAGCATCTTGGGTTCCTCCCTGACGCAGTGGTTGACGTGATTCACCGGATGCGCACGGACAGCGGGCGCCTGACGAGAGCCTGGTTCGACAGTATCGTGCCTCGTCAAATAAGCCCGGAGGCTTATGTCGAGATTGTCGGCGTCGTCGGCACGGTGATGGTCATGGATACCTGGGCCACAGCGATGCAGATGACCCTTAAGAAACTTCCTCCGGCTGAGACCGGGGAGCCTACTCGAGAAGCGAGTTTGCCGGTGACAGATGCTGGTGCGTGGGTGCCTATCCTCGATATAGGACCCCACGATCGAGGTCCCAACCCGAATATTTTTCGATCGCTCGCATTAGCCCCCAGCGCGAGGGAGCTCTTCCTAAGCACTTTTTCCCAGCACTATATGTTGCAGGAGATGCGTCTTGAACTCGCAAGGCCGCAAATTGAATTGATTGCCTCACGTGTCTCTGCGCTCAATCAGTGTTTTTACTGAACCACCTCACATGTCATGCTGCTTCGTGAAAGCAGCCAATCTCGAGGGAAGCCCGCCGAACTTGAAGTTGTTACTGGTCTGAAAGACGGCAATGGCAACGTTGAACATGGCGCACTCCTTATCCAACTCACGGATGCGGTGCGCAATTGGCAAAATGTAGAAGTCAGCAGATTAGCTTCTCAGCTCGAACCGCTGCTCGGTGCGCAGGGGGTTGCCGATGCTATAGGTGTTGCCTGTTCATTCAATGGCATCACTCGTGTAGCAGATGCGACCGGGATCCCGCTTGATCCAGAGACCGAAAAGACGACGGGGGAGATGCGGGTAGTTACTCAAATCGATACTTTTGCGCCGCAAGCAAAATGGGATGCAAGCGCAGGTTAATTCGGTTGAAAAAGTCTTCGCTGAGTGGGGATGCAATCCGATTTGGTCATCACAGATCGTGCTCCCCCCTCTAGCGTGCTCCCCCCTCTAGAATGGCACGTCTCCGGCTATCGTCAGGCGGTGCATGTGCCTTCTTTCGCCATGATAGTCGTTCAGAGCACAGTGATTTAGGCAGCGATTATCCCAGAAGGCCATGCTCCCGGCCGTCCAATGGAAACGGGTGGTGAACACCGGTTGGGTCATGTGGGCTTGAATCCAATCCATCAGCGGTGCACTTTCTTTAACCGTCATGCCATCAAAGCGAACCGTGTGGGCACGACTGAAGTATATGCCTTTGCGACCTGATTCAGGATGCGTTCTGACAAGGGGATGCACGGGAAATTCATTGAGCACTTCATCGTTGGTGGTTGCTGGCATGGAGCGATTACCCGCGCTGGACGCGTTGTTATTGCGATCGTCTAAACCTCGCACGATGTGACGCACGTTGTACTCGACGTGCAGGCTGGCTAATAGCTTCTGCATGGTGGGCGAGAGTGCTTCGAAGGCCTTGATGCCGTCTGCAAAAAGGGTATCACCGCCTCGACTCGGGGTTTCGAGAGCGTAGAGCATGGTGCCCGAGGGTGGAACCTGCTTATAAATAAGGTCGGTGTGCCAGCCACCCCCGAAATTGCTGATTTCGTCTGCTTCTTTGATGACAGGGATGACCTTAGGGTGTTCGGGTATAGGCGCGACGAAAGGATAGTCCTCGAGTTCGCCGAAGCGTTCACCAAACCTCACCTGTGCGTTGGGATCGAGGTGTTGATCTCGAAAAAACAGCACATGGTGCTCTACAAACGCCTGGCGAATGTCGGCAATGATCTGATCGTCAAGTTGAGCGCGCAGATCGATCCCGTCGACTTCAGCGCCGCACGCACCGGGAACGGGTGTTATGGTGAATGTCGCCATAGTGCACCTCGATTGTAGTGTTGAACTTACGCCACTTGGCTTGGAAGCAGAGTAAGGTTCTGAGTCCCTAGATTACTCGCCGTTCAGTTCCTGTTCCAGCCGATCCAGCGTGCGCATGGCGTCGATTCCCTGGGCAAGACTTGAGTTTGGTTCGCGGCCATCACGAATGGCTGTGAAAAATTCACGGTCAGCGAGCTCGATACCATCCGTAGTCACGCCGTCGGCGCGGACATTAATCTGTTCACCGTCACCCGTGAACAGGTCATCGTAGTTGGCAACGTAGGTGCCGTTGTCACAAATGTAGCGGAAGAATGTGCCAAACGGCCCTTCATTGTTGAACGATAGCGACAGGGTGCAGAGTGCCCCCTGTGGGCTCTTCATAGCAATTGCCATGTCCATGGCAATACCGAGATCTGGGTGTGTGGGTCCTTGCAGCGCGGTGACATCTGTGGCCACCGCACCGGTTTGATATTGAAAGAGGTCGACGGTATGACAGGCATGGTGCCACAGCAGATGATCGGTCCAGCTACGCGGCTCGCCTTTGGCATTTGTGTTGGTGCGCCGGAAGAAAAAGGTCTGTACGTCCATCTGTTGTATGTTGAGTTCGCCGGCTCGGATCTTGTTGTAGATCCACTGATGCGAGGGGTTAAAACGCCTGACATGGTCGACCATGGCAACCACCCCTGTTTCCTTCTGCAGAGTCACGAGTGCTTCCGCATCAGCGAGATTGTCGGCCATCGGAATTTCTATGAGCACATGCTTGCCCGCCAGCATCACCTTGGTTGCCTGTGCGGCGTGTATGGGCGTGGGCGTGGCCAGAATGGCAGCTTCGACACCTTCTTGTGTCAGAGCTTCATCGAGGATCGTTGTCGCGTGCGGAATCCCTCGTTCCGCGGCTACCTGTTGTGTTGTCGCCGGGACACCGCCACAAATTGAAACCACATCTACGCCTTCAATGCGCGCAATCGCGTCGAGATGTTTGTTGGCAAAGGCACCTTCGCCAACCATACAAATTTTCAATCCACGTACTCCAATCCGGCGGCCGTAAGTTTCTCCCTCATCTGGTAAATATCCAGCCCCATCTCACCGGCTGCGAGTCGCGCACGGGTGTCCTCTTCTTTGTTGGTGCGTTGCTGTGATTTCTGCAGTGTCTGGGGTGCGGTTTCCTTAGGAACAATGCAGATCCCGTCGTCGTCGGCGACGACGACATCACCGGGATTAACAGCGCATCCGGCGCAGACGATGGGCATATTTACAGAACCGGGGGTCTCTTTCACAGTGCCCTGAGCAGAAATTGCTTTTGACCAGACAGGAAACTGCATCCTGGTGAGATCGGCCACGTCTCGAACCCCAGCGTCAATCACGAGACCTCTAACGCCCTGTGTTTTCGCAGAGGTGGCCAGCAAATCGCCAAACATTCCGTCTGTATTGGCTGCAGAGAGTCCGACGATGAGAACATCACCGGGTCTGCAGAGTTCGATCGCAACATGCAACATCCAATTATCACCAGGGTGCGCAAGCACTGTTACAGCAGAACCTGCTATGCGTGCGCCTTGGTAGATGGGGCGCATATACGGGTCAAGCAGGCCGAGTCGCCCCTGAGCTTCATGAACTGTCGCGACACCAAGCTGGGACAGGCCATCGATAACAGTTGAATCTGCACGTTCTATATTGCGTACGGCTACCTTCTTCATTTAGGTCTCCTCATCTGCCTTTCTTTCCCTCTTATAAATAGATATGCCCTCTGAACAACAAGCGGGCCGTTCGCACGACGCCTGCACTTCTGGTGTGACCTTCGGCATCCATTGTTAACTGAATTCGAAATGAACCCTGAGGATGTTCGATGTCGACGGTTTTAGTCATACCTTCAGGTACGTCGGCGATTTCCCTGGCTGGTGCGCCTGGGAGCATGCAAGCAGTTGCTGCTGAAATTGCACCGAGTACACCAATCGTTTTATGACAGACGTGTGGAATAAAAGTACGGGTCATGGCGAGGCCGCCCTGTGTTGGAGGGCTCACCATACACATCTTGGGCACGGATTTATGGGCGACGTCACCCAGATTCATGATGGGTCCTGCCCGCAGGCGAATGGCCTCCAGACGTTCTTTTAAGGCTGAGTTTGCGTCCAGCGTTTCGGGTGCTTCACTGCCTTTGATACCAAGATCATCGGCGCGCATAACAACGACGGGCATCCCGTTGTCGATGCACGTGACCTTGATTCCCTCTATGTCATCGACAGGGTTGCCTGTCGGCAGCAAGGCGCCGCAAGCGGAACCGGCGATATCCAGATAATTGCAGAGGATAGGCGCGGCCGTACCCGGTACGCCATCGATGGCAGTATCGCCGGTGAGATCCAATTCGCCGGCAGGCGTGGGCATGTGCAGATAACAGATAGCGCCCGTGTTGAGCATGCGCACCCGAACGATGGTGGTAGGGTCTTCGACCGAAACCAGGTCTTCACTGAGGGCAAAAACTCCGACACCTGCGAGTATGTTGCCGCAGTTCTGTGCATCGCTGACGGTCTGATTTGTCGGATCTACCTGCAAAAATAGATAGTCGATGTCTGTATCAGCCTCGTTCGACGGTGCGACGATGGCGACTTTGCTCGTGAGTGGATGGCCGCCGCCAATGCCGTCGATTTGCAAGGGGTCCGGACCACCCATCGCGCGTACAAGTAATGCGTCACGCTCAGCTTCGTCAAGTGGCAGGTCGGCCTTGTGAAAGTAAGCGCCGCGACTGGTGCCCCCCCGTATCAGCGCACAAGGCAGGCCCTTCACGCTTCCAGCCTCGAAAATACCCGTTGTGCGTTGTCTGCAAAGATCAGTGCTTTGGCTGCGTCGGATGCCTTGGCTGACGCGTCTATATAGCGTTTGGTGTCGTCAAAGTAGTGACCGCTGTTGGGGTCGATACCCCGCACGGCACCGAGGAGCTCTGATGCAAAGAGGATGTTCTCTGCGGGAATAACGTCCAGTAGCAGATCGATACCGGGCTGGTGATAGATGCAGGTGTCAAAGTAGACGTTATTTAGCACCAGTTCTTCTAAGGGTGGTTTGTCACTCATTGCCTGTACCAGACCGCGAAAGCGTCCCCAGTGATAAGGGACCGCACCGCCACCATGAGGAATAATAAATTTAATGTCCGGAAAATCGGTGAGAAGATTCGAGGTTAGCATCTGCATGAATGCGGTGGTGTCTGCGCCGAGATAATGAGAGCCAGTGGTGTGGAAATTCGGGTTACAGGCAGCGCTGACATGAATCATCGCCGGGACATCCAGGTCGCAAAGGACTTCGTAGAAGGGGTAGAAGTAACGATCGCCCAGTTCTGGGCCGGTCCAGAAACCACCTGATGGGTCTGGGTTTAAGTTGCAACCGATGAAACCAAATTCATCGATACAACGCTTAAGCTCTGAAATGGAGGTGTCCATGGATACACCGGGCGATTGTGGCAGTTGTGCGACGCCTGCGAAGTTGTTCGGATAAAGCTCGGTGATTCGATAGATCAGTTCGTTACAGTGTTCGGTCCACCACCTCGAGGTGTTCTCGTTGCCGATGTGATGTTCCATCCAGGAGGCACGAGGTGAGAAAATTGTCAGGTCCGTGCCTCGATCAGCCTGCATTTTAAGCTGTGCATTTTCCAGACTGTCCTGAATCTGTTGATCCGTTATTCCTAACAACCCCTTGCTTCCGGGCGCAAAAGGATCCTGTTCGAGGGCCGCTTTTTGTGCATCTCGATAATCTCCCAGTTCATCCGGGGCAGTGGTGTAGTGTCCATGGCAATCGATGATCATTTTGTGATGTTACCGAATTTTCCCCTAAACTGGCGATTCGACGTAATGGATATCAAAGAGAGGGCCTATGGCCACCAAGCCATACCATGATGTGCCGGGTACTTATGTGTTCGATGCAGACCTGGCACGCAAAGGTTACTGGGTGAACCAGTTTTGCGCATCCCTCATGAAGGTTGAGAATCGACAGCGGTTCTTAACCGATGAACGCGCTTATCTGGATGAATGGTTAATGAGTGAAAATCAGAAGCAAGCAGTGCTTGCACGTGACTACAACAGTTTGCTGGCCCTGGGTGGAAATGTTTACTTTTTCAGTAAACTCTTTTTCACTGATGAAATATCGTTTGAACAAGGCGCTGCTTCGATGACAGGTATGACGCGTGAAACATATCGCGCGATGATGATCGGCGGAGGTCGTCCTATTGAAGGCAATCGCTATCAATCGGAATGGGACGCTCAAGTCTCGGACGGAGAGCAGTAGGCAATGGCCAGGGTAACCTGTGGCATAACCACCTCGCATGTGCCTGCGATTGGCGCCGCCATAGACCTCGGTAATACAAATGACGATTACTGGACACCGTTGTTTCGAGGGTATGAGTTTTCTCGCGAGTGGATAAAGGAGAACCTGCCGGATGTGATCGTGCTTGTCTACAACGATCATGCTTCAGCTTTCAGTCTCGAGATGATCCCAACCTTAGCGATAGGTTGTGCGAATACGTTTGGTATCGCTGACGAAGGCTGGGGCGCACGACCGGTGCCGGTTGTGGAGGGGTGCCCGGATCTTGCGTGGCATATTGCACAGTCTGCCATCCAGGATGAATTCGACATCACGATGATTAACCAGATGGAGGTCGATCATGGCCTCACCGTGCCGCTTTCGCTGATGTTTGGACAGCCAAAGGCCTGGCCCTGCAAGGTGATTCCAGTGGCAGTTAATGTGGTTGTGTACCCTCCGCCAAGCGGTCGGCGTTGCTTTTCGTTCGGGCAGGCGATCCGACGGGCGATTGAGAGCTTTGATCAAGATCTGAATGTTCAGGTCTGGGGTACGGGTGGCATGAGCCACCAACTTCAAGGTCCCAGGGCTGGTTTGATCAACGCCGAGTTTGACGCTGAGTTCATGGATCAACTTGTTACCGATCCGGAAACGCTGGCGATGAAACCCCATGTCGAGTATGTCCGTGAGGCGGGTTCAGAAGCAGTGGAATTGGTCATGTGGCTCATCATGCGGGGCGCCATGGGTAAAAAAGTGACTGAACGGCATCGTTTCTACCATGTGCCTGCCTCCAATACGGCCGTTGGGCATCTGATACTCGAAGACGAGTAACTTCATTATGGATCCCGACTGGTTACCCTTTCATCCCGAGCCTAAGAAACCTGACTACCTTCCGCCGGAAGGGGCTGTGGATTCGCACTGTCATGTATTTGGCCCAGCGGCTGATTTTCCTTTTGCGCCTGAACGTAAGTACACGCCGTGTGATGCGGGCAAGGATGAGCTATGGGCATTGCGGGACTATCTGGGCATCGCACGCAACGTCATCGTCCAGGCTACATGCCATGGCACCGACAATCGGGCGTTAGTGGATGCGCTTGAGAATAGCGGTGGTAGGGCGCGAGGGGTGGCAACGGTGGGTAAGGACATTGATGCAGCCGAATTACAGCGCTTGCATGCGGCGGGAGTGCGGGGGGTTCGATTCAATTTCGTCAAGCGTCTGGTTGATAAACTGCCACACGAGGAACTCAAGATCGTCGCTGACAAGATTGCGCTGCTAGGCTGGCACGTAGTGATCTACTTTGAGGCGGGGGAGCTGGACGAGATCTCGGATCTCATCACCTCACTGCCGACAATCGTGGTCGTTGATCACATGGGTCGGCCGGACGTGACTCAGTCGGTACACGGCCCCCAATTTCAGCGGTTTGTCCGGCTCATGGAAGAGCATAAGAACTTCTGGAGCAAAGTGAGTTGTCCGGAGCGATTGTCGCAGCTAGGTCCATCAACCTACAGCGACGTTGTACCTTTTTCATCTTACCTTGTTGAACGCTTTCCGGATCGTGTCCTGTGGGGTACCGATTGGCCGCATCCGAACATGAAGTCACACATGCCGGACGATGGTGCGTTGGTCGATATGATTCCACGAGTTGCCAGGACGTCAGAGTTGCGCCAGGCCCTCATGGTGGATAACCCTACGCGGCTTTACTGGCCGGAAGACCTAGGCCTGGCGAGATGAAGATGCTCAAGACACAGGTCGCGATTATTGGTGCAGGACCGTCTGGCCTGCTTCTCGGTCAACTGTTGGCGAACAGAGGTATCGAAAATATCACGATCGAAAAGGTGAGCGGCGAGTATGTGCTGGGCAGAATTCGTGCGGGCATCCTCGAACAGGGGTTTGTAAATCTTGCACGTGAGGCAGGTGCTGCTGAACGTTTAGATGCAGAAGGTGAGGTACATGAAGGATTCTCCATCGCAAAGGGGGACGAAATTTTTCGTGTGGATCTGAAGAAACTGACCGGCGGAGACACCGTTCACTGCTACGGACAAGTCGAGATTACGCGTGATCTGATGGCCTTGCGCGAAAGTGCAGGTTTAAAAACGTTTTATGAGGTGGATGAGGTAGAGGTACATGATCCCCTGGCGCTAAGGCCATTTGTGACTTTCTCGCACAATAGCGACAGTTACAGGCTCGACTGTGATTTTGTGGCGGGATGCGATGGGTTTCATGGTGTCTCTCGACAAACCGTTCCGGTCGCACTGCGTACTGAATACGAGCGTGCGTATCCATTTGGGTGGCTTGGCGTGTTGAGTGAAACCCCGCCATTAGGTGAAGAGATCATGTACTGCAAACACGAGCGCGGGTTTGCACTTGCCAGCATGCGATCTAGAACGAGGTCACGCTACTATATACAAGTGCCGCTCAGTGAGCAGGTCGAAGCCTGGAGCGATGATGCGTTTTGGGAAGAGTTGAAACGACGCCTGCCACAGGAAGCAAGTAACAGGCTGGTCACCGGGCCAAGTATCGAGAAGAGTATTGCGCCTTTGCGTTCGTTTGTGTGTGAACCGATGCAGTACGGTCATCTTTTTTTGGTTGGGGACGCAGCGCATATTGTACCGCCCACTGGAGCGAAGGGCCTCAATCTCGCGGCATCAGACGTCCATGCGCTTTATCAGACGCTTGGACACGTCTATGCGACCGGTGATCGCAGCCATTTACCAAGATATTCGGAGGTCGCACTGAGACGCGTCTGGCACGGCGAGCGCTTCTCCTGGTGGATGACCAACATGCTGCACCGTTTTGATGATATCGAGGCTGAAAGTATCCAGGACAATACTTTTGCCCGCTTTATGGAATCGCAACTCGACTACTATCTGGGCTCCGAGGCGGGGCAACGGGTCATTGCAGAGCAATACGTCGGCTTACCGTTCGAGAATGTTCTGTCGGGTTAACGAATGCAAAGATGCATCGAGCGTTGTGAGGAGCTGCTCTGCCTGTTCAGCAGAAAAACACAGAGGTGGCCGGGCTTTGAGCACATTTTCGTGTTGGCCGATACGACTGATGAGTACGCCCCGTTGGGCCATATCGTTGACAATCCACTTTGCTGCCGTTGCATCAGGCGTTTTTTCTGATCTGTCTGTGACAAGATCGAGAGCGAAGAAAAGTCCATCGCCGCGGACATCGCCGATTAAATCGTGTTTAGCTTTCAACGCATTGAGGCCTTCAACAACCATCCCGCCTGTTCGCCTTGCATTGTCGATGAGTTCTTCTTCTTCAAGCACATCGAGCACAGCAAGACCGGCGGCACAGGCTACCGGGTTGCCTGCAAAGGTATTGAAGTACATTTCCTGTTGGCGAAAGCGATCTATAAGTTCTCCGCGTGCGATCAGGCCAGAGATCGGGTACCCGGCACCCATTGGTTTACCCAGTGTGACGATGTCAGGCACCACACCGCTGCCCTCGTGTCCCCACCATCGTCCCGTTCTTCCAAACCCGGCCTGGACTTCATCTACGATCAATAAACCACCCGCGTTAGCCACCAGGGCAGCCACTTTTTGCAGATATCCCTCAGGGATAACCGGTAGACCTTCGTTGGCGAAGATAGGGCAGATCATCATCCCCGCAAGGGATATGCCTCGCTCAGCGAGTGTGTCAATGGCCGTTTGTACTTCTGCTGCGTAATGGTCAGCTAGATCAACGATTCCCTTTGGTGCCCGGTAGCTATCGGGCCAAGCTACTCGAAGTACATTTTTGCTGTAGCCACCCACTGGCTCGTAAATATCGCTGAACTGGCCCACGGCAGTGGTGTTGCCATGATACGTAGCATTGGTGCAGATAAAGCCTTCTGAGCCCGTATGAAAACGCGCAATGCGCATCGCCAGGTCGTTGGCTTCGCTGCCTGTGCAGGCAATCGCAATTCTGTCCAGAGAGGTATCAAATTTTTCGAGCAGGCGTTCAGCGTAGTTAAGAATATGGTCGTGCAGATACCGGGTATGTATGTTCAAAAGACCGGTCTGTGTACAGATTGCTTCTACAACGCGCGGATGACAATGCCCAACACAAGGTACATTGTTGTAGCAGTCGAGGTAGGGTTTGCCGCTGATGTCGAATAACCATGCCCCTTCCCCTCGTACCAGATGCAATGGTTCGTCGTAGAAAAGCGGGTTTCCCGGCCCTAGCAGGCGTTCGCGTCTGTCAAACTGGCTTTCGCTGATAGTTAAAGCTCCTTGATCCCTTCTGTTGCGTCCATAAATACAGGGCTCTCTGGCAATGTTGAGCCACCGTCGATGCAGATGGTCTGCCCGGTGATGTATCTGGCTTCATCGCTGGCCAGATAGAGCATTGCAAAGGCAATGTCTTCAGGATCGCCCATGAAACCGGCAGGAATATAACGTGTCATTTCGGCCAGTCCATCTTCGTCAGCCAGGAGTTCCATAGCGGCAGTACGAATATAGCCGGGCTCAATACCGTTGACCGTGATGTTTTCCCGTGCGAATTCGAGTGCCGCGGTGCGTATGAAGGCATTCATGCCGCCTTTGGAGGCTGCGTAATAAGAGGTGCCCGGCATGGCGACGCGGGGACCGGTTACCGATGAGGTAAATAAAAGTCGACCGCCGCCTCTGGCGCGCATCGAAGGGACGAGGGCTTTCGATAATCGAAAGCAGGCTTTGAGATTGACAGCGAGAACCGTTTCGAGATCGTCCTCAGAATAGTCGTCCACCGGCCCACCCAGGAAGGACGCTGCATTGTGTACCAGAATATCGACACCGCCCCACCTGTCCAGAGTGGTGCGGACCAATCGATCCAGATCGGCCGTGTCCCCAACATCGAGGGATAAAAGGGCGGCATCGCCGCCTTTTGCCTTGATCTGATCGAGCAATTCTTCCCCGTAGCTGGCCGTGCGCGTTGCAATCATGACCTGAGCACCTGCCTCGGCAAAAACGCGCGATATGCCTGCACCAATGCCGCGACCACCACCGGTGACAATGGCGACTTTCCCTTCAAGACTACCGAACATATCTAATCTCCTTGGGTTGTGATGTTTGCATTGTTGAGTTGGGCGAGAACGGGCGGAAGTATCAGGAGGAAACTCGTGATAAACAACACTGCACCCAGCCAGTTTACATTGGTGTAATCATTGTCTGATATGACAGTGGCGGCCAGGCCAGGCCCGATTGCGAGTCCGACCATCTGCATGGCGACTGCATAGACGACGACGCGACCTCGACGATCGAAACTGGCCATCGCTGCCATAAGGTATGGGTGAGTCAAATTCCACAGAAAGTTGTAGATCGTTACCGCCAGGGCGTAGATCAGGAAAGCCATTTCTCCAACGAGAAAATACAGACACGCAGCACCACCTATGATGCCGATAGCTAAGGGAATCGAGCGACCATATTTTTTCGCCACGAGTGCGGCCAGGAGTGCACCTGCAATGCCTGAGAACTGGGACATGGTTAGTCCGTTTGCAACGGCCTGGTCGCTCAAGCCCCCCGATGTGCCGATCAGGAAAAGGTAAGCCCAAACGGCACCCTGTGCCATGAAGTAAGCGAGCATGGCCAGAAGCGCCATCAGCTTAAAGGGGGGGCTTAGATTAACGGCGTCGACTTCGACTTGGGCTGCCGATTCGCCGGTGAGTGGCAGGTTATGTATAAACGGGATAGCGACGAGTGGAAAGAGTGCGAAAAAGATGAGGACCCCCTGCATGCCGGCAATTTCATAGGCGGCGGGCATGGCAAGGAGTACTGCAGCACCATAAATCAGCACCCACATGATGTAGAAGCCGAAGTTTCGGTCGGGGTTTTTGGTCAGCCCCACGGCGGCAAAACTTAAAGAGACTAAGCTTCCGGCGCCGATGCCGGCGATAAAACGTAATACCACGAATGTGTTGAGATCGGTTGTAAATGCGCAAAGTGCGTTGGCGGCGAACATGATCAGAATCGACCAAAACACGACCCTTTGCCAGTTGAGGCGATGCGCTGTGAATGTCATTAGGATTGTTGTTGCCGCCAGGCCGAACATCTCTGCCGAGGCGGTATAACCAGCACCCTGATCGTCAAAGCCGAGATATTCGACCAGCCCCTGTACGAAACCGGGCTGGACAATAAAGACCTCAGGACCAATGACACCAATCAGAATGACGGACCAAAGGGTACTTCTGGCATCAAAGTCGATGGTGGACGTTGTACTCACAGTTATCTTCCAGCAAGGTATCGACGGCATATGACCATTGCTGATTCAATGATCATCGGCGTCATTTCGATTGCCGTGGCTGTATTCTGGCGGGTATGCACCCAACCGACGTAACTGAGGCTGCGGGCTGCGAAGAAGAGCGCCATTGTCTGCAGGTCACCAGAGGTCAGATTGCGCATCGAACGATAACCGGCCAGGAGCTGTGATTCGATCTCTTCGAATTGAGGCTCTGCGGTTAACCAAAAGAGGGTCGTGACAATCTCAAACATGTGCCAGCCGAAACCAGAATCATCGAAGTCGATGAGCTGAATACCGGATGTAGAGAGAAAAATATTTTCCGGGACCAGGTCTGCATGGATGAGGCCGTAGTTGGAAGGTGACTGACCGTACGCCGCCAGATCCTCGGCAATTGCCGTCCTTGCTTCGAGGAGACAATCACGCTGTGCCGGGGTCAAGGCGCCGAGTTCCCAGAACCGACCCCACAGCGGTGCCTCACCAATTAATCCGTTTGTATCCCACGCATGGCGCGTCACTTGCATTTGCTGGGGCCAGGCCTGGGAGATATTGTGCATCGTCGCAATGGTGCGGCCGAGTTCGAAAAATACATGACCAACATCTCGGGTACCAAGATCGAGGGGTACGCCTATATCACCGAGCTGGTCTCCGTCGAGCCAGGAAAGCATGTCTAACTGCCAGCTTCCTGTGACCTCGTCGTTGCCTGCCTTGGTCATGATCTCGCCAGATAGGGTAGGCAAAGGTCGAGGAACTACAATCCCACCATTGGCAAGCGTTGACATCCAGTCGAGTTCCGCGGCTAGGCTTTCATCGGAATGATAGTCCTGGCGGTGTACGCGCAGGACAGCCGGATCTCCTGCACTTGTCTGAACTGCAAAGACTGCATTTTCTCTGTGTTTGATGAGCCGGGGGTCGCAGTTGTTTACACCCCAGGCCTGCAATGCCTGTTTGGCGAGCCGTCCGAGGCGATCACACTGCTCTTCGGCAGACAGGGCATAAAACGTATCTTTTTGCATCACACCTTCGCCTTGGGTATGTGACAGTCTATGGGAAGCTTTTCAAAATAAGTAGTTAACATGTGAAATAATGCCGATCAATACGCGTGCTCGGTTGGTCAGCAAAGGTAAAGTCTTCCAACTGGGGGATGGGCCCGGCGCCTGGGTGACGAAATTTAAAAGTAGTGCGCACTGACGTTGAGTTACTCGACGTCAGTGCGTTTTTCATACGTTATGTAAAGTTAAATACTCCCTGGTCGATGACTGTATCGCCGTCCTGATTAATGGTTTTGAAAACCGCTTCATTGCCATCGACCCACATTTGAATTGTGAGCGTGTCGCCTGGGATGACCGGTTTGGAAAAGCGGCTGTTCATGGCCTTAAAACGCGATGGGTCTGAATCGCACAGCGAGTGCAGAAGTGCACGACCAGTGAATCCCCATGTGCACAAACCGTGCAGAATAGGTTTTTCGAAACCGCCCATCTGTGCGAAAGAGGGGTCGGAATGTAGGGGGTTTCTATCGCCGCTTAAGCGGTAAGTCAGTGCCTGGTCTTCCCGCGTCGGGTAGACGACTTCGTGATCCGGTGCGCGATTGGGAAATTCGAGTTTTTCGCTCGGCCCTCGATCGCCACCCCATCCACCTTCGCCGCGGCAGAAGAGCATGGTCCGTGTTTTGAGCAGAGGCTTGCCGGTGGCTTTATTGGTGCTGGTGGATTCGAACTCCAGAACAGCAGCGTTGCCTTTATCCCAGATCGCGGTGCATTCACCTACGCTTTCAAGTTCGCCATCAGGCGGAATCTCGTCAAGCAGCTCGATGCCCTGTTCGCCATGCACCATCAGAGCCGGGTTGAAAGACCCGACTTTGTCCATTGGGGAGCCACCACCACCAATGATGACAGCAAATGTAGGCAGTACTCGCTGCGCGGTATCTTTGGTGTTTTCGGTGGTAAATGGTAATTCGTCTGTGCCCGCGCCGACGCCCACTGCATAAAGTAGTGCATCTTTGCTCGTCCAGCTTCGTGTTCTCGGTTCGCCTTTGACGCCGACGGCTTCTGGGTTGATAGGCATGGTTCCCCCTTGGTTGTCGATTGCTTAGTAACGTTGGAATGGTGGTTATTCCCGTGTAATGTGGCGCTGGGAGGTCACTATGTCAAATACCATGCGAGGCCAGGTTGCCGTTGGGGGCGTTGGCGAAACTGAATATTACAAGCGCGGACAGGCGCCGGATGCGGAGTTTAAGCTCGCGCTCACAGCTATCCTGAAAGCGTGCGAGAGCGCAGGGGTCGATCCGAAAGATGTTGACGGCTTTGCTTCGTACAGCAACGATCGCAGTGATCCATCGAAACTTGCTGCCGCGCTCGGTTGTAAAGAATTGCGTTTTTCCAACATGCAGTGGGGTGGAGGTGGCGGCGGGGGCTCTGCAGCCATCTCTAACGCGGCTGCAGCGATCTATGCTGGGATAGCAGATACCGTTGTTGTGTTTCGTGCGCTCGCTCAAGGACAGTTCGGGCGTTTCGGTCAGGGTCCGCGCACGAACTCTATACGGGGTGACTTTGCTTACACAATTCCTTACGGATTGATGTCACCCGCCCAGATGTTCGCAATGAAAGTCGTGCGTTTTATGCACGATCATGGCGTCGAACAGAGTGCTCTGAGAGCAATTTCCCTGGCCTGTTATGAACATGCGCAGGCGAATCCAAGAGCGGTTATGCATGGCCGGCCGCTCGATGAGCAGAAGTATGATGAATCTCGCTGGATCGTTGAACCTTTCCATCTATTTGACTGCTGCCTGGAAAATGACGGCGCGGCAGCGATGGTGCTGGTCTCTGCGGAGCGGGCAAAGAACTTGCCCCACAAGCCCTGCTATGTATTGGGAGCGGTTGGCGGTTCGCATTATCGCGCCGGCGCAAGTGTACACAACACACCGGATTATGCCTCGTCAACCTTCAAAAGCCTCGCGCCGAGGTTATATGAAATGGCCGACGTCACAGCAAAAGATGTAGATGTGTTGCAGAGCTACGAAAATTTTACGGGTGGCGTGCTCATGAGCATTGTCGAGCATGGATTTTGTGCACCCCAAGAATGCAACGATTTTTTCACGAAAGGGCGGTTCATGACCGATGGCGATCTGCCTTTGAATACCAGCGGCGGTAATCTGGCGGAGTGTTATATGCACGGGTTGGGTCTCAACATCGAAGCCGTGCGCCAGGTCTGGGGAGATTCCACCAGTCAGGTTGATAATGTCGACGTTTCTATGGTGATATCGGGCCCAATGGTCACGCCTGTGAGTTGTTCGATATTTGGCAGTGAGGCAACGATATGAGTGATTACTATTTAAAACCCGGCCTGGCGCAGCCAAAAGCCACTGATATCGATGCGCCCTATTGGTCGGGTCTTCGCGAGGGTGTGTTGCGTGTGCAGCAATGCCCGGTTTGCCAGGGATATCAATGGGGACCTGAGTGGATTTGCCATCACTGCCACAGCGATGAGGTGACCTTTGTCGAGGTTGAGCCCACTGGCAACATCTATAGCTACGAACGGGTCTGGCATCCAGTCCATCCGGCACTCGCTGAGCAGGGTCCGTACCTGGTTGTAT
>JAYZCO010000073.1:0-19752 GCA_036338285.1 Pseudomonadota bacterium
AGAAATAATCGGATAACCATAAGCGTTACAGAGTTCGACAAATCGATGAATCTTGACTGCGCCAGACTCGCTGATCGCGCCCGCCTGAATTTGCCTGTCATTAGCAAGTATACCCACCGTTCGTCCAGCCACTCTGGCGAGACCGGTGACGACGGCTTGGGCAAACCCGGGTCGCAACGGGAAAAAGGAACTGCCATCGACGATCCCATCAATCACTCGATGTAAGTCCGCTCTCGAGCTGTTGAGGTCGCCATTGAGGGGTGCTACAGGTGCAATCACGGGTTCGTTGTAGAACTTCAAATAATCAATTGCAGCCTGGATCGCAGTTTGCTCATCTTTCACCAGGAGATCGATCCCACCTTTCTGCTCGTGCATCTCCGCACCCGCAAGCTCATTGGGACTCAGTTTCTGACCGAGCGCGGCTTCCACCATCGGCGGCCCGCCCATGCCAATCGCCGAACCAGGTGTGCTGATCAAGAAGTCCGAAAAACCTGCCAGACTCGCATGTCCGGCGAACGCTGGCCCAGAAACAATTGCAATTATAGGCACCCAACCAGACAGTTCCGCGGGACCGTCAAAGAGTGAAAATCGGCCGATTGGGCCGCTGAGTTCAATATGGCCCATACCGGCGCGCGCATGCCGGGCTCGACTCCCACCCCCATCGACAAAGAGCACCATCGGCCAGCGGCGTTCATAAGCAGTCGCAAAAAGGCGACCTAAGCGACCGGCACCGTAACCACCCCCCCGGTCCGTATAATCAGTGGACGAGGTAATTAGCGGGTGTCCCTGTACTGTGCCTACGAAATCTACGCCACCAGATTCCGCTATCCATTCTCCATCCCCGCTCTGCGCAGCGATTGATCCAAACTCCACAGCCGAATCCGGGTCGAGCAATGCATCGACTCGTTGACGTGCCGTCATTTTACCGCCGTCATTAACGCGTGTGACGATATCTGGTCGTGCCGCGTCTAACTGGCGAACCTTGGCTGCGCGTAACGCTTCAATAGACGATTGGGGAGGCTCGGGGTTTTTCATTATCTGAGATCGATGGCGTGTTTTTTCACGCCTCCTTGTGCCATCGTGCGACGGTCAGGTATCTCTGCCCGACTCAGCATGGATATGATCAGGTCCCGCGTTTCTGCAGGAGGAATGACGTCGTCAAACTGCAGGCTTCTCGCCGCTTTGAGCGCGAGACTGGACTCGCGCATCTGCTCTGCATAGGCATCGCGTATGGCCAGCGCTTCCTCCTTGCTTTTTGCTGCCTGAATTTCCTTGCGCTTAACAAGATAAGCGGCACCTTCAAGCGACATGCCACCGGACTCGACCGACGGCCAGGCGAGACGAAGTTCCGGCATCCGACGAGCACTACCCCAACCGGACATGGCGTAAGGTCCCAGACCATAGGCCTTGCGTAACTGTACGGCGTAAAGAGGTACTGTACGATGATGCAACGCAGCAAGCGGCCTTGCATGATGACGAGCAATCCCTTCGTCCTCGGCTTTGGGCCCGACCATGTAACCCGGATTATCGATCAAAGAGACGATGGGGAAATCATAGGCATCGCACAACTCGACGAAACGTGCGGCTTTGTCTGCAGCAGCCGCATCGATTGCGCCCCCCAGAGGCGACTTAGGCTGATTGGCATAAATGCCGATCGTGCGTCCACCCATACGTGCCATCGCGGTCAGCATCGACCTTCCCCAAGTGGACGAGAGCTCGAGCACGCTGTCTTTGTCGACCAGGGCATGCATTACTTTGCGCATGTCATACGGGCTGCGACGGTTTTCCGGGATGATGTCGGCGATATCCGCCGCATCCTCCGCAGGCTCAAATTCAGTACTTTCAGTACGGAGATACAGCGCGAGTAATCGCCGTACCTGAACAATGGCATCGGCTTCGCCATCCACGATGAAGTCTGCATTGCCACGCTTGGCATAGACTTGCGCATTCACCTCAGGTCCACCATGCGCTGAAATTGTTGCACTCCGTGTCGCCACAACAAAGTCACACATCATCGCGATCGAAGCATGACTTTCCCCGCAATGTCCACTCACCACGGCAACCGTAGGTGCCCAACCACTCATTTCCGCCAGCCCATCGAGGACGTCAAACCGGCTTCTGGGCACCACGGCAATGGGCGGCGATGCTAACGGTTCGTCATCGCGACCACCCGCACCTTCACTAAAGCAAACAAATGGCCAGCGATGTTCCACCGACAGATACAGGAGTTTGGTGAATTTGCGCTGATTACGCTCACTCTGTGTGCCTGCCGCCATCGCGGCGTCGTAGATGACCGCAACCACCGGATTACCTTCGACATCGCCGACACCGCCCACGAGGCCATCGGCGAGTACCGGATCATCTACCGCACTTGTGCGACCGGCAAGCTGCCCATATTCCACAAAACTGTCTGCGTCAAAAAGTTGCCTCAGACGGACATGCGGTGCTAATCGATCTGTTGTCTCGGCATTGGCACGAACCGCCTGATTCTGCTTTCTGGCTTCGAGTATTTCTTTTATAAGTTCGTCGTCCATGACACGTCACTTAGTCGCTTGTAATGCCCGCCAGATCGATTCTGGCATCAACGGCATATCCAGTTGCTTAACACCATATGGGCGCAAGGCATTAAGAACCGCATTGACAACCGCTGGAGGCGCACCGCAAGCCCCGCCCTCGCCAATGCCTTTCACACCCAGGTCGTTGTTTGGGTCCAGTACTTCATGAAAGCTGACGTTTAAGTCAGGCAATTGTGATGCGCGCGGTATCGCGTAATCCATCAGAGTTCCGGTGAGGAGTTGTCCCTCATCGTCATATATTGCATGTTCATAGATCGCCTGACCGATCCCCATGACAACCCCCCCGTGCACCTGACCGGCCGCAAGCAGTGGGTTAATCACTCTCCCGCAATCGTCTACCGCTGTGTAACGATCGATACGAATGACACCGGTCTCCGGATCGATCTCAACCTCAGCCACATGACATCCATTCGGGAAAGTAAAACCGCCTCCGCGATTGTAACGATACGTATGCGTCAGACCTTTACCACCAAATTGTGAGTCACCGGCGGCACTTGCCACCTGAGCCAGTGTCACTTCTGATTCGTTGGTATTGCTTCTAAAAGCCCCTTCAGCGTATGAAACCGCTTGCCTCTCACTTTGCAGGAGTTCTGCTGCCACTTCTGTCGCATCCTCAAGCACCCCGGCCCATGCACCTTTGACTGCCAGACCCCCCATTTGCGAGGAACGCGACCCACCGGTACCGCCGCCGAAAGCCACAACATCAGTATCACCCTGGATGATGTTGATCTTTTCAAAATCGATACCCATCGCTTCGGAAAGAATCTGCGAGTAGGTCGTACGATGCCCCTGGCCATGGCTGTAGGTACCAACCACTACGTCCACACCCCCATCTTCTCGCAAACTGATTTGTGCTTCTTCCTCCGGTCCACCGCCACTGGACTCGACGTAGTAACCGATGCCTCTTCCGCGGAGCTTGCCTTTGTTTTCACTCAATGAACGCCGCTTTTCGAACCCCGACCAATCAGCCGCCGCGAGTCCCTTATCGAGGGTGTCGGAAAATTCTCCGCACGTCAGATCCACACCAGATGGCATGGTGTAAGGCATCTCTGCAGATGTCACAAAGTTCATTTTTCGCAGCTTTACGCTCTCTATAGCCAACACCAAAGCGGCTTCTTCCAGTAGCCTTTCCATCACGTAACAAGCTTCCGGACGTCCAGCACCTCTGTATGCCGAAACCGGCATGGTGTTGGTAAAGACCGTGCGCACGGAATGATGAACATGAGGGATTCGATATACCGTACCGACGATACGACCACCCGCCATCGTTGGCACGAACGGTCCGACAGCACTGCAATAGGCGCCAAGGTTGGCAATGGTTTCAACGCGCACGGCTTGTAAATAACCTTCGCCATCAAAGCCTGCAGTCACGGTAGTCAGGTTATCCCGTCCGTGGGAATCTGCGAGAAACATCTCAGAACGCGTGCCCGTTTGTTTTACAGGACGGGCTAAAGCCCTGGCAGCAATCAGGCAAATAGCCGCTTCGGGATGCACTTCTCCGCGCACACCAAAACCTCCGCCCGTATCCAAAGAGATCACTCTGACCTCTTGCGGATCAACCTTCAAGATTGCACCTGCAAGTACGCCTTTTTGCGCAACAGCGCCCTGACTGGGGTTGTAGAGCTTATACTGCCCATCTTCGTACACGCCTACCGAGGCTCTCGGTTCCAAAGGACTCGGAACCATACGATTGTTGACAAGTTCTACCGAGACGACATGCGTTGACTCTGCCAGTGCCTCATCGACATCCGCACCATTGCCAATCTGATAGTGGACACACAGATTCGATCCATGCGCTTCGTGAATGACAGGTGTATCCGGGTTCAGTGCCAAGCCAGGTTGTGTATTGGCAGGCAGATCGTCAATGGCAAAGCTAATGAGTTCGCATGCATGTTGTGCGGCATCAGGGCTTTGTGCCACCACCGCAGCCACGGGTTGTCCAACAAATGCAACCTTGCCCTCAGCAAGAAGCGCGCGCCGGGGAATGAAGGCCGGGACGCCATTCGCATCCTCAAGGACTGCGCGACACGGCAGGCTGCCGAAATCAGCAAGGCTTTCAGCTGTGTACACCGCCAGAACACCATCTGCACTGCGTGCAGCGCTGACATCGAGCTGTGTGATGCGCCCGTGCGCATAGGGAGAGCGAAATATGCTCAGGTGGGCTTGGTTCGGCAGATTGACATCATCTGTAAACATACCCCCGCCCGTCATCAGGCGAGGATCTTCTTTGCGTGGAACACTCTGCCCAACCCCGAATCTCATAAGAAAGGCTAGTTTTCAGAAATGATCGGGTTGACGAGTTTGCCTATCGGAGTGACCTCGATCTCGATTTCATCGCCATGTTGCATGAACACCGGTGGTTTGCGCGCAGCACCCACCCCGCCTGGCGTGCCCGTTACAATCACATCAGCAGGCTCGAGGTCAATGAAGGTCGAACAGAATTCGATGAGTTCCTCAAAGCCGTGCACTAAAAGCTCAGCTTTTGCATTCTGCATGACCTCTCCGTTCAAACGTGTCGTGAGTTCCATCTGCGACAAATCACCAATTTCGTCCTTCGTCATCATCCATGGCCCAAAGCCACCCGTGGCTGTAAAGTTTTTTCCGGGGGTGAACTGGCTGGTATGGCGTTGGTACTCGCGCACGCTGCCGTCATTGTATATACCAAAACCGGCCACATGTTCCATGGCATTCGCCTGCGAGATTCTGCGCCCACCCTTACCGATAATCATCGCGATTTCTCCTTCGAAATCGAGCGTGTCTGATTCGCGCGGCTTGATCATGGGTTGATTATGTGCCACCTGAGCCGCGGCGAAACGTGCAAATATCGTTGGTACCCCTTCACCCCCTCGCCCTGTTTCTTCCTGGTGTGCTTTGTAATTAAGACCGACACAAAGAATCTTCTTCGGGTCAGTAATTGTGGGCGCAAAGGTCAGCCCATCAAGTGCGAGGTCCGCTTGATCACCGTATTGTCCAGGCAGCCCAGCCAGGGCATCTGCTTCGATCGCTTCACGTAATGTGGCAAATTCGCTACGCGCACCCAGATCGACAACACCCTCTCCG
Organism: Pseudomonadota bacterium; assembly: GCA_036338285.1. GTDB lineage: Bacteria > Pseudomonadota > Gammaproteobacteria > Pseudomonadales > Azotimanducaceae > UBA4421. Next base: position 5,637 of record JAYZCO010000073.1, read on the forward strand.
TCGCTTGTGATATAGCCAAAGCTCACCGCGCCGTCGCGCTCAAAAGACAGCCAACGCATCGCTTTCCCTTCCTCTTTCCCTGATCGTGTTATGTGTAGTTGTTATTTGAATTGTTTATCACAGACCCTAGTCAAAAATGATGACGCTGCGCGCCACTTCGCCCGTCTCCAATGCCGCCATACCGTCATTGATGTCTGACAGCTTGATCCGGTTGGATACCAAGTCATCCAGATGCAAACGGCCCTGCAGATAGAAATCAACGAATCGAGGCATGTCCACGCGGAACCGATTAGAACCCATCATCGAACCCTGGATCTTCTTTTCGGCAAGAAAGTCAGGACCATGTAAAGAGACCATGTCGCCGGGTGGAATCATGCCGATCACCGTCGCGGTACCGCCATTACGCAGCATACGGAAGGCCTGTTCAGCCGTCACTTTGAGACCAATGGCTTCGAAAGAGTAATGCACCCCTCCATCGGTCAGGTCTTTGACTGCCTCAACAGCATCACCGGATCCTGCATTGACGACATCTGTCGCACCAAATTTCCGAGCCAGATCGAGTTTCGAGTCCACCATGTCGACAGCGATCACACGTGATGCACCCGCGATCGCTGCACCATTGATGCAGGAAAGGCCAATACCACCACAACCGATGACAGCGACGGTAGCTCCGGGTTCTACGGCAGCAGTATGAATCACAGACCCCACACCGGTTGTGACGCCACAACCAATGAGCGCGGCACGATCCATAGGCATGTCTTCACGAATTTTCACCACCGCATGTTCATGCACTAACATCTGCTCCGCGAAAGAGCCAAGTTGAGCAAACTGCGTCAGCGCCTGATCATTGTGCGACAACCGAGGTTCATCTTCTTTGCCTCGGTTGGTTTCAGGCTCCTGACACAAAGACATGTGGCCAGTAAGACATTTCTCGCAATGACCACAAAAAACCGAAAGGCAGGTGATGACATGATCACCAGGTTTCACATAATGCACATCCGAACCGACTGCCTCCACGACACCCGCACTTTCATGTCCCAGGACCATGGGTACGAGTCCGGGATAAGTGCCATTAAAAAAATGCATGTCACTGTGACAGATGCCTGCGGCCTTGGTATTGACCAGCACCTCGCGCGGGCCTGGTTTGGAGATCTGAATATCCTCGATTTCCATCGGTACATTCACTTCGCGAAAAACGGCTGCTTTCATTGCCTCCCCCTAATATGTTGTGCGGTGTTTGCGCCAAACACTACCACAATTCCATAGCCTGAGTGCAAACACGCACCAGTCATCGCTCCAATAACCATCTGTTACTAAAGCCGAGGCATCAATGCCCAAGCGACACACCTTTAGACACAGCCTGTCGAAATAAAAGAAAGGATGGGCAAAGACCAAGGGTAAACACAGTCAGATTAAAGCTATCCCGGAAGGCTTGGGCAGCGAGCGCTATCCCAGTCGCCCTTGCACGATCTGTTCAGCTGTCTGGATCGCTGTAATAAGCCCTTGCTCATTTGCCAGGCCCTGCCCCGCAATATCAAAGGCAGTACCATGATCGACCGACGTGCGGACAAAAGGAATTCCAAGCGTCGCGGTGGTGGATTCGTGAAAATTGTGTACTTTGATCGCGATATGACCCTGGTCGTGGTAGAGCGCCAGAACGACATCGAACTCGCCATTGATCGCCCTGTTGAATACCGAGTCTGACGGAATCGGCCCGGTTGCGTCGATGCCTCGCGCGCGCGCGTCCGCAACTGCAGGGGCGAGTTCTTCTATTTCTTCACGCCCGAGAATGCCCCCCTCACCACCATGGGGATTGAGCGCAGCAACGGCAATCCGCGGCGCCCCTATACCCCAGTTGCCGAGCGTTGTGTCTATCAACTCAAGTTTTTGAACAACCGTCTCACGTGTGACATACCTGGCCGCATCGATCAGCGATTTATGGGTTGAAAGGTGGGCAACCTTAAGCCCAGGCGTCATCAGCATGGTGGCTGTCCCTTCTGCACCTGAAAGACGCGCCAGAATTTCCTGATGCCCGAGATCATCCACGTAGCCCGCCGCATGGATCGCCTCCTTATTGAGCGGGCAGGTTACCATCGCCGCAAGTTCTCCGGCCAAACAGGCTTTTGCCGACCTTTGGACCGCATTAACGGCAATCTCACCGCAAGCTGCCTGCACTTCCCCATAGCGGAAATCAGCCGGCCTCGATATGCCCACATCCAACAGGGCTACTCCCCTGCCATTCATGGCCGTTGCACGGTCAACGACGGCTATTTCTGGAAGATCAACACTTGCGACTCTTGCACCGTCCTCAAGACTCCATGGGGCACCCACTAAGAGCCAGGGCGTGCGGGGTTCAACCTTAGCCAACACCTTCGCAGCAACCTCTGGTCCTATTCCGGCCGGGTCTCCCAGCGTGATCGCGATTGCTTGCATCCATCCTCCTGAAACTGTATATATATACAGTATGCAGACTTTAGCTGAACTAGTTGAGCGTTTTCAACTTTACGCCGTTTGCGAGCAATGCCATAGGGTCGTATGTATTGATTTGCCCGACCTCATAGAACGCGAAGGCTGTGACTACCCGCTTGATCGAGTGCGCATGCGGCTGTACTGCATCGAATGTCGACGGCGCACCCAGGCTTTGCGGATTGTTTATACCGGCGCCGAGGGCAAAGCAGCGTTGTTTCGCTATGCGCGTTAAATAGCCGCGGCAAACGATCAGAGGATTTCGGTCGAATCGAGTGTAAGTCCAAATCCCGTCACGCCTTTATACTCGATTTCACGTCCAGCAATCAGCTTGATACGGGACAGACCGAGGTCCACCGCGATTTGTGCCCCGACACCTACCTCGAGCCACTGATTACGGCGCGCTTCTTCTTTCGTATGGCCCTGCAACGCCTCATGTGGGACACCGACGAATCCTGTGCGGAGATAAATCAACACACCACCACCAAGCGCATCGATACGCATAAGAGATGCATTCAGCAAATTTTGATCGTGTTCGCTTTGTGGTCCGAAGACATCATCAACAAGCTTTTCCCGGTGAATCCGAATGGGCACGCAATCCATCGATGCAATATCGCCAAATACAAGGGCAACATGTTCACCATCCTCGAACCGGGTCCGGTAGGCATAGCCACGTGCAGCGCCAATAGCCGTTTTGATTTCGAATTCATATGACCGCTCAACCAATTGCTCCCGCTGTTGTCGATACGCAATCAGATCTGCGATGGAAATTATCTTCAGATCGTGTGCCTTTGAAAACTCAAGCAGCTCCGGCAACCGTTGCACCGTGCCATTGTCATTGACCAACTCAGCCAGCAAAGAAACAGGCGGAAGTTCCGCGAGGATTGAAAGGTCTACACCAGCTTCTGTATGACCAGATCGAACCAGCGTGCCACCCTGACGGGCCACCAATGGGAAAATGTGCCCAGGACGCACAAAGTCCTGGGCGCCCACATTACTGTTGGTGAGTGCCTGGATCGTCGTGGCTCTCTCTTCGGCTGAGATCCCCGTTGTTAAACCGTGTTTGTAGTCGATTGATACCGTAAACGCCGTGCTCATGGGGGCATCGTTGCGAGCCACCATGGGATCGAGGTGCAGCGCATGTGCCAGATCTTCCTTCAAAGGGGCACACAGAATGCCGCTGGTATGGCGAATCATAAAGGCCACGGCTTCAGGCGTTGCCTTGCTCGCCGCCATGATCAAATCGCCTTCGTTTTCCCGATCGTCATCGTCAACGACAACCACCATCTCACCCGACTTTATCGCGTTGATCGCAGTTTCGATCGAATCGAACTGGACGTCACCCTCACTCATCTGTCGTCCTTCTTACAAATAAACCGTGCACAAAAACGGCCGCGCAGCGTAACACAGACTGCCTGTGCAATGAACGTACAGACCACGGAAAACTAGGCCATAGGGCACGCGCCTAATCCAAAGGGATGCACAAGCCTGATAGAATCTGGCGGATTGCCCGGTCTTCCACCTGATCTATCACGACAAGAACCGGCCAAACGTGATCACCCTACTTTTAATCTGGAGGACGCATGCCCGCTATCGCCCAAGCTCTACCGGAAGACGTCATCGCAGCACGCGATGGCATTCTTGCATTCGTCGAGCAGGAGGTCATTCCGCGTCATGAGGCAAATCAAGCTCTTTTCGAAAACCCGCGTGCGCTCTATGACGACGATGGGCGCTTCAGCACACCATTGCGTAGGTTGATTAACGAAGTTCGCAGTGCATCTGCACAGGCCGGGTTTTATCAAATGTGCGTGCCCGAGCATCTGGGGGGTGGCGGGCTTGGGCACTTGGCTTACTACGTCGCATGGCAAGCCATGTTCCATCGCTGCGGCCCCCAGAACTGGCTCATGCTTTATGCCTTGGCACACTGGGCGTTCGGCCCTTCAAAGCTACTGGATAAGATTACCGACGAAGCACGTGAACGCATCCTCCCTGATCTCATGAGCGGTACTAAGTCTATGTGTTTCGGGCTCTCTGAGCCTAACGCGGGTTCTGATGTCAGCATGATCAATACTCGCGCAGTGAAAGAAGGTGACGGCTGGCGCATATCCGGGCGCAAGATCTGGACTTCCAACGCGCCGGTAGCCGACTACTGTGTAATTTTCACGGTGACAGATCCCGATAAAGCCGCTGCCAGACGCGGCGGTATTTCGGGTTTTATAGTCCCCACTGAGGCTGAAGGTTTCAGCGTGCAACGAATCATCAAGCTTTTTGGTCATATCGGCGGGGATGAAGCGGAACTCGCCTTCGACAATCTCTACGTCGAACCCTGGCAGATCGTGGGCGAACTCGGCCAGGGGCTCGCGGCCGCACTCTACGGCGTGTCGCTGGGCCGCATCTACAATTCTGCACGTGCAGTCGGTTATGGTCGGTGGGCTTTAGAACTCGCCCTTGAACACGCCCAAACCCGAGAAGCGTTTGGAAAGCGTATTTCCGAATACCAGGGGGTCAGTTTTCCGTTGGCCGATTCGGCCACGGATCTACACGCCGCTCACCTGATGGGTATTAACGCAGCCGCTTTACTCGATCAGGGCGACGCAGCAATCAAAGAGCTCAGCATGACCAAAAAATTCAGCGTGCAAGTCGGCTACCGCGCGGTCGACCAGGCGATGCAGACCCTAGGGGCTATGGGTTTTACCAACGAACTTGGGTTAACTGAAGCCTGGCACACCTTACGCGTTGTTAACGTTGCCGACGGCACGAACGAGATCTTAAACCGCACGATTAGCCAACGGCTTTTCAAAGGCGATATAGACATCTGACGAGGCACTTCAATTCGTTCGTGCACCCAAAGCAGCGATCAGCGCTTGCTGACCCATACAGCCCATCGCACCACCCACCCCCTTACTCCACAATCGCCGGTAGGGATGATGTTGCAATGTATTGCCCGGTAACAAAACGTCACCTAAATCGAACAATTCGCCCCCCGCACGCAGCGGCTGTCGTGCCATCCTTCTCGAATGCTTTGATCACGTTTGCCCCGGTACGCCAACGATGTACTTCATCAGGACCATCGACCAGGCGCTGAGAACGAATGCCGGTGTACCAGCGGGCCAGTGGCGTATCGTGACTGTATCCCAAGGCACCGTGCAATTGCAGGGCCGTGTCTACCACCTGATGCACCATATTGGCCATAAACACCTTGGCAATCCCGTTTTCCTGACGCAAATCCATGCCATTCTCAGCTTTGTAGGCTATATGCATGAGCATCAAGCGGGCCTTATAAATCTCTGCTGCACAATCAGCCAGCATCCAGCGTACGCCCTGGCGATCCGCCAAACGTTTTCCGAAGGTCGATCGATTGGTCACATGTTGGGCCGCAAGGTCCAGTGATCGCTGCGCCATTGCAACATTGTGCATGCCATGTCGAAGACGACCATAGGCAAGCCTGTGCTGGCCCATGTTAAAGCCCTGACCCCGGCCACCGAGAATCGCATCCCGCGGCACACGCAAGTCCTCAATGTTGATTTCCGAATGCGAACCGCCGAGTTTCAAACCCAACTCCGTGTGCGGTTGCATCGTTTCGATGTTACGCACTATCTGATACCCCGGATTCGGTAGCTCTACGATAAACGTGCTGTACTGCTCGTGACGGGCAGCGTCCGGATCCGTCTTGGCCATCACGACCGCTATATCTGCAACACTGGCGGACGAACTGAACCACTTTTCGCCATTGAGCACCCACTCATCTCCTTCCAACACAGCTGCCGTCTGCATCCCTGTCGCATCAGCACCCGCGGCCTTTTCAGTCATCGAGTAACAGACTCGTTTGTCACCCGCCAGAATGGGTTTTAAGTAACGCTCTTTTTGCGCGTCTGTTCCGTGCTCCAGCAGCGTCAGCATCGTTGCATCGTCTGGACCTTGGGTGTTGCACGACAGGGCACCAAGAAAACTCTCGCCCAGTTCCATCTGAACAAGTGCGTTTGCCAATGGACGCAGCCCCATACCTCCATGTTCTACAGGTATGAACGGACACCACAGGCCCTCCTCCCGGGACTTTGCCCGAAGACCCGCGAGTACTTCGTCAAAATTTTCCGGTGTGCACACGTCCTCTGCAGGTATGCATTCGCGCTGGACGAAGTCACGTACCTTGTTTCGTACTGCCTTGGTTTCTTCTGGAATCGTAAAATCGATCATGCTGCTCCCCTACCTGCCAAGTTTGTCGAGCAGGAATCATACGCGTTTCCAATTTGCGCGACACGGAAAGATAGAGATGGAATTGAGGCACTCTTAAGAACCTCAGCTCACACCAGGCGGGGTGAGCTAGTAGACCCGGTTAGGACCAGCCCCCACCAGATATAGAAAAGGGGAGCAAAGCTCCCCTTTTCTATATCTGGCACGCCCGGTAGGACTCGAACCTACAACCCCCAGGTTCGAAGCCTGGTGCTCTATCCAGTTGAACTACGGGCGCTTGGTCTTTCAGCAGGAAACGGATGGTGCCCCAGCACCTTCCCTAATTCAAGCTATGCAGGGTCGCCTGTTATGACCTTAACAACCTCCCCGGCGTCGCACCGGTATGTTCATTGTCTGATAACAACACCTCGCCATTAACAACAGTGTTGCGGATACCCTGTGCCGTCTGTTTGAGACGCATGCCACCGGCCGGCAGATCACGCACAACCTCAGGTAATTCAGGCCCGATCGTATCGGGATCGAACACGACCACGTCCGCAGCCATGCCTTCACGCAGCAGCCCTCGGTCGTGCAGTCCCCACACAGTGGCCGTGTTGTATGTAATCTGACGAACTGCCTCTTCCAGCGTCATTGCTTCTTTTTCACGAACCCAGTAGCTCAGGAGATGAGATTGCAGAGAACTGTCCATAATCTGTGAAACATGGGCACCTGAATCAGAGAAAGTGACCACAGAGCGGGGATGCTTCATCATTTCCAGAACGTGGTCCTGGTTCTCATTGGCAATGGGTGTCCGGAAGAACATTTTCATGTCGCGCTCGACTGCCATGTCGATCATCAGTTCAACCGGGTCGATGCCCTTTGTCTCAGCAATCTCTGCCATAGAAGGCTTGTCATAAACCATATCATCCATGGGGTAGACGAGTGACCAGTTAGGTGGCCTTAACTCTGCGCCAACTATACGTGGCCCTTTGTACTCACGATTTGCAATCTCAATGAGCTTTGCTTTGATTTCCGGATCCTGAAGTTTCGCCTTCTGCGCATTCAACGGCAATGCGCGTATATCTCTCCACAGATCCCATGTGTCATAGGGTAGGTTGCTTTCGAAGGAGAGGATGTTGTTGAGTCCGCGGCTATGCACCTGCGCAAACATCCGCCCGCCTGCAGCCGCCGTTTCATCCAAAAGGTCGAAATAAGGGCGCCAGAAGTCGGGCGCAACGCGGACGCTGAACATGCCCCAAGTTTGAGTCACCCCCGACTCAACGGCGAGGTCCCGTAGACGCTCATGATATTCCCGCACCCGTTCCGGGTCCCTCCCCGGGGCCTCACCGGCTATCTCAAATATCCCCTTGCCGGTTTCTCCCACGGCGTTCACGATTGCCCTCACCTCTTCCCAGTTTGCCAAACGACTCGCGACCGGACGATCATCTGCCGTGGTGTGATTGAACGTGCGCGATGTGGAAAAACCAACGGCACCGACAGACATTGCTTCCTTGACTGTCTGCTGCATCGCTTTGACTTCATCTTCTGTCGCCTCATCAGTAAACGCCCGTTCACCCATCGTGTAAGTGCGCAGGGCGGAGTGCCCGATATATCCAGCATAATTGATGCCCTTTGGAAGCTCGTCGACCACGTCCAGAAACTCAGGAAATGTCTCCCACGACCAGTCAATCCCAGCAAGCATGGCTTCGCGCGACAAATCTTCCGCACGCTCGAGGTTGCGAAATACATAATCAGCTTCCTCGGCCTTGCAGGGTGCAAGCGTAAAGCCGCAGTTTCCCATGACGACACTCGTCACACCGTGATAACACGAGCACGAGCCTATTGGATCCCAAAACACCTGCGCATCCATGTGCGTGTGCCCATCTACAAAACCTGGGGTAACGACGTGCCCTTCTGCATCAATCGTTTGTTTTGCTTTCTCCGATACCCGGCCAATCTTCGCGATTTTGCCATCCTGTATCGCCACATCGCTTCGATAGCGTGCGCCGCCGGATCCATCGATGACCACACCGTCTTTAATCACCAAATCATAAGACATGCTGTTTTCCTCATCCTGCCCTTCATCACCATCTATATTAGCACCGTTAGGTGCTCGTGATAGGATGCTCGATTTACGCTCAGGTAGGCAGTGAGTAAGACTCCGGCCCTAAAATACGTCGTCCACGAAGGCAATGGACCCTTCCTCGGACTCCTGCACGGCTTTCTCTCTTCCGGACGACAGTGGATGTTGAATGTGGAGGCGCTTGCCGATGTCTGCCAACCCGTTACGATTGATATGTGGGGGCATGGTAATTCCCCTGCACCAGAGGATCTCAACCTCTACTCGCCCCAGGCCTATGTCGCTCAGCTGGAACGCATTCGACAGGAACTGAATGCTGAGCAATGGTTTCTGTGCGGCTACTCTCTCGGTGCAGGCATTACCATCCGTTATGCAATTGAGTTTCCCCAACGCGTCATCGCGCACGGACTAACTAACTCAAACTCCGCTTTCGCCTCGAATGAACTGGTCGAAGAGTGGAGAGGCTCCTCTTTAGAAAGTGCCACGCGTATAAAAGAAGGTGGCCTTCAAGCCATAGAACGTATCCCGGTACATCCCAAATTCGCCAGACGTCTCCCTGAACCTGTCTACGACGCCCTGCTCGAAGACGCCACCAAGCTCTCTCCGTTGGGTATAGCGAATACGCTACTGCGCACCAATGTAGATGTCAGCACCCGTGCACTGGTACACAACAATACCCGGCCCGCGTTGCTCTCATTCGGCAAACACGAGGAGCGGTTCAGCAATGCCAAAGACTGGGCACTCGCCAATATGCCTTCCCTGACAATGGTCGAACTCAATGCAGGGCACGCTGTCAACATGGAGGACGCAGAGGGTTTTAACCGCGCCTGGATTGCGTTCATAAAGACGCACCTGTCTGGCTGACATGGTCCATATCGTCGACACATTGATCGAGGAGCGAGCCGAAAAGCTTCGCCAGCATCCCCATGTGTGGTCTTTCGTTCAACGTTTTATGTACCCCCTCTTCGGATACGAAGATGCGGTCTCGTTAATCAATCACGTACAGACGATGAGCGGCTTCGAAGTGTTTCAACATCTGTCTGACACACTGAAGATGCAGGTTCATGTAGAGGGACTAGAACATCTTCCCTGTTCAGGCCGCGCCATCCTCATGCCCAATCACCCGGCCGGAATTGCCGATGGCGTTGCTGTTTTCGATGCGATCAAAGAGATCCGGCCGGATGTGGTCTTTTTTGCCAATCGAGACGCAATCCGATGTCATGCACGTATGAACGAGATACTCATCCCGGTGGAGTGGATGGAGCATCGACGCTCGATTACAAAAACCAAAGAAACCGTGCGTAACATGCTGCAGGCATTTCACGACGAACGCCTTATCGTGATTTTTGCATCAGGCCGTCTCGCCCGCCCAACACCCATCGGCCTCATCGAACGTCCATGGCTAACCTCGGGGGTTAGCCTGGCGCAAAAATACCAATGTCCTATCGTGCCGATGCACATTCGAGGACACAACAGCGCGTTGTATTATCTGCTGTGGTTCCTAAACACAGAGCTCAAAGACATGACCCTCTTCCGAGAGCTGCTGAACAAAACGCAGCAGATGTACGAAATCAAAATTGGCCAGGCCGTGACATCTGACGAGGATGCAGAGACACTGACACCTGCACTAAGGAACTATGTCACGAAGCACCTTAAACACGGCGAGACACGTTTCGACCGATAACCTCGCAGGAGACATACATGCCCAGCCGACGCATTCATCATGTGGCTTACCGTTGCAATGATGCGAAAGCAACGGTCGAATTCTATCGAGACCTGCTTGATATGGAGTTCACCGTCGCCTTTGCAGAAAATGAAGTGCCATCGACGGGCGAACCCGACCCCTATATGCATGTGTTTCTGGACGCAGGTGGTGGCAATGTGATCGCATTCTTTGAATTGCCAAATTCCCCGCAAATGGGGAAAGACCCTAATACCCCTGCCTGGGTACAGCACATTGCCTTTGAGCTGAATACGATGGACGAACTCGACGCCACGAAACAGAAACTTCAAAGGGCCGGTGTTGAGGTGCTTGGACCGATCAATCACGGAATCTTCGATTCAATCTATTTCTTCGACCCTAACGGCCACCGCCTTGAATTCGCCGTAAACAAAGGTACGCCTGAACAGCTCAAAGAACTCAAAGAGATCGCCGGTGTAATGCTTGAAGAATGGTCACAGACAAAAAAAGCCCCGAGGCATGCAGCCTGGCTGCACCAACTTCAGGAAACTAATTCCTCCCGGGGTTCTTAAAATTAATACCGATCAAGTCCCATCCACGAATGGGCGGGCAACATAGAGTTTGGCAGCCCAGGTAAATTTGCGTTGCTGTCGCGTCATCATGACGTGGCCCAGGCATGGCCTGCATGCCGTGGGTGCATCAGAGCATAGCTGATGTCCAGCAGACGTCGTTCGCGCAAATTTTTGCGACTCATGGAAGAAGCGAGCAACTGCAGAATCTGTGAGCATCAACTGCCGCTGGGGCCGCGCCCGGTTTTTCACATGCATCCTGCCGCACGCATACTCGTGGTCGGACAGGCACCAGGAACCGCGGTGCACAGGACGGGCATTCCGTTCAACGACCCCAGTGGTGAACGGTTGCGTGCCTGGATGGGGATCGATAAGTCGGTTTTCTATGACGAAAAGCGCATCGCCATCGTGCCCATGGGTTTCTGTTACCCAGGCACAACCAACGCAGGAGATCTCCCACCCCGTCCAGAATGCGCCGCCACATGGCGGCACCGCTTCATGGCGATGCTCAAGGACGTTGAACTTACAATCGCCCTGGGCCGCTACGCAGTAGACTGGCACCTTAAGCCTGATCGTCGAGCTACGCTAACCGATGTGGTGCGATCATGGCGTGCCAGTTGGCCATCGGTCGTGCCGCTCCCGCACCCAAGCCCACGAAACACCCAATGGTTAAAAAACAATCCTTGGGTCGAACGGGAGATCGTTCCGGCCTTGCAGAGGCGTGTACAGGCATTGACCTCAAACGGTCGATAACCGACCGTAGATCGGGGTGGCTTGCTTAGTCCAATCCATCGTAGACTGCCCCGACGCTGTATAAGGGAGCACACCGTGTCGCAAACGGCCGCCATCGAAGCAAAACCAGCCGTCAAAACTCTCGGAGAACTGAAAAACACCGGCTACCGCTATCGCAGCGTCAAAGAAGAGATCCGCGAAAATCTGATCGAAAAAATCTCCCGCGGAGAACCGCTGTTTCCCGGTATTGTCGGCTATGAGAGCACTGTGGTCCCTCAAATCGCCAACGCGATTCTGGGCTGCCAGGACATCATATTCCTCGGCGAGCGCGGACAAGCGAAGTCTCGGATCATTAGGAACTTAACATTACTGTTGGATGAATGGACGCCGGTGCTCACAGTGAGCGAAATACCGGAAGACCCATTGGCCCCTATCACGTCTGGTGGAAAAGCTGCAGTCGCGGATAACAACGACGATTGCGCCATCGACTGGCTGCACAGAGACGCGCGTTATGGTGAAAAGCTGGCAACCCCGGACATCACCATAGCCGATATTATCGGCGAGGTGGATCCCATCAAGGTAGCAGAAGGACGTTACTTGTCGGATGAGCTGACACTCCACTATGGCCTTGTACCGCGCATGAACAAGGGTATCTTCGCAATAAACGAACTCCCCGATCTCGCTGAGCGTATACAGGTGGGGTTATTAAACCTACTCGAAGAGCGTGATGTGCAAATCCGAGGTCACAAAATGCGGCTCCCTCTCGATGTATTCGTTCTAGCGACGGCCAACCCCGAGGACTACACCAATCGAGGTCGCATCATTACCCCACTCAAAGACCGCTACGGCGCACAGATACGTACCCACTATCCGGAACTGATAGAACAGGAAATGGAAATCGTCGACCAGGAATCCAACGTGCTTGACCTGCCCGACTATCAGCTTACCGTGCCAGATTACATGAAAGAGATCATCGCGGAAGTCACGCACTTTGCGCGACGCTCTCCCGACCTGAACCAGCGTTCCGGGATATCAGTGCGCGCTTCTATATCCAACTACGAGACTATGGTGGCCAACGCGTTTCGACGCGCATTGGTACTCAACGAAGCAGAAGTCGTACCGCGCATATCTGATCTGGACTACATCTCAAACTCTTTTCAAGGAAAAGTGGAATTCGAAGCAATGGAGGAAGGCCAGGAAGACAAAATTACCCAACGGATCATTCAAGCTGCAAGCAAAGCAGTGTTCGATCGAAGGCATGAGATCAACGATTTCACGCCCATTGCTGACGCTTTCAATGAAGGCTTAACCATCGAAATCGGTGAAGCCGTTTATGCCGAGGACTACGGCACGATCATCGAGAAAATTCCTGGCCTTGCCGAACGATTGACCGCTGAGACCCAAGGGACACGTGCTGCAGAAGTGGAGTTCATCCTTGAGGGCCTGCATCTAAACAAGCTTCTCAACAAACACACGGTTTCCGGTCGCGCCACCTATTCAGGATAACCATGACAGGACGACGTAGCAGATATTCCGCCTGGGACGGCTCCCAACAGCCGGACTTCAATGCAGACGAAGTGATGAAAGCACTTGCCGATGATCTGATTGAGCACGGTGACCTGCGTTGGGCGATGAAAAATCTCATGTCGCGAGGGATGCAGATTCCCCAAGGTGGCTACATGCAAGGTTTACGCGACATGATCCGTCAGCTCAAAGAACAGAAAAGGCAACAGCTCGAACGCTACAACCTCGATTCCATCTTTGACCAATTCAAGCAACGCCTCAACGAGATCGTGCAGATGGAACGTGATCGCATACAGGAGTGGAAAAACAAGGCCGAAGCGGCCGAAAATTTCAGCGATACGTTATTAAAAGACATCGCCGAACGAAATGAGTCCCAACTCGATGAACTGCCTGAAGATCTTCCGTCAAAAATCAAAACGCTTGAACAGTTCGAATTTATCAACCCTGACGCGCAGAAGAAATTCCTTGAGCTTCTAAACGAACTCAAGAAAGCCATGACCAACACCTTCTTCCAAGATATTGAGAACATGGTCAACAACCTATCCGACGGCGACATTGAACGCATGAAGGACATGCTGAAGGCGTTGAACGACATGCTCGTCAAACAAATCGCAGGAGAAGATCCGGAATTCGATCAGTTCATGGCCGAGTATGGCGACATGTTCGGTCCGAACCCGCCACACAACCTCGACGAATTACTCGAGCAGATGCGTCAACGGATGGCCGCAGCCCAATCACTGATGAACTCAATGACGCCCGAGCAACGCCAAGCGTTGCAGGATATGTTTCAAGGGCGGTTTGGCGATCCGGAACTCGAAGCGGAAATGGCCAAGCTTGCCAAAGAACTCGATTTTCTGACGCCTGATGGGCAGCGCTACAACTTCAGTGGTGAAG
>JAYZCO010000074.1:0-34588 GCA_036338285.1 Pseudomonadota bacterium
AGAATTGATGTACGGTACGTGGCGGCGTAACCCGCTTCCACGATAAGACAGGAGATAGGTAAACCAGATGCTTTTACGAATTGTTGCGATAATGCTAGTAAGTGCTTCAATTGGAATGAACGCTTCTGATGCGTGGTCACATCACGCATTCGGCGCGGAGTTCGATCCCAATCGTCCATTAGTACTTAAGGGACCAGTAACCAAAGTTGAGTGGGTCAACCCGCACGCATGGATTCATCTGGCGCATATTAATGCAGACGGTGAGATAGAAAACTGGATGGTTGAAGGTGGCACGCCTAATACCCTACTGCGGCGAGGCATAAACCGACGATCTCTGATGCCGGGTACAGTCATCGTCGTCGATGGCTATCAGTCGAAAGATCGCTCGAATCGTGCTAACGGACGTGATGTGACGTTCGCGGATGGTAGTAAAATCTTTATGGGATCATCCGGTACAGGTGCACCAGAAGACGGCCGTGACCCAACTGAGCGATAGCCTCAGTCCCTAGACGCAATAGGCTGAGAGTAGTGTGCTCAGCCTGTATTCCGATAGTAAGGCGGAGTTTTTGCTAACCGCTTACGGGGTTGTGTTTTCCTTTGCAATGCTTTCCTGGACGACATGTCTTGTTGCACCTCGAACATTGCATATGACGTGAAACCGATCGCACGTGTCTATCAATGCTCTATATAAAACACGGTTATACTTCCGGACCATGGCAGACGTGGGGTTAATACTTTGGAGTTAATACTACTGGCGCTGATCTTGACCCTGTCGGCGGTGGCTGTGATCCAATTGGTGCGGGTATCGCGCAAACTGAAACTATCCGGCAGCGCAGATGTATCTGCGTTGGTACGGGAGGAGTTCCGAGCCAGTCGATCAGAAGCCGCAGAGGCCGCCCGGCGTTTACGTGAAGAGATCGCCACTGCTCAGAAGATCTCTGCTGATGGGCTTGCGGTGGCCCAAAAGCAGGGGGTGGAAACCACCAGCAAGGCGGTGAAGGAACTGGGTAAACAACAGCAGGAGGCACTCAGCGCGGTTGAGTTGCGGGTGAAGCGCCTGGCCGACGCCAACGAGGAGCGTCTGGAACGGTTGCGCAAAGTCCTGGACACACAGATTGAGGGCTTGCAAAAGAGTAACCATGAGGCGCTCGATAAGCTGCGCACCACAGTAGATGCCCAGCTTAAGCAGCTACAGGAAACTAATGAGAAGAAACTGGAACAGATGCGTACCACCGTGGACGAAAAATTGCAGTCCACCCTGGAGAAGCGCCTGGGGGAATCCTTCAAATTAGTGAGCGAGCGGTTAGAAGCGGTGCAGCGCGGACTGGGAGACATGCAGAACCTGGCGACTGGGGTAGGGGACCTTAAGCGGGTGCTGACCAACGTCAAAACTCGTGGTACCTGGGGCGAGTATCAGATCGGTGACATTCTTGAGCAGATACTTGCGCCCGACCAATACGAGAAGAATGTGCAACCCAAACCTAATTCGGCTGAAATCGTGGAGTATGCCGTGAAACTGCCTGGGCGAGGTGACGACAGCACCGTGTGGTTGCCCATCGATGCTAAGTTTCCGCTAGAAGACTACCAGCGGCTGCTGGATGCGACTGAGGCTGCCGATGCTGAGCGTGTCGAACGGTCGACCAAGGAACTGGCGCGTACGATTCAGGCTGCAGCGAAAGATATCTCTACCAAATACCTGGCGCCACCGTACACGACTGATTTTGCGATCCTGTTCCTGCCAACAGAGGGACTTTATGCTGAAGTGCTGCGTCAACCGGGCATGATTGAAACGTTACAGCAAAAACACCGGGTAGTGGTGGCGGGTCCTACGACACTGTCCGCCATTCTCAACAGCTTGCGTATGGGATTCCGAACGCTGGCAATAGAGAAACGCTCCAGCGAGGTTTGGGAAGTGCTGGCGGCGGTGAAAACCGAGTTTGGGAAATTCGGTGACGTATTGGTCAAGGTCAAGAAACAGCTCGCCACAGCTTCTAATACCATAGACAGCACTGAAATCAGGACCCGAGCCATGGAACGCAAACTTCGCAGCGTCGAGGAATTGCCGCAGGAGGATGCGAGTAAAGTGCTGGAGTTCGATGCTGAGTCAATACTGGACGGTGGTGCAGGAATGAGCAAGGAAGAGCGCGGCGATGATTAACGTGTCTGCAAGGTGGGTAAATTTATCTTCAGCTGTGCCGCGAGACTGAGCCTTGCAAAGTCCGGTTTAAGGCGTAATTAAGGGCAGCCTGCCGAAAGAATGAGACGTGGCGCACACTTTTATGTAGATTCGAACGTGTGCATCGCATTTCTATCCTGGAAGTGTTTTCACGATCACAGATTCCACGCGATAAGCCAAGTACATTGGTGCCTGCAGTATTGAAATGCGTAAGGAAATTGTATGCTGGTTTTAACCAGGAGAGCCGGAGAGTCAATCATGATTGATAGCGAGATCGAGTTGAAGGTTCTCAAAATCAGAGGCAGCCAGGTACATCTGGGAATAAATGCGCCCAAACAAGCCGCAATTCATCGTAAGGAAGTGTGGCTTCGAATTGACGGCGAGCCCCAGTCAGCACTCGCCAGGTAAGTCAGTACCCGCCTGAGTTGCGCGCATCATGCTGCATCGACAATTCATTCCTTCGACAGTGCCTCCATAACAAATACAGGTGTTTCGCAGATTGCGTATGGATGTATGTGATTTTCATCCAACGCTTTGCGGCTTACGCGAATACCTTCACGACGTTCCCTCTCCATCTGTTCGAAACTGGCCTTGATAAATATTGAATCGATGGGTTCGAATATCGGGTTCATCGGATACAATGATTTGAAATGACATCGGGTATCCCATGTGGCACGGTGAAGTTCGACCACAGATAGGTCATCAATCGTACTCCAGTGGGTAAATGTGACCCGGCCATCGTCATGCATCGAGGCAAAAAGGATCGGCACAAGCTCCCCTGCTTGTGTGGCGGCATCGAACATATCCAGTGCTAGCAGCCACGGGTGAGTGTCTTTGTAGGTTCCATCACCACCGGCTTCCAACATTGAATCGATGGCTTTGTCAGTCACAACCGTTGCAATGCAATAGGGATGGCTTGCAGAATTGTGCAAGGAGTGGTCTCCTGTCATGGTGGTCGCTCGTCAAAATTTGTCTACCGGACGTGCCATGTTAACGCCCAGTACCCCTGCGCCGGAAGACTACTATCAGAATAATTGCCTGAATCTTTTCGGCTATGTGCTCGAGCGCTATGGAGATCTTCTTGCGCCAAACGAGGCGAATTTATTACAACAGTATCTTACTGCCTCAGATGATGCCCAAAGGCTCTTAGCGCGCCTTTTGACGCGCAGGGGACCGTTATTTCGCCTGGATAAACTTACCTATAAAGAAATTGGCTCCATTGACGATGCTGTGACGGAATTGAGTCGCCGGGAAATGCTTGCCGTAAATCCTGCAGCGCCTTCTGATCAATGGCTTGCGCTCTTAAAGAAAGAGGAATTGCTTGATTTCCTACTAAGGCTAAGTCCATCTAAAAAGGGCGACAAACAGCTGACGAAGTTACGGAAAGGCGAATTGATGAAGTGTGTATTGGATGGCATACCAGACAGGAGAATTCGACATGCGTATGTTAGAGAGTTGACGGTTATTGCGATCTGCGCACCACAAACCTGGGACCTCGCTCGATTGCTCTATTTCGGAGAAATTCACCAGGATTGGACAACCTTTGTATTGAAAGACTTAGGCATGATTCGCTACGAGGCTGTCCACCTGTCAAAGCGCCAGTTTGACAATCGAAAGCACCTTGAAGCCTACATCGACCTGCTGAGGCTTGATCAGTTAAGTCATATGCTGTCCGACTATCCACAGATATGGCAACCACTTTTTGAGCAGTTTGTGACCATCAGTGGTGATAGGTTTTTTGCTCGAAGGCGCGACCGGGCTTTATTGAGAATCGCAGGACACCTTGAAAAACTGGAAATGTTTGAAGAAGCGGTTACGACCTATGAAGCCATCAGTCGCCACCCTGCACGCGAACGGATGATTCGAATCAATGCAAAGAATGGTCAATTGGATGCCGCAAATCGCCTTTTGGAAATGGCTCGAAGTGCACCCTACAGTGAAGAGGAAAGACAGTTTGCTGACCGTTTCGGTCGTCGCGGCGGAGGATTTCAACCAGAAATATTTACTGTGGAGGTGCCTGAACTAGACTCGGACCAAAGCATCGAAGAACAAGCCCTCGAATATTTGCAAGCGCACATGGACACAGCCTTTGGCATACACGCTGAAAACTCGCTTATAAAGAGTCTTACAGGGCTCGTGTACTGGCCGGCAATCTTTGCTGACGTGCCGGGTGCGTTTACGAATCCTTTTCAGGCCGCACCGAACGATCTTTACCTAGATGACTTCATTGAAGTCAGGTCTGAAATCATTACTTCACTGGAAAACGGCCTCGCCGATGACGGCAGCTTCCGGATGCACCTGCAGGAGACCGTGCGTTCAAAATTTCAGCTTGCAAATAGTCTTGTCGACTGGTCACTGTTCTCACAGGTATCCATTGAGCGGATACTGAAGTTTATGCCCATCGATCACATTCGTAGATTGACCGCGTTCCAAATTAGGCATTTAGCTCAATTTCGGTCGGGCATGCCGGATCTTTTTGTTGTACATGCAACGGGGGCTTATGAACTTGTCGAGGTCAAAGGCCCGGGCGATCAGTTACAACCGGTGCAGAGATTATGGTTTAAACGTTTTGCAGAATTGTCTATTCCGGCTCGGGTAATGAAGATTAAGGTTGGCAGGCATTGATGTTGGGGCTCAATGTCAGCGTGCGAGGATTTGCCAGTTTAATGTTCCGTGCAGGGGATTTGCACAGCCGGCAGTCGGGACGAGCAGTATCCGCTGAAGAAGGATTAAGCACGCAATCCGCCGTACAAAAAATTAGGCTCAAGGTAAATCCGGGCTATAAGGCGGAACGCCGGGTTTCGGTGTCCGTGGATATCGGTAAGCAGTCGCTCGAAATTTCTGGTCGTGCCGATGGCGTGCTGGTGGATGCTCAGCGTGTGCTCATCGAAGAGTTCAAAACCTGTGCGCATGTGCCGGAGCACCCCGACAGTAGAGATTTTGGGCAGCTATTTCTTTACGGCGCGATGCTTGCAAGCGAAGACGCCAATAAAAAGCCGACGCCCATAGAATTAAAACTGGTCTATGTGGAAGTGGATTCGCATACCGAAAAACACTTTACCTGGCAATATACCCCAGACCAGCTCATCACTGAATTTCGCTGGTTATGCGCCTTGTACAGTATTGTATGGCGACAAACGCAAGCTCGGTCTCTGCGTCGAAGACGATGGGCCCAGGACCTTGGATTTCCACTGCCAGAGTTTCGGCCGGGCCAGCAGATGTTAGCCAGGCGTGTTTACCAATCACTGCGTGATCGCGAGGATCTGCTACTGGAAGCGCCGACTGGCGCGGGTAAGTCGCTCGGAGTCTTATACCCTGCGATACGTGCTCAACTGGTCGGCGAACAGATTTTCTTCATGACAGGCCGTAATTCCGGTAGAGAAGCCGCACTTAACGCGATGGCACTCATAGACCCTGATTCAACAAATATACATTTAGTCGATATTACCGCTAAAGAGAAAATTTGCTTTGTTGAAGGAATGCCTTGCGACCCCGAACTTTGCCGTTACGCGAAGGGTTACTTTGACAAATTGGGTGATGCACTAAGCGCTGTACGTGATGCCGGCAAGTGTGACCGTGCCGTGCTCGAGGCAATTGCAGACCAGTATGAGGTATGCCCGTTCGAGCTTTCTTTGGATGCCGCATCGACTGCTGATGTTGTGATCGGTGATTACAATTACATCTATGACCCTGTGGTGCGCTTGCAGCGATTTGTCGGTGCCAAGCATATGTGCCTTTTGGTTGACGAAGCACACCAGCTTGTACCCCGTGCACGCGACATGCTTTCAGTGAGTTTGAGTCGAGCCGAAGTGGTAAACGCATTGAAGATTGCAGATGGGGTGATTGCTGCACGATTGCGCTCGCTTGATCGTGCGCTTTTAAAGTACAAAAAAGATAAGAGTGATGGGACTCACGCACTGGAGGATTTCTCTTCTGTAGACCGTGCGGTAAGGAAGTTTCTTAAAGTCATGACGACGCTGGAAGACGACCACGAACCACCTCAACCGCTGATTGAATTGCACTTTGCGTGCGCGCGCTGGCAAAAATCTCACGATTGGTTAGAGGCGACGGAACTCCTCTGCCAGATCACGCTCAATGGCAAAAACCTGATTGCATCCAGACTGTGTGTGGATCCGGCACGCTACATCGCGAAGGTGAGTGATGAGTACGCGGTCAGTGTTAGATTTTCTGCAACATTGTCACCCCTGTCGCTCAGCGCGGCGGCGCAAGGCTTTACGGGTGCCCGCGCAGAACGTGCACAGAACCCGTTCTCTCCCTCGCAGCTCGAGGTCTATGTTGTGAGCGATATATCAACCTATTTCAAACAGCGCGAGTCGTCCCTTGAGCCACTGGCTTCCCTATTGGTCGAGTTATACGACGTCCGTCCGGGAAGGTATCTTGTGGTGTTTCCGTCGTATCAATACCTGGACATGTTAATGGGCGTCTTAAGGGATAAGCCCGTTCCTCTTTTCGAGCAGCGCCCGGCAATGTCACAACACATGCTCGAAGAACTACTAGGCAACTTCGGACGCAAAGACGGTTTCCTTTTTGCAGTGATGGGGGGCAGTCTGAGCGAATCTCTGGATTTTCAAGGGGCAAGACTGGATGGTGTGGTGGCGATTGGCATGGGGCTGCCACCTCCCACGCTGTTACGAGACCGGATCGCCGAGGGTTTTGCGACGCTTCATGGCCGAGATGCTGGACAGACTCTTGCATATACACAACCTGCTTTAGTAAAAATACTGCAGTCTGCAGGCCGATTGATTCGCGACACTGAAGATCGAGGTATACTTTGCCTAATCGATCCACGCTTCCGTAAGCCGTTTGTCCAGCAGTTTTTCCCGGAACATTGGCGTGTTAAGGAAGTCAGCGCACATAAGGTGGCCCAACATGCCCGAGAGTTCTGGTCCTGACTGGAATTTGCATTCTGCAGTTAGAACCAACAAGCGACGAACAAAAGTCATTTGTACGATTGGCCCCGCCACGACCTCCTTCCCGGCGCTAAAACAGCTCTACAAGGCAGGCATGAATGTGGTGCGCGTGAATATGTCGCATGCGGATCACGAAACAGCCATGCGCATCATCGGTTGGATTAAGACGCTGAATCGACAAGTGGAATATGCAGTGCCGATACTCCTTGATACCCAGGGCCCGGAAATTAGAACCGGGGTGCTGGAACATCCCATGTCCTTAACAGAAGGTGAGATCGTACGCCTGACCGTTCGTGATCCACATACTGTTGAAACCAAGTCTATCCACGTCAACTACGATGAGATCGTTGACGTTGTTGATGTTGGCAGAATTGTGACGCTGGACAATGGCCTTTTTAATTTCGAGGTACTGGAAAAGTCTGCAAACCATCTAACATGCAGGGTACTCGATGGTGGTGTGTTGGGTAGTCGTAAGCATGTCAATCTCCCTGGTGTGCGGATTAACCTGCCCGCAATCACAGAAAAGGATCGTCTGGACATCGCTTTTGGTGTTGAAAACGATGTTGATTTCATCGCTCTGTCCTTTGTACGTCGTCCTGAGGACGTCCAGGAACTCAGAGATTTTTTGGGGTCTAAACAGAACACAATCAAAATTATTTCGAAAATTGAAGACCAGGAGGGTGTGACTAATATTCATGAAATCGTCAAGTTGAGTGATGGCGTCATGGTTGCGAGAGGTGATCTGGGCATCGAAACGGATATCGCTGATTTACCAAACGTACAACGTCGCATAGTTCACTCAGCCGCGAAATGGGGCAAAAGGTGCATTGTTGCGACTCACTTGCTTGAGTCGATGATCGAAAATCCCATTCCAACTCGGGCCGAAGTCACAGACGTTGCCAATGCAATTTACGAAGGGGTTGATGCGGTCATGCTCTCGGGTGAAACGAGTGTGGGTAAAAATCCAACCCGATGTGTTGAGCAAATAAGCGCGATATCCAATCAAACTGAACGTTTTGTTGGTCTGGGATACGAAAAGGACCTTGCAGTCGAAGATGATAAGCAGCACGTTGCCGTACATGCTGTTGCCCTTGCAGAAGCTTTGGATGCAGATGGTATCGTTGTCATTACTCGGCGTGGCTTGACTGCGGACTATGTGAGCAATGCGCGTCCCATGACCGTACCCATTTACGCCTTTACCAACAACAGTCAGACTAGACGACGTCTGGCTTTGAATCGTGCCGTGTATGCTTATCGTACGGCATTCAGTTCTAACCCTGAAAAAACCCTGCAACGTGCATTCAACGTGCTTCGAGATCGAGAAGGCTTACCCCTTAATGCAAAATTAGTGGTGATTTCCGATGTGTTGGCGGATCAAAAAAGCGATGCGATACAAATCAGGCGACTTGAATAAACCTCTGTCACTGCCGCGTTTGCTCTACACGCTGGTGGCTATATCAGTTGCCGTTTTGGCAAATGGGGCCGAACTGAGCCTGCCAAATGGTGATACTTATTCTGGTGATCTTGTTGATAGCCAGCGGCATGGCCGAGGGGTGTATCAATGGCGAGAAGGCAATCGCTACGAAGGCCAGTTCGACAAAAATCGGATGCATGGCGAAGGCACGTTTACTTGGTCTGACGGCAGAAACTATACAGGGAATTTTGTCGAGGACCGGCGTGAAGGGTTCGGCGTGCTTGAATGGAAGAACGGGGATAAATACGAAGGCAGTTTTTCCAACAACCTGTTACACGGGCAAGGACGATTTACCTGGGCAAATCAGGATGTCTACGAGGGATCATTTGTTGATGGGCGTCGCAGCGGCAGTGGTAACTTTGTTTGGACAAGCGGTGCTCAGTATTCGGGTGAATTCGAAAATGGTGTGCTGCATGGAACCGGGACCTATCGTTGGGATGATGGGAGAGAGTATCTCGGGCAATTTGATGCCGGTGTCAAACAAGGTCGCGGTATATTCAGATGGCCGAATGGTAATCGGTATGTCGGTGAGTTCGACGCAGATCTCCGCACGGGACAGGGTATTTTTTACTGGCGCGATGGAACGATATACAAAGGGATCTTCGATAAAGGGAAACAACACGGCTGGGGAGTGAAACGCCAGCCAGACGGACCACTCGATGCGCAGTTCTGGGACGCAGGGACGCTCATTGATTCTCATCGTATCGAGGTGGTGCCTCGATGCGCTTTACAACACGAGGGTCAGGCCTGGATGTTTCACAGCGACGAGTGCCTTAACGGTCTGGCACACGGGGAGGGCTTGGCTGTGAGCGAGGACGGTGGCTTGATTATTCCTCGCGCGCGCATCGTTTTAGGGAAAATAGTTCGCGGAAACGCAATCGAAATGCCTGAAGAGAGCCGGTTGGGCCCAAGGCGAGTGGGTGGTTGAGCGTGCTGTCGATTGCCAATACACGACTCGGTGAGGTTCTTCAAAATGACGGACCCATCGAAATTTATCGAGGGTTGTACGGCCTGGAAAATCTGCCCGTTGTGGTCAAAGTTGTATCGCAGGCAACAATGGGCACGTCGATAGAAAGACGTTTTCGTCTTGGCGCTGCCATACATGGTTCATTACATCATGTTGGTATCGTGTCCCAGCTGGAATCTGGGCTGGTTGATGACCGCCCTTACACAATTGAAGCCTTTCTGCCGGGAGGCAACCTGTTGAACCGTCTCGAAACCGGTTTGTCCCTGCAGGTTGGTATTAAGCACATAAAAGCTATAGCGAATGCGCTTTATTACATGCATACCGAGGGTTATGTACACGGTGATATTAAGCCAGAGAATCTGCTGGTTGGTGTCAACGATCAGATACACATTGCCGATTTCAGTACGGTGCGTAAGCAAACTGCGACGCCTGCTGAGATCTTCAAAGGCAACTCGGTTCTGGGTACCCCGGAGTACATGGCACCCGAAGCGCTCAATGCTGGCCCTGATGTGCGTTCCGACATTTATTCTCTCGGCGTGACGTTTTACCGAATGCTGACCGGGCGGCTTCCGTTCGCCGCGCAAACAGCGCCTGAAGTCTTCGCCTTGCACCAGCAGGAACCGGTGCCAAGGCTTCCCGAATTTTTGCGGGAGCTGCAATCGGTTCTGGATAAAGTGCTCGCAAAAAGGCCGGAGCAACGATACCAGACAGCCTTGGAATTTATTCACGATCTTGATGGCATCAACCAGGCCATAGATCTTCCGACTGTGAATATGAAGACCCAGCAGATCGCAACCAAAGAAATTAGAGTTCTTTCAGGCGGTCACATGCTCTCAACGGTAAGAGATGCCGGCCGCCAGGAACGGCTTCAGCAGCGTTCTGCTCGTAAACGCCGATTACAACGTACTATGGGGCTGGCAGTGTTAGCCATCGCAATCGGATATGGCAGTTATATATTAATCGACAGGCAATATGTTCCTGCGGGGCAGCTGTTGACACAGATGGGGCTTATTGCCGATCCAAGGTTAGGCAATGCGTGGAGTGAAGCACAGTCTTTGCGCCAGGATTCTAACCAAGGATTAGCCACAATCGTCGCGGCGTACCGACGTGTTCTTGCCATTGCACCTGAGCATGAAGGTGCTGCTATAGAACTTGCCTCCCTGGCAACAGACTGGAAGCAGGAGATTGCTGCCGCGCTGGCTGCAAACAATTTACAGATAGCCGATACAAGATTGGAAGAAGCCAACAGCGTATTTCCCAAGGATCTGGATTGGGTGAACTTAAACACCGAACTGATGAATCGCATGAGTGCCGAGAGGATCTACAACAACACTCAGACGCTGTTGACAAGCCATGGGTTGTCAGACTTGCCGAGTGCTACTGCTGCGATTCAATCCTTCAACGAAGTGCTGCGCCAAGCGCCCGGACATGTCGGAGCCAAAGAACAGCTTCGCGTCCTCGCAGCGCACTACGCGGAACTGTCGACGAACGCCGTGCAAAAAGGCGGTGTTAACGAAGGTATCTCGTTGCTTGAACGTGCCACAGCGGCGGATAACACCCTTCCACAGCTCGATGAAGTACGAAAACTCATCTCGCAAGCGACCACGGCACAGGCTGCAATCGATGAATTGCTTAAAGAAGCGCGCAGATTGCGATACGAAAACAAACTCATGTTACCGGCCGGTGAAAACGCAGTGGAACTGTATCACCGAGTTCAGGCAACAGATCCTGAGAATGTGATTGCTGCCGAAGGTCTTAATGAGATTACTGCTCAGGTGGCAGCCGATGCAGATGCTCTTTTGTTGCAAGGTCAGCTTGAAAGGGTAGAGATTCTTCTCGCACAGGCACAGGCTGCTGCATTGCCAGAAGAAGGGGTTGGCGCGATCCGAGCCCGGCTATACGCTGAAAGAGCAAGGCAACAGACCATCGCTGAAAATTTATCAAACGCCCGTTCGCTCATTTCTGCTGGTTATCTGACTCAGCCTGCAGGAGAAAACGCGGTAGCAAAGCTTCGTGAGGTGCAAAATGTCGATCCCGGCAATTCGGTCGCTCTACAGATGCTGCAAATATGTGCACAACGGCTTGCTGAGGCAGCGACCGATGCATACGAATTCGGCCTTGTCGATGACGCAGAACAATATCTCGATTTGGCGTTAGCGATCTCGCCCGACACTCAGCGTTGGATAACACTTCGCGACTCATGGGAGGCAAATCCTTCCGAATGAGTGCAGATTGACGACATCACTCAGCGTTTTGAACTATCTCGACGCTGATTCGATCTCGATCACAGGCAGCATGCTGCGGGAGATAAAGCCGTAATCGATGCGGTTACTGCCCAGGAAGACGTTGTCGGTTTTTTCTACATTGTGCGAAACCTTCAGGGTGTCTTGGTGTGGTTAATCGTATTGCTTTTGATGAAGCAGCCTCCTATATTGCCTCGCACAGAATTCTGGTAGGTTCGTATGGCTGTAGAAATTCCATTTCGCCGACAGATGGCGTTCGATTATGGGGCAGTGGATCAGATTGCTGCTTCTGTAAGGCGCGTTATTGCAAACAACCCGAGTCCGTTTACGCTCTATGGTACCGGCACCTATATACTCGGAGCGGGTGAGGTGGCTGTGATTGACCCAGGCCCCGCTGACAGTGCACACATCCAGGCGCTTCTGGCCGCGACTCGCGGAGAACAAATCACCCATATATTTGTTACCCACACGCACATGGACCATTCACCTGGCTGCCGGTTGTTGAAGGAACACTGTGATGCCAAGACCTATGCTTATGGGTCGCATGGGGCCGGCAAATTGGAACAGGGTGTGTCAGTTGAAGAAGGCGGAGATATGGAATTTACGCCTGATGTCACCGTGCAGGACGGTGAACTCATCGAAGGCAGTAATTGGTCTGTAGAATGCGTCTACACCCCCGGCCATACGTCGAATCACATGTGTTTCCAGGACAGGGCGGAAAAGGCGCTTTTTACAGGTGATCACGTGATGGGATGGTCAACCAGCATTATCTCACCGCCGGATGGTGACATGCAGGCATACATGGAAAGCCTGGAGAAGCTTCTGAGACGAGACGACGCCATATACTGGCCGACGCATGGTCCCTCAATCACTGAGCCTAAAACACATGTTCAGGCCTTTATAGAACACCGTCGCCAGCGCGAGGCGCAGATTTTTGACTGCATAGATGAAAATATATTCGTCATTGCCGACATGGTCCCGGTAATGTACAGAGATACACCCGAGTTCATGTATCCTGCTGCCGCTAGAAGCGTTCTGGCTGCGGTTGAATATATGGTTGCAAAGGGAGAGTTACTTGCATCGGGTGCGATCAATCTTGAGAGCGAATACCATCGCGCATGATTGTTAACCCGCCGAAGCACGCCGAGGACTGACTGCCGGTTCGTTTGTCCTGATTGCAGGTGAATCGGTCGGCCCTGCCAACGGCAATTGCACCATCACAGCCACGCCTGATCCGTCTGCCAGGTTCACGGCACGCACAAACCCACCGTGATGCTCGGCAATAGCGCGCACTACATATAATCCCAGGCCAAAGTGAAGGCGGTTGTGTTGGCCTCTGTAACTGACCATCGAGTCGAATACGGCATTTTCTACTTCAGCAGGCAAGATCGGCCCGCGATTGGCTACGGTCAGTTGTGCTTGATCTTCAAAGGCATCCAGTTGCACGCGTATACTGCTGTCAGGGCGGTGAAAATCCACCGCGTTGTCTATGATCTTGTCTAACAGCTGTTCAATGCGGAAATCCGATACCAGGGCCCGGGCTGGCTGGCTGGTACCGCGGTAGACAAATGTGTAATCTGAATGGACGTGATTGCAATTGGCCACGTAGTTATCTAACAACTGGTTCAAATCGATCAGCTCCATTTCCTCGGCCTCGAGCGATTCCTCGAGATTAGCTGCATCAGCAAGGTTCTGCACGATTGAGCCGATTCGGTTAACCCCACGTTTTGCGCTTGCAAGGTACTTACTTTCATCGACGTCAGGGTATTCTTCTGCCAGATTTTGCAGCGATGTGCTCAACGTGTTAAGTGGATTGTTTATCTCATGGCGGAGTGTCCTGGGCATGCTTTCCAGGAATGTGTTGTGTCGGTGCAAGCGACTGAGCATGTTTGAGACTGCGCGAGCAAGATCGCCGATTTCGTCTCCGGCATTCATCTCACTGTTAAGTTCATCTGTGCGCAGGCGGCCGTAAGAATCGATGGCGGCGCTTGCTTCGCGGCGGAGATTGCGTATGCGCCACGCGAGCCGAACGGCAAAACCAAGCAGGGCACTGAGAACGATCAACAGGCTTGCGACAGACACGAGGATAACTTCTTCAAGTGCGGTTCGTTGAAAGGACAAGATATCGTCAATGTTCTGCTCGACAACCACCGTACCAATTATCTGGCCTGACGACACAATGGGGTAGGCAGCTAATAGGATTTCTTGACCATCGACAACGCGACCGCGCAAAGATATTGGATCACCGGTAAGACTCGCAGTTATGGCTTCTCGCGCAGCGTCTTGTTGTGAAACACTTTGGACGGCGATCTCATAAGACTCTCCCATAAACACCCTGTGGATCAACGGCCGGATAGACTCGAATGTCTCGCCCAGACTTAGCCAGTCTGTAGGCTCCACAGTCGCGCCGTCAGTTTGAACCGCCCCCATTTCGGCTCGTACGCGCTGGTCATTGTCTACCACCAGGATCCGCGCGCCGGAGTAACCAAGTCCCTCGATGATATTTCGGACTTCCGGTGTCTGTAGGACCACGAGATTAAAACCTTCCTTGCCCGTCGTTGGCAGACTTTGCGTCATGCCAACAATTTCACGACTAACAGGATCGTCTACGTCTACCCAGTTAATGCCAAAATAGCGTCGGGATCCCAGTAGGTCGATGGGGAATCGAAATTCAATACTGAGTTCATTACCTTCTCGGTTCAGTCGACCTTGCACACGGTTGTCGGCGCTTCCCGTCTCAGCGAAACGCCACTCGCTGTCCATTGCAAATCCGGTCACAGTGCCGTTGTCATGCAACACCAGACTCATCCGGCCTTCGTCGCCATCCTGAGGGATGAAGTTGAGTCGAACATGATCGGCATTGTCGAGCCGGAGGTACTCTGGATCGCGATATACCAGAGTATCGTCTTGAATCCGTAGGTGCGCATAAAGCTGTCCGGCTCTCTCGCCCAGAAGCAATGCCACATTTCCGTCATTGTCGCGCCCGGATTGGAAGTGAATATAATCGTCGGTCAGGTCTGCCTGCCAGTCGTCTGCCCTGGCATCGAGGCGCACGGGGTTTTGTAGCGGGTGTGCATAAAGTGGTTCGAACTGTTCAAGGGTAACCGGCAGGTCGTTAAAAAGGTCATCTCGACCATTGAACAGCGTTGAGATATTTCGTGCATTCAATATCAGTGCCTGGGACTGAATTTGAATCAGGAGCTGCTCCATTTGTACGAGCTGGCGATAACTGAAGCCGGGGATGATCAACAAGGCAAGGCCGAGCAGGGCCAACTTAGTGCCAAGTCTAGGACCGCGTATGGAGCCTTTTAATTTCACTGCTGAGACCAGCGGTAGCCATAGCCGTACTCACTTTTTATACAGCTGAAAGCCGGGTCAATCTTTTCGAATTTTTTGCGAATATTCCGCATGTGTGTATTGATGGTGTTATTTGTGACCAGACTCTGCATCGTTGCGTTCATGAGGGTTTCGTAGCTCACCGCATGCCCAGGCATTCGGACGAGCTTTGCAAGCATGCGAAACTCAGTTCCTGACAGGTCGATTCGCTCACCTTTCCAGGAAGTGAGTAGCGCTTCCTGGTCGAGCGATAGGTTGCCGATTTGACGAGATGTCGAACTCTCGCTTTCCTGTCCCTGTACACGGGCTTCATTTATGCGCAACAGAGAAGAAATTCTCTCGGCAAGATAGTCGAGGGATATTGGTTTAGGCAGGTAGTCCCATGCGCCGAGCCGAAGCCCTGAAATCTTATCGATTTCATCAATGCGTTCTGTCAGAAAGATAACCGGCAGATTGGGCGCTTTTGTCAGGAGGTCGCGGCAGAGTTGAAAACCTGCATCGACTTCCTCTCCCAGGATGATGTCGAGTATGGCAAGATCCGGCAGTTCTTTTTCGATACCTTCGAGCGCCTCGTCTCGACTGCCGTAGGCGTGCACCGTATACCCTTTCTTGACGATCGCGTCGGTGTAATTTGAACGCTGATCCTGATCGTCTTCGACAATGGCAATGAGCTTGGCCAAATTACCTCCAGACGTTAGAAACGCGGTGATTTTATCTTTTTTTTCGACTAAAAGTGCACAGTGTACTTAGTATCGCCTGTCGCCTCCGAAATATCTCCATGTTTGCTCCGAGATATTCACTTATTACTCCGTCATAGCTTTTGAAATTGATGCCTAAAATACGAGCACTGGATCGCGGAAATCTATGAAATTAAATGGCTATAGCCCCGGATAAGACATTTGTGAACAATACCGACCCTATATTTGTACCATTTTCCGAAGAACTGCTGGCTCAGGTAGGCATGCTTGGCGAGCTCGTACCTTTCCAGCTCGAATATCACTGCCTGCACCTCAAAGATGGAACTTATGAATTCAGCTTTCTCGAGACAGGCAACCCTCAGGATGATGAAGCCCAGGCAGCCTGACTGTCGAGCTGTCCCTCACAGATAATCTACTGAAATCTTCTGTCTTCGCACCTGACGACGGGTGAAACGTTGCTGTGCGAACATCGGGTTGAAATTAATTTACTTGAGTCGCGAACTGGCATACGGCAGTCTGCCTGAGTCTTCATGCTGAGCAATCCATGACGAGCACAATCATCGAGTACCTGAGCACCAACTGGCTGGGACTAACCGGCTTTGTTTCCGGCCTTCTTTGTGTTTGGTTGCTGATTAGGGAAAACATCTGGACGTTTCCGCTGGGCCTTTTGTATAGCGTTGTGACTGTCGTCGTTATGTACAACACTCAGCTTTACGCCGATGTTCTCCTCAATTTCTACTACGTTGTGATGAATGCCTACGGCTGGTTCTTCTGGATCCGTGGTGGGCAAACACGGCGTTCTGAGGCAGATGAGTTAATGGTTACCTGGCTCCCAAGACGACAATGGACATCAGTGGTCGTGGTCTCGATAAGCGGAATTATTGTCATGGGATGGTATTTCGACACATTCACGAATGCTGCCTTTGCCTATGCGGACAGTTTTACAACAATTTTGTCATTTGTTGCGATGTGGATGTCTGCTCGAAAGTATCTGGACAGCTGGATTTTGTGGTTCATCGTGAATGTGGCCTCTGTCGTGCTTTATCTGGCGAAGGCCGAAGATGATAGCCAGCTTTATTTTTATGTCGTGCTTTACACCATCTACATAGGGTTAGCCGTTCAGGGTTGGTATGCCTGGCAAAAACATCTGATGAGCAATCAAGGCGCCCCGGTGAATACAGAATGATCATTGTTGTCACGGGGCCGGAATGTTCCGGTAAGTCAACGCTCACGGATTGGTTGGGCAAGGCCCTGAATGCAAAAACGGTTGCCGAGCAAGCCAGGTCCTATCTGGATGAATTTGACCGGTGTGGCAGATACCAGCCCTCGGATCTGCTGCGCATCTGTGACGCTCAGATGACGGCAGAGCAGACAGCAACCCGCAATGGCGGAAATATTATTGCTGACACAGACCTGCAGGCGTTGTGCATCTGGTGGCATGAACGCTATGGCCCGATACCGCATTACCTCATTCAGCGATATATGCGTCAGAGCCGGCGTTTTTATCTGCTGTGTCGACCGGATTTGCCCTGGGTATCCGATCCGCAGCGCGAATCTCAATACGATAGAGACCGGCTATTTCATCTTTATGAACAGGATCTTGAGCGTCGGGGGCTTAAATTTGAGGTTGTAGAAGGTCAAGGGGAACGGCGTAACGAATATGCACTTGAACTTTGTCATAGATGGCTCAGCGCTGACTCTGCCTGATCTATGATTTCCTGCCTGCTGTTGCCGATTGTCAATTGATATCTTGCCCACGCGTATTCCCGTAACCAATAATTTTTCAATTGTTCTGCTGTTCTTTGCTGCAGATTTTGAACGTGTAAATTCATGGCCGTGACGTACGCGTAGGCGAGATCGTTCAACTGGTCTTCGGCACAGCCGAGGCCCTGGTGCAGGCTGACCAGATCAAAAATGGGATCGTTTTTACCAGCAAATTCCCAATCCAGAGTAAGCCAGCCTGTCTCATTGATGATGATATTCCATGGGTTCAAGTCATTGTGACATGATTGACGGTGCTCATTGGGTACGTCAGCTGCGGAGTAAGAACCGCTGGAGTAGCTATCCAGCAGATCCTGCATGACGTAGTTGCGGCCGGGGTCAGGCAGCGCAGTGTGCAGATCAACCAGATAATCGATGAGATCATCGGAACAAAAAGACCCCCAACAGTCCACCAGGAGCGTACCTTCTACCCAAGGAGAGAGCATGCACCCGGATGCGGCATCTAAAACCGTAGGTCGAATACCAACAGTCTCGGGCAGACGCGCATACCACTCCTTTTCTCTGAACCGATCAACGTAGGGTTGTGTTCTCTGAGGCAGCCTCAGGGCAAATTCCTCGCCCTTGTAGCTGATTCGATAGTTGTCGTTTGAATACCCGCCCTCTAAAAACTCGCATATGGTCAGGTCCGCCAGTACCCAGTCCGGTCGTAAGCGCAAGACAGCGAGTTCGATTTGTGCGTGATCCATCTTAAAGATACATCTGTTAGCCATTCAGAGCTGCAGTGTAGACTTCAGTCTATGGATCGCACAATCACACGCTTTGTACACGCCCTACGTAATGCAGATGTCGAGGTCAGTCCCGCTGAAACCCTGGATGCCCTGGCTGTTGTTGATGCGATCGGGGTGGATAAAAAGGCGGCCTTGAAGTTCGCCTTGGCAATGGCGCTCGCTAAATCCCCGTCTGAGAAATATAGATTCAGTGAATGCTTCGACCTATTTTTCGGTCCTGTTGCATTTCAGGATGCACCAAAGGCGAGTATTTTGCGTTCCATCGACAGCGATCATCTCATTGAAGTGCTGGCCAGTCAGAGCACTACGCTGGCCGAGACAGCCCAGTGGGTGCTTCAAAACAACGCCACCGAACTGGGTGCGCGCTTGCGAACGGTAGCACTTGCGCAGGGGCTTTATGATATCGAACACCTTCGCGATAAAACGAAGTTACAACGACAGATTGCCGACGAGTTTGATATCGCCCGGTTAACCAGCCTGCAAGGTCAGTTTACAGGTGAACAGGCCGGTTTGAGGACAGGGATCGCCTACATTCGGCAGTATCTAAACCAGGAGATCAAACAGTTTGTTGATCTGCAATACGATCTGGTAGCCAGTGTTCCTGCTAAGAAAATGATTCTGTCACGGGCGCTGGAAGGGGCGATTAATCAGATTCCTAAAGATTATGAGCTCCAGCTCACCCAGGCGGTTGCTGATTTTGCGGAAAAATTGAAACAGAAATATCGTAAACGTCGGCGTCAATCAGGTCGTGGCGCTTTAGACATCAGGCGAATGTTACGCCGCAATGTCGCGTTCGATGGGACGCTTATAGAGCTCGCTTTTAAACAGAAACGAAAAGACGAGGGGACACTCTACCTGATCTGTGATGTGAGTGGGTCTGTGGCACCCATCGCGAGATTTCTGCTTTTCATTACACACCGTTTGCACGAATGCATGCCCAAAGTCAGGTCGTTTGCTTTTTCTAATCAGCTCGGCGAAATCAGTGAATATTTCGATGAGGCAGACCCTCATCTCGCTATCGAGCGGGCACTGTACGACTGGGGAAATGGCAGCACTGATTATGGGCGTGCTTTTCTCGACTTCCGCAAACTGGTTCACCAGGAGCTAAACAGTCGCTCGACCTTGCTTATCCTTGGGGATGCTCGAAGTAATTTCTATCCTGCGGCAGTCGGGCCTTTCAAAGAATGCACAAGTCGAGTCAAGCGCACGATCTGGCTTAATCCTGAAACGCGTGATGATTGGGGGCAGGGCGACTCAGACATGCCCTTATATGCACCTTTCTGCTCAAAGATACAGCGTTTGAGTTCTCTTCAGGATTTAAAGGCGCTCACCGAAGAGCTTATCAATCTCAACGATTAAGGGCGTCGCTTCTTAGTTCAGCCCGACAATCATCGCCATGGTAGGGCCGATTTGTTCGTTGACGACGACATCTGCAATATCGTCGAGTGGGGTCTCTTCCCGGTTGACGATCGCCAATCGCGTGCCCACACGCTTTGCGTATTCTGGAAATCCTGCCGCAGGATAAACTGTGAGAGATGAACCCAGGACGATCATGAGATCGCATGCTTCTGTCATTTCCTGAGCCCGGTGCATTTCGTTTTCTGGCATAGATTGCCCGAACGAAATCGTTGCCGTTTTGACGATGCCGCCACAACTTGAACACGACTCAACTCTGCCTCGTGCCTGAAACTGTGCTTCGAGGTCTGCAAGCTCGTATCGCGTATGGCAGGAAAGGCACGTTGCGTAACTTGCGTTGCCATGTAGTTCTACAACTTTATCGTCCGGAACGCCCGAGTTCTGGTGCAAGTTGTCGACATTTTGCGTAATGATGCCAATGCAACGCCCCTGTTCTACCAAGTGAGCGAGGGCAGCATGCCCCTGATTCGGGATGGCATCTTCCATTGTGCGGTCACCTGAAAACTTGCGTGACCAGGATTCTTGCCTTGCTTCCTCAGAGCTCATGAAATCCTGGAATTGGATTGGCTTTATCTTTGTCCATAAGCCCGTGCCAGGACTGCGGAAGTCGGGTATTCCGGATTCCGTACTTATACCTGCCCCGGTGAAGCATACGATTCGCGATGATTCATCGATCAATTGCCCCAATAGCTGAATAGATTCTTCGCTCACACCTTTCTCTCTGTGTCGGTTTAGCTGCGTTAAAACGCCTTTTCAGTTGTGCAAACCGCGGATGATATCCATCACGGTCTCCGTCTGCTCATACTGGAGCATGTGTCCGGCCTCTTCTACAGAGTGCTTGATAGCACCTGGAATTAACTCAACAAAAGCATCCGCATAGATTGGTGGAATCAGCCGGTCGGATGTGCCCCAGACGACTGCCGTTTCCGCTTTGACCCGGTACAGCCTTTGAGACAGACCTCTTTCCGGTAGCGGAAAGAGAATTTTTGACGCCATACCAAGACGACGTGCGTTACCAACCAGGAATTCGGTGAGAAATTCTGGATCATCGAGGTCGCCTCCGGCAGAGAGCAGGGCGCTGTTCTTGTTGGCGTCATGTAACAGTAATTCAGGAAGCTCGTAAGGAAGGGTCGCAAAAATATCGGCGACGGGATGATCGTCGAGCCAAAGGCCGGCTGGAGCCAACAGCACCAATTTCTCAACAAGATCGGGGGCGATTGAAGCCATCTCAGCGGCGATCATGCCACCCATCGAGTGGCCCACGACAAGTGGATTTTCCAGAGACAAGTTAGTCCACACATCGAATGTGTGTAACGTGAAATCTAACATGTCACGAAGGTGATCCATACCTTCCGAATCTCCGTATCCGGGCAACAGAGGCGCGGTGACACGAAATGTTTTACTTAACTGATCCAGGAAGGGGTCATTTTCCAAAAGCCCCCCGGCACCGTGCAGGTAAAGAAGGTCGGGGCCACTGCCCCCCTGGTAGACTTGTAGAGAATACGCACACCCCGGTGACGTTGAAAACTCAAGTAATTGACTATCCATCAAACAACAGCCTCAACACCCGTTCGCGGAACGTGTGCGATAGGGTGTATCCAGAAGCGGTCATCGGTCTTGTGGTCGGGCCACATATTTTGCAAACGTGGCATGACTTCTTCTGCAAACAAACGCGATGACCTCATACACTTATCTTGAGGCATGTCACCTACGTGAATGAGGCAGAAGATATTACCCACGCGTAGAGTCGAGATGAGCTCGGTCATTTTCTCCGTGACGGTATCAGGAGATCCGGCGATCACATACCCGTCGTTGACGAGCTGGTCCCAACTCATCTTGGATACATCACCGACTGCGGCACTGGTCATCTGGGAAGTCACGTTGGCCTTAAGCGTCTTGATCGTTCTGTAGCCTGGTGCATCTGCAAACCCCGGATGGACGTGCAGGCAGCGATTGTAGAAATAGTCGATATGTTGTCGATAGTCTCGCTCTGCCTCGGCATCGCTTTCAGCGACGACGATCGTCTGGGCAAAACCTGCACGGTAGGGTGAAGCGTCTTTGCCTAGTTCGGCCACGCGTTCCCAGTAGCCGTCCATGAGCTGCTTTGCGCGTAGGTAACCGCTGAAGCTGAGATAACAATACACATAGTCATTTTCAATGCAGAAGTCATAGGTCTCTAAAGAGCCGCCACCGGGGATAAATATGGGAGGATTTTTCTGTATAGGCTTAGGCCAGCAGTTTGCATACCGTAGCTTGTTGTAGCGACCGTTAAAAGCAAATGGCTCCTCTTCCTCCCAGCAGCGCATGATAAGTTCGTGTGCTTCTGCGTATTTTTCGCGCGTTAAGGAAGGAATCTGGCCATACCCATAGTTGGTGT
Organism: Pseudomonadota bacterium; assembly: GCA_036338285.1. Taxonomy (GTDB): domain Bacteria; phylum Pseudomonadota; class Gammaproteobacteria; order Pseudomonadales; family Azotimanducaceae; genus UBA4421. The sequence goes on from JAYZCO010000074.1 coordinate 22,129, forward strand.
CCATGGACGTGCCGACGGGAAAGCCTGCCAACAGGCGGCCACCTGATATGACATCCAGCATTGCGAACTCTTCAGCGACACGTATCGGGGGGTTGTAGAGCGCTATAGAATTGCCAAGCACGACAAGGGCAGACTTTGTCGTGCGGCGTGCCAGGCTTGCCGCCATGATATTCGGTGACGGCATGAGTCCATAGGCATTGGCGTGGTGTTCGTTGACCCCGATTCCATCGAAACCGAGTTCCTCGGCATACTCCAATTCGTCCAGGTAGATGTTGTAGAGTTCGTGGCCTCGTACCGGGTCATAAAGGCTGTTGGGAATGTCGACCCAGACGGACCTGTATTTTTCTCTGAAGTCGTCAGGCAGATATGGCCAGGGCATTAAATTGAACCATGTGAATTTCATTAAGTCTCCCCCAAGACCCGATTCGATCAGATCATGGTAACATTTTTGTTTTCCTTGCACGGGCCATAAAATGAACCCAAATACTTCAAGAGTTGAGTTTTACTTTGATTGTTCGAGCCCGTGGACATACCTTGCTTTTCAAGCTTTCAATCAGAGCCCGGACTTTCAGGCGTGTGAAGTCATCTGGAAACCGGTCCTGGTGGGTGGCGTGTTTAACGCGGTTAATCCAAGCGTGTATGAAGCGCGAGCAAACCCAGTGCCGGTCAAGCAGCGTTATTACGCTAAGGATCTTCAAGACTGGGCCCGTTATGTTGGTGTTGAGATTGGCAACCCGCCTGTTTTCCCGGTCAATAGTGTCAAGGTGATGCGGGGTGCTTTTGTGGCGATTGAAGAAGACGTGCTTGTTCCGTACGCGATGGAGGCGTTTAGGCGTTACTGGGGAGAGCTTCGCGACATTTCTCAAGACAGAGAAGTCAACGAAATTGCCCGCGCAGCCGGATTAGATCAGGAGGCATTCTGGGACAAGATCAACGATCAGGCGTATAAAAGCCGGTTACGAAGTACCACTCAGGAGCTGATAGATCGGGGCGGATTCGGTTCGCCGACGTTGTTTTTGAATGACGATGATATGTATTTTGGCAATGATCGCCTGGTGTTGGCAGCTGCCGCTGTTCGGTCCGCAAATTGAATCCTGTGATTAAAGCCGGCCGCTATGCCTTTATGTGCCTGGTTGGCCTTTCCGTGGTTCTGCTTGTCATGTTTTTTGTGTATGGATGGATAAATGACAGGGACCCGGTGAAGGCACTTGGAAATATTGTCTCGCCTTCTCCAGAACCGGTTGAGACCAATCCGGCGCTGTTGGATGTATCTGACCACAGGATCAGCTGGCTCGGTGACATTAAAAACCATGACCTTGCCGAGTCGAGTGGTTTGGCTGCGAGCTCCATACATGACCAGGTGCTATGGTCGATCAACGATTCAGGCGGTGAAGCTGAACTGTTCGCGTTAAACACGGACGGGTCTCACGTTGCACGCTTTACGGTCAATATGGGTCCTCCTTCTGACTGGGAAGCGATGGATACATTTCGACTGAACGGTCGATCTTATATAGCGGTGGGGGATATCGGTGACAATTTGGGCTGGCGCGATTTCGTTGAAATCATCATCGTGGCTGAACCTGAGGTTCTTGGCGAGACTGACGATGTTGATTCCATCGAAGTCGCCTGGCGGATTCGTTTTACTTACCCTGACGGTGCGAGGGACAGTGAAGCGCTTAGTGTAGATGTTCCGGGCAACCGGGTGCTGATCCTGAGTAAACGCGACTATCCCCAGGAACTGTTTTCAATTCCTTTGCGGGTTTCCGAACCGGACCGTAAGCAGGCCATTGAGGCTCATTCTCTGGGTTTGCTTAAACACCTTCCTCAGCCTACGCAAGCCGACTTCTATGAAAACCCTGATGGCGCCCAGTGGCGTCACATGCCGACGGGTATGGACCTCGACGTGGCCACTAACAGGCTCTTAATAACGACCTATCAGCATGCTTATTTATATGATCTAAGCGATCTGAGTCAGGCGCCGACACGTGTCCCTATGCCGTCCGTAGGGCAACGAGAGGCGATCGCTTGGGCGTACGGACGAGGGGATCGTGCGTACTTTTCCCGTGAACGTAACGAAAAGGTGGGCATAGCAGACATTTTCATCATTGAGTTTCAATCACCTCCCTAAAGCGCCTTTGCCTGAAATGCTTTCGTAGGTGTTACTCGCGGGTGATATTCAGGCGCTGGAAATAATTTTGTTAAACGCTGTAGGTGGATATTGCAGACGATCGATGATCTCTTCTGCCACTTTGCGCGGTGTTGCGTGTGAGGTGTCGACTTCCAGATCATAGGCATGTCCGTGAGCGTGCACCAATTCATAGTGTGCCGTTGCTGTACCCGGAAAGCGGCCAACCCGCTTAGCTTCTCTTGTATTGATGATATCAAGATCGCAGTGGACGCCCACAAACCAGGTGGATTCCGGATCGAATACGGCGACGTAGTCGTCAAGATAGGCCTTTTTGAAAAGCAGATCGTCAACGATCACTGGAATGCCGGTGCCCGCCAATTCAGCGGCTGATCGTCGCATAGCGCGTAGCACAGTTTCACCGAAATCCCCGAAGTGAATTTCGGTTACGGGATTCCCTTCGATAAACGCGGGCACAACATTCAAACCGCGGGCGCCATCACTTCCTGCGGGTGCATTCAATCCCCGCACGCGTGCTGGCATGCCATCGCGAAATTGATCCAGGGCCATGTGCTGATAGGGTTCGGGTAGAAGTTGCTGCAGTTTCTCTGCAAGGGTGGTCTTGCCCGAGCTGGAGCAGCCATTTAGTAGAATGATGTTTGCCATATTCGATTACACTACGCCGGATAGAAACTAAGCTTAAAGTGAGTGACGGATAGCGCAAGTGCAATGGCATTTTACCGATGACTCCCTGGCAGGATTTCAGCTCGACCTGGATTTGGCTGAGTGCGCCATCGTTTTTACCCCTGTTCAGGACCATACCGCTTCAATCTTTGCAGAAGAACAACGGGCGCTCGATAGAATGGCGTCAGGGCGCCAAAGGGCGTTTTCTTCTGGGCGGTGGTGCGCGCGTGCAGCTCAGGAACTTCTCGGATTGTTCCCTCAACCTGTGTTGCGCGACGAACGCGTGCCGAAATGGCCGCAGGGTGTATATGGTGCAATCACGCATTCAAAAGAGATCGCGGCTGCGGCCGTGAGCTTAAAAGCGCATATTGGTGTCGATATCGAACAATTAGATCGACTGCACGAAAGGCTTTACAAGACACTTTTCACCAAACCAGAAAAGCGGGCGTTACAGACGCTTGGCGGGGAGGGCGCAACCATCATGTTTTCTGCCAAAGAGTCCGGTTATAAAGCGGTGTATCCAATTGGCCAGTCATTTATTGGTTTCCAGGAAGCAGAAATAACCCTTAACGAAGATGACTGTACTTTTAGCATCGACTATTTGGGTGATCATCCACCTAACGAGGCACTGAACGATGGTATAGGCTACTGGCGTGTGCATCAGGATCATGTCCTCACAATGTTTGTGATTAACTGATGCAGGCCCTTTTAGGCATCCTCCTCCTGCTGGGTCTGGCTTGGTTGCTGAGCGAGTCCAAGCGCAACATTGTCTGGCGGTTTGCGGGCATTGGTTTACTGATTCAGTTAACCCTTGCCTTTCTGTTCATTCGTGTTGATTGGATTGCGCAAACACTCCTGCTCCTGAACGGGGTTGTCGAGCAGATTGAAGCTGCGACTGCGGCAGGCACGTCGTTTTTATTTGGCTATCTCGGTGGTGGTGATAGCCCGTTCAATATCATTGAACCTGCTGCAACCTATCTTTTCGCCTTTAGAGTTCTGCCGCAAGTCATCGTGTTCAGTGCCATGATTGCGGTGCTTTGGCATTGGGGGGTATTACGATTGATCGTCCGTGGTTTTGGCTGGACGCTTAAGCGTACGCTTGGTCTAAGCGGTGCTCTGGGCACCTCGGGTGCTGCAACGCTCTTTCTCGGCATGGTCGAGACCCCGATGGTGGTTCGTGCCTATCTGAAGGATCTATCCCGATCTGAGTATTTCTGCCTCATGACGTTCGGTATGTCGACGGTTGCGGGTTCCGTCATGGTGCTTTATGCAAGCATTCTTAACGAACACCTCCCCGGCGTGCTGGGTCATATCCTGAGCGCATCAGTCATTAATGTGATTGGTGCAACCTACGTCGCCCGAATTATGCTGCCTGAACAGACCCAAGGTACACAGGATCACGGCGAGGGCTTGCGTTATGAGTCTCTGATGGATGCCGTGACGAAGGGCACAACGGATGGTCTGGCCCTTGCAATGAATGTTGGCGCCATGCTCTTGGTCTTACTCAGCCTGGTCGCACTGGTGAATGGCTTATTGGGTATGATTCCAACGGGAGAGTGGGTGCTTTCCCTCGAACGCATGATGGGTTGGTTGTTTGCGCCTGTGGCCTGGCTCATTGGTATTCCATGGGACGAAGCGGTGATGGCGGGTAGCCTATTGGGCACTAAAGTGGTCTTAAATGAACTGGTTGCCTATTTGCAGTTTGCTGCCATAACGGAGTCTTTTGGAGCACGCAGTCAACTCATTTTGATCTATGCACTTTGTGGTTTTGCGAATTTTGGCAGTCTAGGCATCCTCCTGGGTGGCCTGAATACGCTGGCCCCGGAAAGACGTAAGGAAACTTTGGAAATAGCGCCCAAATCTTTAATAAGTGGAACCATTGTTACACTGATAACAGGCGCGGTTATCGGTATCGTGGCTTAAGCGAAATCCCCAGACCGGCAATCCCGATAAGGATTGGAAGCTGTAAAGACAGCTTGCCGGGGTAAAAGAACCTGAGTTCAGGCCCTGCTTAATGTTGTGCCTGACGTCGCGACCTCGTCACTGAGCAGCGAGACTCACATTGTATACGCCTGCCTGTCTGGCCGAGTCCATCACGTGAATCATGGCTTCGGTCGTTGATTCAGGGTGTGGTTGAATAATCACCGGCGCTTCAGGGTTTTCCGCATGCAGGCGTTCGATATTTGCACGGACTGAACGCCAGTCCACATCGCGCTGGGAAATAATAATACGATCTCGGTTTGATATTCGCACCACGATGCTCTTTTTGTCCGGATCGACCGTTTTGGGTTTGTCGTCGTCAGGCTGATTGACATCCAAGCCAACTTCTTTAACGAATGTGGCCGTCACGATGAAAAAAATCAACATGATGAAAACGACGTCCAGCATTGGCGTCAGGTTAATCTTGTTTTCGCCTTCGTCTTCACGGCCTCTGCCAAATGGTCTACGCATGCCTACCCTTCTCGTGCTGCAAGCCGGCTATATTATGCGACGTGCGAATAAATGCCAATCATCTCTTACTTGTTGAGAAAGTTGAGAGGCAAGCCCGGTATTGACCACTGTGTGGCGATTAACCTGCCGCTGCTCGACAGGGTGATATAGGCGGTTTTCAAATCATCACCACCAAAGCAGATATTTGTGGTCAGGCGGTCATCGGTTGCAAAAAAACTCGGTGCCTGCCCTTTTGGTGAAAGCGTCGTTACACCACCATCCATAATAGTTGCGACACAGACACCTCCTTCGGCATCTACAGCCAGGCTGTCAAAGAAGTGGAAACCAGGCCGGTCGATAAGCAGACGTCGTTGACCAGTGCCTGACAGATTTCCGGGCGACTCTAATTCATACGCCCAGACGCGACTCGGAACGGTCTCGGCAATGTATAGTTCCTGCTCATCCGGGGAGAGGCCAATGCCGTTGGGACCTTCCATAGGAAAGATGACCTCCTCAATCCGACTGCCGTCCGCTTGGGCGTAGAACACGCCCGTCCGATCCCGTTCGCGTTCTCTGGTTTTCCCGTGATCGGTAAACCAGAAACCACCTGTTTTATCGAATACGATGTCATTGGGGCCTCGTAGTTTCCTGCCGTCGCACTCCCGGTAGAGCACTTCGAACGCACCGGTTTGTATGTTCACCTTTTCGATTCGCCCACCGGTATAGTCTGCAGGTTGTTCGCCAGGGTAAAGTTTGCCGTCGCGTTGGATCCAGTCGAAGCCACCGTTGTTGCAGACGTAGCAGTATCCATCCGGCCCCATAGCGGCACCATTGGGACCACCCCCTAACTCGGCTACCACGCTCACCTGGCCTTTGGCTGAAACACTCGAGAGCGTACCCCTGGCTATCTCCACCAGAAGAACCCGCCCATCGGGCAGCGCGATAGGCCCTTCGGGAAAACGTAATCCATTTGCAATCATTTCATGCTGATCCGCCATTTACCCTCCTTCAACCACATGTCAGAATGAATTCTTTGCGTAGGAGTTAACCTTGAGACTTCCGAATATGCAACGATGTGTGCTCACGATGGTCCTTGTGCTTTTGTTCAGCGGGTGTCAAAGCTACCGGGAAGGTGGCAGTCGCACAGTCGGCGAATTTACCGATGACATTGCTGTGCAGGCCAAAGTAAAGACCACGCTTATTCGAGACGACGAAATCAGCGGATTACGCATTAATGTTGAAGTCACTCGGGGTGTCGTCACTCTCTACGGTCGGATTCCGTCCAAATACGCAAGAGACAAGGCCGTGGGCCTTGTGCGGGACATACGAGGTGTTACGGCGGTTGAAGATCGCTTAGTCGTTGCCGAGCAGTGAGCGCCGGGTGGTCTATTGACTGGTAGCAGAAGGCATTTGTTTACCGGTACAAAGCCTCATAAATGGGATGAGGCGCAGGATCGCAAAAAGCGCTTAGAAAGTCACTTATACACACGTGACGGGTAAGAAGTGGATGCTTGATTCCTCGAAATAAAGTAATAAAAAATAATTAAATCATTGTTTTAAAACGAATTTAGTTGATTGAAAGCGTTAGATTACAGTCAGCGAACGACATGATGGTGTCACTGCCAGAATTAATCCCCAGACTTATCCACAAGGCCTCATGCAGCCAAAGGCTATGAAATCGAACGGATTTAAGGTGGTTAAAGAACCCTAAAATCAAAGGGCTCCATTAGGTTCTGCTGGATTAGTCTGGACAGGTATTTTGTATTGGTGTGGCACTTCCCATACGTTTTGATGTTTATTGTCCGCTTCCGGGCGTTTCAATCTCTGCGAGCCAATCGCGAGCGATCAGATAATAAGACGTCAATTCCGCTTCGCGACTTCCCGCAGGCGCCACGTAGTTGTACTCCCAACGTGCCAGGGGGGGCAGTGAAGCGAGGACGGATTCGATCCGACGTCCGCTCTGCAGCCCATATTTCGTTCCTCGATCGATCGCAAGATTGAATTCAGCATAACGGCCACGACGATACAGCTGGAAATTGCGCTCAGCGTCTGAGTAGGGTTCAGTTTTACGACGATTAAGGATCGGGAGATAAGCTTCAAGGAAGGTGTCTCCAACGTTCTTTACGAATGTAAAGCTCTTCTCAAATCCGCCTACTGTCCAATCGTCGAAAAAGATGCCTCCAATGCCTCGGCTTTCTTTACGGTGGCTGAGATAGAAATACTCGTCGCATTGCGCTTTAAGTGTAGGGTAGTGCTCTGCACAAGCCCGAGCGGCAGTCTGATGCCAATGGATCGCGTCTTCTTTATAGCCATAGAATGGTGTCAGATCGTAGCCACCGCCGAAATACCATACGGGTTGATCTGCGTTCACGACAAAAAAACGCAGATTCATGTGGGTGGTCGGTGCCTTAGGGTTTACCGGGTGGACAATCAGAGATATTGCGACCGCCTGGAAAGGTGCGCCTGCCAGGTGCGGGTTGCGTGCTGTTGCCGCTGGTGGCAACGCGTCACCAAGGCTGTGCGTAAACTGCACCGCGGCCTTTTCGATCACATCGCCAGCTGCAAGGGCTCGAGGTTGGGACAGGCCGCCGTTAGGCGTCGCAATGGATTCCAGTGAGAATTCAGCTGTGCCATCAGCCGTTTCAAGCGCCTCGCAAATGCTGGATTGCAATTGCATGAAATAAGCCCGTATGGGCCCGACGAGATCATCGATTTGGGTTGTAGTTTGCATAAGGTGATTTATAGCATATTTGTCCGCAGGCGCCGCACCCCATAGAATGCCTCGTTGAAAAAAATGGCTATTCGGGAGATCACGTAATGCAGGTAGGTATCACTGCATATGCAAATTTCATGCTGAGGTTGAGATTACTGCGACCATCCTTAGCAGCAGGGCTTAAGTGGGTCGATCCGTCTGTCATTGCTGAAGTTAAGGGTGCACATGACTAACACGTCGACGGATGCACTGCAGACGTCCCTAGACGAAGCCCAATACCTTATTGATAAAGCATTGGGTTATTTAAGCGGTGATCTGGATACTGAACAACTCGAACTCTACGATCTCGCCTTCAGTCAGGCGGAGATCTCCGCAGCACGTGCTTTGACGCGACGAGCCAGTACGGATGGTGGTGATATTCTGGAGCGCGCCGCTCAGTATTTTGTGGCTGACTGCATCAACGCCATCAACAGCCGCCTTGGGGCACGACCAAAGGCGTATGGCCTGAGCCGAGGCGAGCTTCTAGCGCCTGTCGGTATCGATGCTGCCTTGCTTCCAGAGGCTGTGGTCATGCTGGGCCGGTTGTTTCTCGAACAAGGCATCCCGGAAGATAAGTTGGCGGACGAACAACGAATTATTCGCGACACATTTCACGATTTTGCAAACGAAGTTGTTAAGCCGCTCGCTGAAAAAATTCACAGGCAAGACCTGACCGTCCCAAATGAAATTCTAACGCCGCTGCGTGAAATGGGTTGTTTTGGGCTCTCGGTTCCTGAACGCTATGGCGGACTTAAACCGGATAACCGCGAAGACAGTATGGGTATGGTGATTGTTACTGAAGAGTTATCACGCGGTTCACTCGGCGCAGCGGGAAGTCTCATCACGCGCCCCGAAATTATGGCGCGGGCTATTTTACAGGGCGGTACGGAAGAGCAGAAACAGAGGTGGCTGCCTGATCTGGCTGCGGGTAATTCTTTATGTGCCATATCAGTGACGGAACCGAACACCGGTTCTGATGTCGCCAGCGTCGCTTTAAAAGCAGAAAAGGTTGAGGGCGGCTGGCACCTGAATGGAGGTAAAACATGGTGCACCTTTGCGGGCAAAGCAGGGCTTGTCCTGGTGCTCGCGCGCACAGATCCGGATCCGGCACTTGCCCATCGTGGACTTTCGTTGTTTGTGGTGTCCAAACCTGTGACGGATGATCACAACTTCGAATTCGAGCAAGAGGGCGGCGGACGTGTGACGGGGCGCGCCATTCCCACGATTGGTTATCGTGGCATGCATTCCTACGAGATGTTCTATGATGATTATTTCGTACCTGATTGCGATTTGATTGGAGAAGATGCCGGGCTCGGTAAGGGCTTCTACTTCACCATGCGTGGTTTTATGGGTGGGAGGTTACAGACCGCCGCTCGCGCTTGCGGATTGATGCGTGCTGCGATGGAATCTGCCGGCGGCTACGCTCTGGAGCGAAAAGTTTTCGATAAACCGATCGCTGAGTATCCGCTGTCACTGGCTAAGTTTGCCAGAATGGGTGCTTATATTTGTGCCTGCAAAGCATTCACCAATGAGGTTGCTGAATTGATGGATACAGGTGCAGGGGCTACGGAAGCAAGCCTTGTTAAACTTCTGTCATGCCGCGCTGCAGAATGGGTGACCCGAGAGGCAGTGCAACTGTATGGTGGTATGGGCTACGCGGAAGAATCAGACGTGTCGCGATACTTTTCGGATGCCAGGGTGTTGTCTATATTTGAGGGTGCAGAGGAAACGCTGGCGATTCGCGTGGTGGGTAAAGCGCTGGTTTCCACAAAATAAGGTATCTGCTTAATTGCCCCGTAGTAGTTGCGCTTCCTGCTGTGGTCAATAGTATAGCGGGCGTCTAGCAGGAAACAGGACAAGTTCATGGATCTGTCATTTAGCAATATAGATCGCGAATTTCAAAAGGAAGCCCGCCAATGGCTTGAACAAGCCTGGCCTGAAGAGATGCGTGAAAAACAGTCCAAAAGTGCACTCGGAAAGTTGTCCAAGGACGACATCGTTGCATGGCAAAAACGTCTGGCTGCAAAGGGCTGGGCAGCAACGAACTGGCCTGTGGAATACGGTGGGGCGAACTTCACGCCGACGCAAAGCTATATATTCGACCTGGAGCGGGCGCGGGTTGGCGCTCCGAATGTCATTCCTTTTGGAATTAACATGGTCGCACCAGTCATCATGAAGTTTGGAACCGAAGCGCAAAAAGCAAAATTCTTGCCGAGCATTCTTAATTCAGATATCTGGTTTTGCCAGGGCTATTCGGAACCTGGCTCAGGGTCGGACCTTGCAAGCTTAGGAACCAAGGCAGAAGACATGGGCGATCACTACCTGGTCAACGGCGTAAAAACCTGGACGACGCTGGCACAGTATGCGGATTGGATGTTCTGTCTGGTCAGAACGAGTCAAGAAGATATTCGTCAACTCGGCATTAGTTTCCTGCTTATTGATATGACGATGCCTGGGATTGACGTTAAACCGATTGTCACGCTGGATGAGCCGGCAGACAGTTTTCAGGAAATCAACATGGTCTACTTCGAAAACGTAAAAGTGCCGAAGGAGAACCTGATTGGTGATGAAGGCAAAGGTTGGACATGCGCGAAATATCTCCTGGAGTTTGAACGAGGCAATGCTTATTCACCTGCACTCAAAGGCGCGATGACACAACTTAAGTCGGTTGCTCAAGAAGAGCACAATGGTGATGGCGAATCATATTGGCACAACCCGGACTTCCAGCATCGATATAATGACATCAGGGTTCAGCTCCTGGGGATGGAATATACGGAGTTACGGATACTGGGCGCGCTGGCAGCGGGACAGAATGTAGGGCCGGAAAGTTCAATGCTGAAAACGAAAGGTACCGAACTTCAGCAAGCAGTTACCGAATTGGCCATGGATATCAGTGGCCATTATGCAAGCCCGCTCGATCAGTCGACACCACTACCCGGAGATAATTTTCAACCTGTTGGCCCGGCCAGCGCGAATGGCGTCTCACAGCAGTATTTTAATACCCGTAAAGTGAGTATTTATGCTGGCTCGAATGAGATACAGCGAAATATCATGGCCAAATTGGTGTTGGGGCTTTAGTGCGAGCGATCTGCTAAAAAAGGATCGAAGCGCAAACCTGGAGCGGATCAGGTGATGATTGATTTGATTGACGCTTCAATTTTCGCATTGAAGCGTTCAGCGTAGCGGTAGCCCCGCTCTCCCATCTCGATGGCGGATTTTGGTTCAGTGAGTAACTCAACCACCGCCTGGGCAAACAAATCCGGTTCGTCTGCTATCCGGAATGCATCCAAACGGGACTGATTCAGTCCCTCTGATCCGCAGGTTGTTGTGATCAAAGGCCGCGCGTGACCCAGTGCCTCTATCGATTTTATCTTCAGGCCGGTGCCAAAGCGCATTGGGTTTACCACGACCTGTGCACTTGCATAGATCGGGGCTAGTTCATCAAGCCGCCCGAGCAGGCGTACTCCGGGGGCGGCTGTGAGTCTCTGGCAGATAGTTCCGCCTATGACAAGTTCGGCGTCAGGGCATTTTTGTTGGATGAGGGGCAGTACGGTGTTGATTAACCAGTGAGTGGATTCAACGTTAATCGAATTATCCGAACTAATCAGCAGGATACGCCCCCTGATGATCTGGTCTGCGGGTGCCCTGTATAGTTTTACCGGGTGCCCTATGGTCACGACTTTCATACGGGTCGTCGAATTGAAGTGCTTTGCCTCCTGACTCTGTATGGCGATTACAACATCGGCGCGATTCAAAGCCTTGGTTTCCTGTCTTTGTGAGCATGAAAACCATGTCGGCTGCATGTTGTTCGCTGTAAAACGTTTGTCCCTATTGGCCATGACGTCATGGGTATCGATGATTTTGACTATGTGAGCGGGCAACTGAAGTAGAGCCCTGGACATAAATGCGTATTCGACGATCACAATGTCAACCTGATTGTTAGAAAGAAAACGCTGAATGTGATCATCTGTTGCTGAATCGTACCACTCATCAATTCCATATCTGTATGCACAGCCGAGCCCGAGTTTGCGAGCGATTTTCCTTCTAAAGTTTGCAAACACGTTATGTGGTTTCGTATAGGGGACTTTAAGGTAGTGCTCCTTCCAATGGGCCCGCATTAAGTCGGCATCAGATGTTTCTTGTTCAATGTGCATGAAATAGACAACATGTCCCAGCTTCCTTAGCAGTCGGGTCAACTCGTAGATCCTTGTTTGGTTACCCGCCGTCGGAGGGTGGGTCGGAACCGGGGATATGACCAAAATTCTGCTCATGGGTGTCTTGGTCTCAGAATGAAGCTGGGACCATGGCGGTCACTAGAATCACGCAGGCGCACCGGTACCTGCTGAGCGTATTGCAACTCGTTATCTTGATAGGCATGGATCAAAGAACTTTTGGTCACTTATAACTCGGTGCGTTTGTCTTGTGTGTGGGGCAGGTTCCCATGCAATAGTCGGGTAATTCGTGATCTA
>JAYZCO010000075.1:0-23872 GCA_036338285.1 Pseudomonadota bacterium
GTTGGGGCAAGGCACGGCTCTTATAAAGTGACACTTAAGAAGCATAACAACTTCAAACACGGTCGCGAAGGGCACTGGCTAAAGCGTGCATGGATCAGATATGGTAAGCGCTATTGAGGGAGAACTCATGCAAAACAATCACTACTGGCGCGCAAATATCCGTCTCATGCTGGTCCTGCTGGCAATTTGGTTCACGGTCTCATTCGGTTTCGGAATCCTGTTAAAAGACTGGCTCAACCAATTCCAGTTCTTTGGCTTCAAGTTTGGCTTCTGGTGGGCACAACAGGGGGCAATCTACGTATTTGTCATTCTCATCTTCGTATATTCCCATGTGATGAAAAAGATCGACAAAGCGTACGGCGTGTCTGATGAGGATGACGACTGATGGATGCACAAACGCTGACCTACATTTTCGTGTTTGCGACATTCTCTCTCTACATTGGCATCGCCATCTATAGCCGTGCCGGTTCGACTAATGAATTTTATGTCGCCGGCGGCGGTGTCCATCCGATTGCAAACGGGATGGCCACTGCAGCCGATTGGATGAGCGCGGCCTCTTTTATTTCCATGGCAGGAATCATCGCATTCATGGGCTATGACGGGACCGTCTACCTGATGGGCTGGACAGGCGGATATGTGATTCTGGCACTGCTTCTTGCGCCGTATCTGAGAAAATTCGGCGAGTTCACTGTGCCCGACTTCATCGGGACACGCTACTACTCCACCACAGCGCGCATTGTTGCAGTCGTCTGCTTGATTGCAATTTCGTTTACATACATTGCCGGTCAGATGCGTGGGGTGGGCATTGTCTTTTCCCAATTCCTCAATATTCCAATCACCTGGGGCGTGATTGTCGGTATGGCAGTCGTGTTCATGTATGCTGTGCTTGGGGGTATGAAAGGCATCACCTACACCCAGGTCGCACAGTATTGCGTGCTTATATTCGCCTATCTTGTTCCTGCTATCTTCATTTCTATCCTGATCACAGGCGTGCCCATACCACAACTGGGCCTCGGTGCAGAAGTCGTCGACGGTTCAGGGTTGTCGGTGCTGGATAAACTCGACCGAACACTGGTCGATCTGGGTTTTACGCCGTACACCGACGGCACTAAATCGACCATTGATGTATTCGCAATCACCATGGCCCTCATGATCGGGACGGCAGGCTTGCCCCACGTCATCGTTCGTTTCTTCACCGTACCGAAGGTCTCTGATGCACGAAAATCCGCCGGTTATGCGCTTCTGTTCATCGCCATACTTTATACAACCGCACCCGCAGTTGGCGCATTTGCCCGATTGAATTTTGTCGACACCGTGCACAACACCGCCTACACAGACGTCGCCGGATGGTTTAAAAGTTGGGAAGAAATTGGACTGATCGGCTGGGAAGACAAAAATGGCGACGGTCGTATTCAATACCACCCAGGCGCGCCATTTGAGGGCAAACCAACCTTTGCTGCACATAAAAACCAAGACGGTTCAAGAGTGGTCACCAATCCACCCACAAGCAGCGCCAACGAGGTCTACGTCGATCGAGACATCATGGTACTGGCCAACCCTGAAATCGCGGCATTACCTGCCTGGGTGATCGCCTTGGTGGCAGCCGGCGGGCTGGCGGCTGCACTCTCGACAGCTGCAGGCCTGCTTTTGGTGATTTCGACCTCTGTTTCACACGATTTGATCAAAAAGACCTTTGCTAAGGGGCTCAGCGATAAGCGCGAACTGCGCTACGCTCGAATCAGCGCAGCGACAGCCATCGTCATCGCGGGATACTTCGGTATCTTTCCATTCGGTTTCGTGGCGCAGGTGGTCGCCTTCGCTTTCGGCCTGGCCGCAGCAAGCCTATTTCCGGCAATTTTGCTTGGGATCTTTGATAAACGGGCAAACAATATCGGCGCCATAACAGGCATGGTCGTAGGGCTGATTTTCACCCTTTACTACATTGTCTACTTCAAATTCGTCGCACCAGAACTCAATAATGCTGAGCACTGGTGGTTCGGTATCTCTCCAGAAGGGATCGGCATGATTGGCGCATTGCTCAATTTCGTCGTTGCCATTTCTTTGTCGAGATTAACAGGTGCGGTCCCGCAAGGGGTTATCGACCTGATCGAGAACATCCGCATTCCTAAAGGTGTAGAAAAACCACAAGCACACTAACCACCCGCAACGATCGGGTTTATCAGGAGACAGACATGGACATCGGCCTGCAAATTATTTTCGCCTCCTACGGCTGGGAGGATATGAGTGACGATGAGGTCTACAAGCTCGAAATCGATATGGCTAAAGAAGCGGAAGCCCTGGGTTTTGATACCGTATGGCCGACAGAACATCATTTTTTCGACTATTCATTCTGCCCGGATAATCTGCAGCTGCTTTCATTCCTGGCCGGCTGTACATCTAAAATCGACCTCGGTACAGCCGCCGTCATCCTGCCCTGGAATGACCCACTGCGCGTCGCCGAAAAAGTGGCCATGCTAGATCAGGTATCCGGAGGCCGTGTGCGATTCGGTGTCGGACGCGGACTTTCACAACGAGAGTTTGCCCCTTTTCGCGGAGTCGAAATGGAGGAATCCCGCACTCGGTTTGACGAAGCCTCGCTGATGATCGTAAATGCCCTCGAATCAGGCTTCATCGAAGGGGAAGGACCCCACTATCCACAGCCGCGAGCAGAAATCCGACCGAGGCCGCATCGCTCATTTGCCGAACGTCTTTATGCCGTGGCCAACTCTGCCGATTCGGTGGCTGCGTGTGCAAAGATGGGCGCGCGCATGATCATGTTTTCCGAGGCACACTGGGAGCGGCGTCTGCCTTCCATCGAACGTCACCGTCAACTCTTTCGGGAACAACATGGTACGGAAGCACCCCCGGTGCTCACCGCTGACTTCACCTTTTGTCACGAAGATGGGGCCTATGCGCAGGATGTTGCCGAAGAAGCCATGACGACCTATTTGCAGAGCCTGCTCGAACACTATGACCTGATGGGCACACATCTCGACGAGATGCCTGGCTATCAGGGCTATGGTAAACAGGCTGAAAAATTACGCGCTGTCGGCTTCGAAAAATATGTGGATGGCTTTCTCGCCGCAAACTCGTACGGCACACCTGAGCAGATGATAGAGAAGTTCCGCACTCGCTGGGACACAATCGGCCCTTTTGAACTGGCCACGTGCTTCCGCTACGGCGGCATGAAAACAGAAAATGTGCGTTCTTCTATGCAACTTTTTGCTGAAAAAGTGATGCCTGAACTGCGCAGCTGGGGCTAACTGAATCCCATTACATCTTGCAGCCACTTGCCAGGTCAGGCGTACGATGATTCAAATACAGTGTCGAATCAGCGCCCGAACCTGGCTTTTGCCTCGCGCCGCCTGGCATGCAGTATCGGTTCAGTGTAGCCATTGGGCTGGGCCAAGCCTTTGAAGATCAGATCGCAGGCCGCCTGGAAGGCAATGCTGTCTTCGAAATCTGGCGCCATATTGCGGTAGGCCTCATCGCCCGCATTCTGCTCATCCACGATGCGCGCCATACGCGCAAGCGTTTCGCGCACCTGGCCTTCAGTGCAGATACCGTGATGCAGCCAGTTCGTAATATGCTGGCTCGAGATACGCAGTGTGGCCCGATCTTCCATCAAACCTACATCGTTGATATCCGGCACCTTTGAGCAGCCAATGCCTTGTTCAACCCAACGCACCACGTAGCCAAGAATGCCTTGCGCGTTGTTGTCCAGTTCGGCCTGAACTTCTGCGCTGGAGAGGTTTTCACCTGCCAGCAGAGGGATACGCAGAATCTCTTCCACACGTGCCGGTGCTCGCTTCTCTATCTGTTCCTGCATCGAGGCAACGCTCACTTCATGATAGTGCAGAGCATGCAGCGTGGCTGCGGTTGGTGAGGGCACCCAGGCGGTGTTTGCGCCTGCCTTTGGGTGTCCGGACTTGGCCTCAAGCATCTCTGCCATCTCGTCCGGCTTTGGCCACATGCCTTTGCCGATTTGTGCACGTCCACGAAATCCCGTCGCAAGACCAACATCTACATTCGAATCCTCATATGCAAGGATCCATGGCTGCTGCTTGATCACTTCTTTGCGCAACACCGCACCCGCTTCCATACTCGTGTGTATTTCATCCCCAGTGCGGTCAAGAAAACCCGTGTTAATAAAGACAATGCGTGCCTTCGCTTCCGCCACGCAGGCCTTCAGATTAATCGAGGTGCGCCGCTCCTCGTCCATGACCCCAATTTTTAACGTATTTCGTGCAAGTCCTAAGGTGTCTTCAATGCGATCAAAAAGCGAAACCGTTAAAGCGACTTCTTCGGGACCATGCATTTTCGGCTTAACGATATAAACCGAGCCGGCGCGACTGTTTTTAATGCCACTGTCGCCAAGAAGGTCATGCACGGAGGCAAGGGCCGTCATAAAGCCATCAAGAAATCCCTCCGGAATTTCACTACCGTCCTGATCAAGAACTGCATCGGTTGTCATCAAATGACCGACATTGCGCACAAGCATCACCGAGCGGCCATGCAGGACCAGTTCGTTGCCTTGGCGATCCCTGTAGAGACGATCTGCATTGAGCCTACGAACAATCTCTGTCCCATCTTTTTGCAATCGCTCTTCGAGATCACCTTTCATGAGACCAAGCCAGTTGCCATAAACGAGGCACTTATCTTCAGCGTCAACAGCCGCGACCGAATCTTCGCAGTCCTGGATGGTTGTGACCGCAGATTCAAGCACAACATCCTTAACCCCGGCTGGGTGAACAGCTCCAACCGAATCCTCATGATCAATCTGAATATCAATGTGTAAATTATTGTTTTTTAACAATATTGAACTCGGATCATCTTCATCAACAAAGCCTACAAACTGATCCTCATCAATCAGGCTGGTGTTGCCTCCATTGTTAAGAATCGCGCGCAAATGCCGCATCCCCTCGGCATCTGCACCGATGCCGTAGGCAGTCACCTCAGTATGGCTGGCACCATCGAGGGGTACGATCGCATCAAGATACTCCGCGGTTTTTGCGACAACGAGTTCGCCACGCGCGGGATTGTAACGATTGCCCTTTTCTCGCCCAGGTTCTTCAGGAAGTATATCGGTGCCATAAAACGCATCGTACAAACTGCCCCATCGTGCATTGGCTGCATTAAGTGAAAACCGGGCATTCATTACAGGCACCACGAGCTGCGGACCCGCCATCTGAGAAATCTCTTCGTCTACGTTGAGGGTTTCGATAGAAAAGTCATCTGGTTCTGGTAACAGATAACCGATCTCAGACAAAAATTCTTTGTAGTGTTGAGGATCCAGAGCCTGGCCCCGCCTTTCCAGGTGGTAGGCATCGATCCTGGCCTGCATTTCATCCCGCTTGACCAGAAGATGACGATTCACCGGCCCCAGTTCATCTACGGCGCTCTCAAGCCCCGCCCAGAAGGCATCCAGGTCAACGTCAGTACCCACAAGCATGCGCTCGCAGACCAAGTCATCGAGTACCTGGGCAACCTGTAACGTGCCACGTCTTATTCTTTCTTCAGCCATTGCCCTCGTCCCGGTCAAAAAGCGCGGCAGTATATACAATTCTTTTCGGGAATAGATTCATAGAATAAATTCTCAATAGGAATTCATTTCCTCAAAGGCCAAGGACTACCTTGGCAATAATGTTCTTCTGTACCTCTTTGGTACCCCCAAAAATCGATGCTGCACGGCTGTTCATCATGCGCGGCGTCACCATTTCCGCATAATCAGGCCCCACCCGCTCGTTCGTGTGTCCGTTCAATGAAATTTTGTTTGCATGCGGAACGCCGTAGTAGTGAATCGCTTCGAGTTTAAGGAGGTTGATATCCTGATTGATCTCCACTGAGGTATTTTTCGCCAGCGACGAGCCGGCACCCGGAGACCCCCCCTTTGACAGGAGATCCAGTGTGAGGAACTCCTGGAAGCGCAGAGACTCATTACGAATTTCAAGTTCCGCCAACCGGCTCGCAAACCCCTCATCTTTAATGAGCGCTACACCGCCTTCTTTCTCCTGGTCGGCTATCTCGCGAAGACCGCGCAACGATTCGTCAATTCCTGGCGTCGCCCCACCGCCACCGCGTTCGAATTCCAAAAGGTATTTGGCCACAGTCCAGCCTTCATTCTCAGGGCCAACCCGGTTGGATTGCGGGACACGTACATCATCGAAAAATACCTGATTTACCTCATGATCGTCAGCCATGGTGATAATGGGCTCGACGCTGACACCAGGGGTCGCCATGGGGATGAGCAGAAAAGTTATACCCGCCTGGGGCTTCACATCCGGGTCTGTTCGCACGAGACAAAATATATGATCTGCAAACTGGGCATGGGTCGTCCATATCTTTGTTCCGTTGACAATATAGTCATCGCCTTCTTTCACGGCCGATGTCTTCAAACTGGACAGATCCGAACCAGAACCGGGTTCTGAGTACCCCTGGCACCAGTAGTGTTCGCCGGAAAGCATCTTCGGGAGATACTCCTTTTTTTGAGCATCCGTACCGTACTTAAACAGTACAGGGGCCAGCATTCTTAGCCCCAAAGGAATCAAGCCCGGCGCATGCGCTTTTGCACATTCCTGCCCCCAGATGTACTTTTGGGTGACACTCCAGTTCACACCGCCATGCTCCGCCGGCCAGGCCGGTACCGCCCAGCCTTTTTCAACAAGTATGTCCTGCCATGCCATGGCCACGTCCTTGTCGGCGAACACTGTCGTTGTCCGCTCAGCATCCTGGCGAATCTCAAGCGTAAGATGGGTGTCCAGAAAGGCCTTAACCTCCTCCCGAAAAGCCTCATCTTCTGCAGAAAATTCTATGTTCATCGCGCCCCTGAGATTGTGAGATGATTGTTTTATGTCCGGGTGAGACTCAGACCAACCCGATCAGTTTAACGATACAGGAGGAAACATGGCAACGACACGCATCATTATCTCAGGAACCGTCGATATGGCTCCGGAAAAAGTCGCGCCAGCATTAGCCGAAGCACAGCCTCTGATCGAAGGCGCACTCAGAGAAAAAGGCTGCCTTGATTACGACTGGTGCCCCGATCCCCGTATACCCGGCCGTATCCGTGTTTTTGAACGTTGGGAGACCCAGGAGGACTTACATCAACATCTAAACGATGAATGGTATTTCAATATGCGTGACTGTCTCGGTAAATATGGCATCACGGCTGCTGAGAACTACAAATACCGGGTCGACATCCAGGAACCCGTCTACGACGAAACCGGAGTTGCCAGAGCTGATTTCTTCACAGAAGGCGACTAGGAAAAAAGCCCTTCGGCCTGTACCGCATCAAACGCCTGGGTAAACACCTTGATCATGCGGTCAACAATGACCTCATCGTGTGCGACGGACAAAAAGGCACGCTGAGTTCCGGGCACTAGTAGGCCCTCGTTCAGACAGTGCAGGTAAAACGCTTTTTGAGCATCGATGTATTGGCTGTGCACATCACGCGCGCATTCGACCGGTTCGCGTTGAAAAAAGAGATGGAACATGCTGCCGACATGTTTCATCTGCGCCGGAATCTGCCGGGTCGCACAATGGTCATTGACCGCCTGAGCTAATCGGCGGGCTCTTTGTTCAAGATCATCGTATATTTGTGGGTGTGCCTTGAGGTATCCCAGCGCTGCCGCTCCCGCTTCCATAGTGAGCGGGTTGCCTGAAAAAGTACCACCCGAAAAGACACCTCGGTCTGCGCCAAGCCCCGTAAATACCTCCATCACATCAGCTCGCCCCGTGATGGCACCCACGGGCAAGCCACCACCGATGACCTTGCCATAAGTCGCAATGTCTGATCTGACACCAAAGCGTGCCTGAGCACCTCCATAGGCCACTCGAAATCCCGTGATGACCTCATCGATACCGAATAAAACACCGGCATCACGGCAAACAGCTGCAAGTTCCTGCAGATAGTCGCCAACCTGCGGTTGTGGATTCGAACTCTGCACACCTTCAACAAACACCAGCGCGAGTTCGTCTTTATGCTGGCGGATCAGATCGAATGCACGCCGGCTGCGATAGGGCAAGAGCAGAGTTAAATCCGACAATGCTGCCGGTATGCCATGCCCCATCGGCAACGGTTTGGGTAGATGACGGTCACTACGCGGGTCGGTTAACCACATACCGTAGTCATGCGCACCATGGTAAAACCCATCAAACAGTGCAATTTTTTCTTTGCCTGAATAACCACGTGCGGCTCGGAGGGCATACATGGTCGCCTCTGACCCGGTATTGCAGAAAACAACTCGTTCCGCACACGGACTCCCCTCAGACACCAGCCTGGCAAGCTTTAGCTGGCTGGTGCTGTGGATGCCAAACATCCAGCCTTTCGGCACTCTTTCCTGAATGGCCGCCTCAACCACTGGATGAACGTGGCCGAGCATATGCAAACCGAAGCCGACAGAGGTATCAATATACCGGTTGCCATCTGCATCAAAGACAAACGCACCCGCACCACGTTCGATAAAGACCGGGTGTGGCATTTCAAGATTAGCAGCAAGCCCTGAGTTTAGAACCTCTGCCCGGTCCTGGGCAATCTGCTGCGATCGCTGCGTCTTCTCAGACAATTCGGCCTGAGCCTGCGCATGCGTCTTCACGTTACCTGCCTGCCAGGCGCTCGACCACCGGCGCAAACATTTCCATACTCTGCCCACCTACGGTGACATAGGAAATGCCAAAAGCCTCTCGACGATGTTCAAGTTCATCACAGACTTCATCCACCGATCCGAACAGGCCATGGGGATGGCGCCTCATCTCCTCATCAGAGAGTCCAAATACCTGAGAGAACTGTTGCACCACCGGGCTGGCATCATCCATGACGAAGGTAAAATAAGCGCCGATCTCGATCTCAATCTGATCGAAGCGGTCACCCGCGCCCTCACGTATCCAGCCAATCTTTTTTGCCGTCTCCTCTGCGGTAGACAAACCCACCCCATCCGGGCCGATTTGACCACTACGATTATTGAAGTTGAGCGAGACAATATCTGCCTCTCTACCTGCCAGCCTCAGCACCCGCGGACTTCCCCCACCGATAATAATGGGTACCTTTCCTTTTGGCTTTGGTACGCCTGAAAATTCACTCCACTGAATAGTGTCGTTGGAAACCTGGGCTTCGCCTTCTGCACAAAAAGCCCGAACGCCTTCAAGCACATCGGCGAGTCGGTCAATACGTGCGCTGGGCTCGTCCATCGTGAGGCCAATCGCCCCATATTCATCTTTCACCCATCCTGCGCCCAGCCCCAATTCCAATCGGCCGTTGGATAACATGTCAATGGTCAGGGCAGACTTTATGAGCACGACAGGATTATGGTAGTCAACGCAAAACACTCTGCAGCCGATGTTGATCGTGGACGAGACAGCGGCCGCATAAGCCATAGCCGGGATGGCGGCAACGTCCTGCACAGGGTGATTTGCCCGAGTCAGCGCTTGGCCTTCACCTATGATGTGATCGGCAAGATGAAACGTTGAATAACCCAAATCTTCCGCGGTTTTCACCTGCCTCGTCCAGTCATCACGGCCGGTCGTGTTAAAAGACTGAACGCCAAATCGAAACGGCTTATTGGCCATATTGTTGCTCTCCTATCCCCTAAACAGAAAGGCCAACGTAAACATTGGCCTTTTTACCTGCGCTGCGCGAGTAAATCAGTATTGGATGCGCTTGGTTAGGCCACCATCAATGACAATATTCGTGCCGGTCGTAAATCCCGCGCGCGGGCTGGCAAGGAGCGCAACCTGTGCTGCCACCTCCTCAGCTGAACCCATACGGCCCATGGGGATATCCGCCACTGTCGCATCGTAAAATGCGGTCATATGCTGCTTGATGTTGTCCCACGAACCACCTTCGATAAAGATCGGCCCCGGGCTAATCGCATTTACGCGGATACCCTGAGGCGCCAAGTCCTGAGAAAGTGCGCCAGAGTAATTAAGCAGCGCTGCTTTAAGTGCGTTATAAGGGCCCGCCGAGATGAACTTCTCCAGCGCAGCAGTGGTCGAGATCATCACAATATTGCCATTATCCGACGCGGCTAAATGTTCGGTGGCCGCTTCGACGAGACGTACTGCCCCCAACATGTCGTGTTCGAGGTGTCGACGCCACGCTTCATCACCCTGCGCGCCGCCGCCACTGACATTGGATACCACAATATCAATACCGCCCAGCGCGTCAGCTGAAGCCGATACCCAGTCTTTAAGAGCATCACCATCGCCCACATCAACCGACTGGCCAAACGCGGTTACCCCCTTGCCACTGAGGTCGGAGACTGCTGCGTCGACTTCTTCCGCATTACGTGCACAAATCGACACGTTACATCCTTCATCCGCCAGAGTATTCGCAATGGCACGGCCTATGCCTTTCGTACCACCCGTAATAAGCGCTTTTGAACCTTGTAGCTTTAAGTCCATGGAACCCCCTTTTAGTTAATATCGATACAGATCCTGCCAGCTTCTACCAAAACCGGGAACGATGCAATCGGGCGCTGGGCAGGTGCAGCTGTACAGGCGCCGGTCCTTATATCGAATCGAGCACCATGCAACGGACAGGAAATCTCAAAACCGCGAAGTCGTCCGGTGGCCAGCGATTGTCGCGCATGACTACATTGTGCGTGTATGGCATGGAACTGCCCTTCGACTAAACAAATAATGACTTCAATCGGACCTTGTTCACTTTCGACCTTAACTGCAACATGCCCACCTTCGGCGAGTGCCGAGATCGACAACACAGGCTGAAACATCCACCACCCCTTAAATACTTAAGGCGACGATTGTAACGAACATCCTTTAAGGCACAACGCAGCGAAGAGCCGCAAGCGCTTTTGCCAGGAGTAAAAAGTGCGCCTTAAACCAAACGCTTTCTTTGTCGTGTTGGCTCTTTCATAATCTGCGCGCAACCTGAGGAACTATCCACGATGCCAGATTCCGTAAATCGCCAGTTTTTACTTGCCGCCCGTCCTGTGGGGATGGTCAAGGAAACCGACTTTGAGTACCAAGAACAACCCATTCCCGAGCCCGGAGATGGGCAAGTTCTAATCAAAACCACTTACATTTCCCTCGATCCGTCAATGCGCGGACAAATGGAAAATCGCGCTGACTATGTCGCGCCTTTACAGCTAGGTGATGTCATGCGTGCCGGTGGCACAGGTGAAATTGTTGCTTCAAATAACGAAAAATTTCCCGTGGGCACACAGGTGCAGGGGACTTTTGGCATGCAGGACTATGTGGTCGGCGACAACAAAGCCGTTCCCTTCCGGGCTTTTGCCGGCATCACACCTGAACAAGCGCTGGGGATCTTCGGTGGCACGGGCATGACTGCCTACTTTGGCTTGCTCGACCTCGGCGCACCTAAGGAAGGCGACGTGGTGGTGATCAGCGGCGCAGCGGGCGCCACCGGATCAGTCGCGGGGCAGATCGCAAAAATCAAAGGCTGCACGGTCTATGGTATGGCAGGCAGTGATGAAAAGTGTCGCTGGCTCACTGACGAGCTGGGTTTTGATGGCGCCATCAACTATAAAACTCAGGACGTAGGCTCTGAACTCGATCGCCTTTGTCCCAAGGGGATGAACATTTATTTTGACAACGTAGGCGGCGAAATTCTCGACCTTTGCCTGGCTCGTATCGCTATGAATGCACGTATCGTGATTTGCGGTGGCATCAGCCGTTACAATGCACAAGGCCCTATCCCGGGACCTAAGAATTATTTTAACCTGGTCTTTCGTCGGGCAAGGATGGAGGGATTTATCGTCATCGATTACATGGATCGTTTTCCGCAAGCAATCGCTGAAATGCGTGGTTGGGTCGACGCAGGGCAACTGCAGCAATCGACAACCGTAATCGATGGTTTCGAGAACCTGCCCTCGGCCCTCATGCAGTTGTTTGAGGGCGTGAACACAGGGAAATTGATGGTTCGTACCGGCTGAAACTTCACCGACTATAACAAGAGGACTCCATGGCTGAACTCGACATTCTCACCCAACCGCTGGCGGCAAGCTCCCCTATCTCACCGGAAGCCCTTGCCTGCCCACACCAATACAACGAAAGGTTGAGAAACGAAGCACCGGTCTACCAGTGTCCACACAGTGGTATCTTTTTTGTCAGTGACTACGACACCGTTCGCGAGATCGCCAGGGATCACGAAACGTTTTCTAATAAATTCGGCCAGGCAATGCGCCCGATGCAGGAGGTAGACCCGGAGATAGCGGCGATCCAAGCCCAGGGGTATAAATCCGTAGACACCATGCTGACCGAAGACCCACCCGTCCACCGCCGTTACAGAGGGCTCGTCAATCAGGCATTCACAGCCAGGCGGGTCTCAACTCTGGAACCCGACATCGCGCGAATTTGTAACGAACTCATCGATAAAATGCTCGCCAAAAAAGAGGTCGATTTCGTCATCGAATTTGCAGAACCGGTCCCTCTTATCGTCATAGCCGAACAGTTAGGCGTATCCCTTGATGACTACGAACTCTTTAAAACCTGGTCGGATGCTTTTGTCGCACAACTATCAGGCATGGCGGACCGCAACCAACAGCTCGAATCAGCCCGACTGATTGTTCAATTTCAGAAATACTTCGCCAGCCGCCTTGAAGACCGGAAAGCACATCCACAAGACGACATCATCTCAGACATCGTCCACGCAGAAATAGAAGACGAACTGCCCCTGGACACACCCGAGATGCTGTCGATATTGCAACAGCTTCTCGTTGCCGGAAATGAGACCACGACGAGTTCAATCGCCGAAGGTGTTCTGCTTATGATTCAGTATCCGCAGCAGTTCGCGAAACTGAAAGCAAACCCCGATCTAGTAGACAACCTGGTCGAAGAAGTGCTGCGCCTATCTACACCGACCGCCAATATGTGGCGGGTCGCGACAAAAGACACCGAAATTCAAGGCGTGCCCGTTCCCACGGGCAGTATGGTCATGATCAAATTTTCGTCTGCCAATAGAGATCAAGGCGTTTATCCCGAACCCCACACCTTCGATGTCGAGCGCAACAATGCCAAAACCCAGATCGCTTTTGGGTATGGTGTGCACATGTGCGTAGGCGCCAGTCTGGCAAGAAAGGAGATGAATGTTGCCTTTCGCTGCCTCCTGGAGCGTATCAATCAATTTGAACTGATAGACGAAAATGCAGCACTCAATTACCCCCCTAATGTCTTATTAAGGGGGCTTTCCAGCCTGCCGTTACGAGTCAGCTAACGCGTTATTTACGCTCACTCACCCATTTGATTGCGTTGGCAATAAGCTTACGCAGGTGTTCATTGGCATAGGCGACAGGGTCATCGCCGCACTGCAGATAGACGATCCGAGAATTTCCCACCTCACGGGTCCAGCCGATGAGCTTGCTGCCGGGGGTATGCTCCCATCCTTCATTCGAGAACATCTTGCCATCCTTAACCGCCTGCTTTGCCGAATAGAAATTCGCCTGATCAAAGTCGTAGTTGCTGACCAGAAGCGGTTGCACATCATCTTCGAAGACCTCATAGAGATAGAGTTCATCGGTGATTTGAAAAGAGGCTGGCACACCTTCTAATACCGGATGTTC
The DNA here is from genome assembly GCA_036338285.1 of Pseudomonadota bacterium. Classification (GTDB taxonomy): domain Bacteria; phylum Pseudomonadota; class Gammaproteobacteria; order Pseudomonadales; family Azotimanducaceae; genus UBA4421. The sequence continues at coordinate 13,536 of JAYZCO010000075.1, forward strand.
GCCCACCGATGAAATATCGTGTGTCACACCATGCCTGTAACCGGAATCCTGACATGCCTTACCGCGCAACTCTGCAGGCGCATACAAAAAACGTCCACCTATCAGATCTGCATATTCCGCCCATGCGGGCCACCCGGCTATGGCATGGTGTAAAAACACAAACCCATGCCCTTTTTCAACAAGGCGCATGAATTTTTCTTTGTAGCGCTCGGCTGGCTCCATAAAGTGTGGTGAATTTCCGGGAATCGGATCAAATTGGATGCCTGGCATGTCATAAAGTACGAATGCATCGTACTGAGACGCCTCTTCCACATCGAACAGAGCCTGGGCTGCCGGTTGTTCCACCAGCGTCCAATTCACACTGTCCATCTGCTCAAACATGGCGTAGAACGGCTCACGTTCATAGGGATGGCCTTTCACAACCAGCAACATCTCAAGCATGATCATCTCCCGTGACTGGCTTCCATTTGAACGGAGATTCCATAACACTACAAGCTTGCAGGACCAGGTAAAAACCGATGGCCGAAACCCATCAGGATCTCATCGCAGAAAAAAGTCTCACTGAACTCGAAGTTCAAGAGTGCCCATGGCCTTATTATCAGGCGATGAATGAACGCCGATTCTACTTTGATCAACGACTTGGCGTGTTCATATGCGCAAACTACCAACTGATGCGCGAAATTCTGCGCAACACCAAGCTTTTTTCCAGCGTCAACAGCCAGAACGTCTCTCACATGCGCACACCTCCTGCGGAAGTGTTGACCTTACAAAGAGCATCACAACGCCCCACAAACATTCTTGTTTCAGCAGACCCGCCAGAACATACCCGAGTGCGGAAAATTCTGGATGACCCATTTAGACCCAAACAAATCGAGCAGCTTCGACCCCGTATTATCGAGATTATTAATGACGTGATCGACCGGGTGCTCACCAGGGGTTCTTGCGATGCCCTTCAGGATATTGCAATCCCGATCCCGATCACGGTTATTGCAGACCTCCTCGGACTGGATCGGCACTTTGCCGACGACATCAAAGCGTGGTCTGACGCGTCGGTCGAACCACTCGGCATGATGATCTCCGATGAACGATGGATCGAGTGCGCACGTATCATTAAAGCATTTCAGGATTTCATTAGCTCTGAGCTCAAGAAACGTCAAAATGATCCCAAGGACGACTTACTGACCCACTTAGTACAAGCACGTGACGATTCGGGATCAGCACTTTCCCTCGGCGAGATGCTCGGTGTTACCCAACAATTGCTTGTTGCAGGCAATGAAACAACCACCAACGGCATAGCAGCAGGCGTACAACTTCTGATCGAAAATCCAGAGCAACAAACGTGCTTAAGAGCCAAGCCAGACCGCATGTACGCCTTCGTTAACGAGGTGTTGCGCCTTGAATCCCCAGTGCAGGGACTTTTTCGCATCGCCACAACAGATACAGAAATTGATGGCCTGCCGGTACCCAAGGGCGCACGCATCATGCTGCGTTACGCAGCTGCCAATCGTGATTGCATGAAATACGAAGACCCCGACACCCTGAACATCATGCGTAGAAACTCAGGCACTCAGGTCGGCTTCGGTGCAGGTATTCACCACTGTCTCGGCGCTAATCTTGCACGTGAAGAAATGTATCAAACGTTCCGTATTCTGCTTCAGCGCATACGGACGATGACCTTTACGCCCGAGGCCAACACATTTGAACACCACCCTTCGATGATCTTAAGAGGGTTGAAACATCTCTACATCGATGTCGAAGCCGCCTGAATTTTCTTTCAGTCACTTTCCCAAAAAGGCGCGCGAAGCTTGCGTTTATTGATTTTGCCCATGGTGTTTCGCCCCAGTTCATCTACCCAGTCCAGCGTTCGCGGGCACTTGTAATGCGACAACCGATCTCGGCACCAGTTGATTACTGCAGCCGGATCACTCGCCTCATCCTTAGCAATCGCAAGGGCTTTGAGTTCTTCTCCCATCTCGGGATGAGGCACCCCGATACAGGCCACATCTAAAATATCGGGATGTTCGATCAATACCTGCTCCGCCTCCGCAGGGTAAATGTTTACGCCCCCAGAGACGACCATATCGCTGAAACGGTCGGTGATAAAGACATAACCCCCTTCATTCATGTAGGCAATCTCACCCAGGGTAAAAATGCCCGGGGCGATATGTGCAGCGGCCGATTTCTCTGGGTCATTGTGATAAACCACCCCCCTGCCCGTTTCATCTTTGAAGAAAAGTCGCCCCTCCTCATTAGCAGGCAACTCGTTGCCATCATCATCTAAGATCAAAGCGGTAAACGGAGGCAGCGCTTTACCAACCGAACCTGGGTTTTCAAGCCATTCTTGTGAGGTAATCATGCAGGTTGTACCCACTTCGCTGGCACCATAGGCGTCAATGAATACAGGCCCCCACCACTCAATCATCGCCTTCTTAACATCGACAGGGCACTTCGCCCCTGTGTGCGAGATTCCAACCAGCGAGCTCATGTCATATTTATCTTTAACCGCTTGGGGCAAAGCCAACAACCTGACGAAATGAGTAGGCACCATCACACTGTTACTCACCTTGAAGTCTGCAATGGCTTGGAGCGTCTTTTCGGCATCGAATCTTCCGAGAATCACGCTTGAGACACCTGCAGCCAGGAGTCTTGCCCCAGAAAGCGGTCCGGTGTGGTACATCGGTCCCACGACCATGTGGACACCCTGCGCCGCACGCGGATCACCCCTCAAATTTGCTAGGTGCTCAGCGATACTTTCACCGCCAGCAAACATAGTAGGCGGCAGTTCCGTACCTTTTGGCCGGCCCGTCGTACCCGATGTATAGAGGAGATTCGGACACGGTGGCCTGCTTTCATCGGCCGGGTCTGCTATCTGGTCAGAAAGCCATGGTTCCCAGGCAGTCACGCTCGGGTTGTCGGTATGCCATGCGATGACTTTAGGCACTTTCGCAATACCTGCCGCCTCTAGTGCTCGATCTACCGTGTATTCATCCGCGAAAAGTACTTTTACCGCCGCATCCTTGAGAATATACGCAACCTCTTCAGCGTTTAGATGGAAGTTGACGGGCACCACAGAAGCACCCGCTATCAGGCCGCCGAGATTAGCCATCGCCGTTTCGACCGAGTTCTCTGCAAAGACGGCCACACGACGAGCCTCCCCCAGGTCGAATTCATTCAGACCATTCGCCACCCTGTTTAACGTGTCGTCGACATCACGCCATGACATCTCCCGGACTTCGTCCCTAAGCGCTATTTCTTCTGGTCTCGATTGAGCAAGCTCTTTAGCAAAGCCCGGCATCAGTTTCCCCGCAATTTTGAAACGCGTTATGATAGTTGAGACGAAATATTAGTGCTATCAGCGTAAGCTTAACGCGTGGACATAGGAGGATTCCTTGAGCGACGAAATTTCTAACGAGACACTGCTGGACCTGCATCGGCGTATGGTGCGAATACGTCACTTTGAGGAGACGGCCGGAAAAATGATGGAAGACGGCAAAATTCCAGGCGCCTTGCACCTCTACGTCGGCGAAGAGGCGGTCGCCTCGGGCGTGATGATCCACTTATCCAACGAAGACCAGATCACTTCAACACACCGTGGACACGGACACCTCATCGCTAAAGGGGGTGAATTCGACCGCATGTTTGCTGAATTGTTTGGCCGCGCAACAGGCTATTGCAAAGGCAAGGGTGGCAGTATGCACATCTCCAATATGGACCTGGGTATGCTCGGCGCAAACGGCATCGTTGGTGGCGGACCGCCCATCGCGGTGGGTGCGGCGTTTTCCAACAAGTATCGCAAAACCGACAACGTCGCCTGCTGTTTCTTCGGCGATGGTGCCAGCAACGAAGGGTCCTTTCACGAAGCCGCCAACATGGCCTCACTGTATAAACTCCCCGTCATATTTGTTTGCGAAAACAACGGCTACGGCGAATACACCCCTCAAGCCAATCATCAGGCCATCGTCGATGTCGCCGACAGGGCGCCAGGTTACGGCATGCCCGGCGTTGTCGTGGACGGCATGGATACGGTGGCCGTCTATGAAGCTGCGGGCGAAGCGATCGCACGTGCACGCGCAGGAGATGGCCCGACATTGCTTGAGTGCAAAACCTATCGCTACTTCGACCATGTCGGGGTTCGCGGCATGGGCCTGACCTACCGCACGGACGAAGAAGTGGAAGAGTGGAAAAAGAAAGATCCCATCGATCAGTTTGAAGCGCGACTTGCAGAACAAGGCGTGCTTTCAGCCGAGGAGTCACAAGCCGTGCATGATGCGGTCATGTCCGAAATCGACGCGGCTATTCAATTTGCTGAAGAGAGTCCTTACCCGGAAGCGGATTCGATTCTTGAAGACGTTTACGCATAAGGAGTTCAATCATGGCTGAAGCAGTTCAAACAGAAGTACGTAAGCTCGCATACGTTGCCGCGATCACTGAAGGTGTTCGCACCGTCATGGCGGAACAACCCAGCGCGTTCATCGCCGGAGAAGATGTAGCCGGTGCAGGCGGCGTGTACGGTTATTACAACGGCATCCTCAAGGAATTCGGGGCCGACCGCGTTTTCGACACCCCGATCTCCGAAGAAGGCATTGTCGGCCTTGGAGTGGGTGCCGCAGCGACAGGATGTCGTCCTATCATCGACCTCATGTTTATGGATTTTCTTGGCGAATGCATGGATGAGGTAGCCAATCAGTTAGCTAAGATGCGGTACATGTTTGGCGGTGCTGCGACGCTACCGGTCACTATGCTGACCATGGCGGGCGCAGGTATGAGCCTTGCTGCACAACACAGTCAAAGCCTTGAAGCGTGGGTTTGCCATTTACCGGGATTGAAGGTCGTCATGCCTACCACGCCTTATGACGCGAAAGGACTCATCATCAGTGCCGCACGAGACGACAATCCCGTCATTGTTATTCTCAACAAGATGTCACTGGCGATTCAGGGAGAGGTGCCTGAGGCATCCTACGCCCTGCCACTAGGCGAGGCTAACATTGTCCGAGAGGGCAACAATTACACCATCATCGCCTTGGGTCGAATGGTGCATGAAGCGTTGAAAGCCGCTGACGAACTGGCCGGTCTGGGGGTCGATGCTGAAGTGATTGATCCGCGCTCACTACAACCTTTTGACACGCCGACGGTGGTTGAGTCGGTCAAGAAAACTCACCGCGCGATGGTAGTACATGAAGCAGTCCGCTTTGGCGGGTTAGGCGGGGAGATAGCAGCACAGATACAGGAAGAAGCTTTCGACTATCTGGATGCACCCATCGCACGTGTTGGCGCACCCTTCTCGCCTGTGCCGTTTAGCCCGGCCCTCGAGAAGCACTACGTACCCAACGCAGCATCTATTGTTGAGGCTGCCCGCAAGCAACTCGGCGTGTAACAAGTAGCGCAACATGGGTCGTATAGGGCTGCTGGCTAATCCTGCTTCAGGGAAGGACGTTCGACGTCTCGTGGCGCGCGCCTCTGTGTTCGATAACCAGGAAAAACGGGCGATTATTCGTCGCGCTCTCATCGGCGCCCTTTCCACTGGTTGTCGAGAGTTTGTATTTCACAATGATGCACACGGAATATGCTCACAAGCCATTGAAGAACTCGGTGATCAGATCCGCGCAACACCTGTCGATTCGACTCAGATGGGAAATGTACTGGACACGATTTCAGCCGCACGGGCGATGGCAGCCGCTGAATGCGACGTGGTAATGACGCTGGGCGGTGACGGTACCAACCGGGCTTTTTGCCTGGGTTGGCAAGACGCACCGTTGTTACCCATCAGTACGGGGACAAACAACGTATTTCCAAGCTTGCGCGAGGCGACGATCGCGGGTGCAGCAGCGGGTCTCATCGCGACAGGAAAAGTCGGCGAAGACGTCTTTACACAACAAAAATGCATCAACATCACCGTCGAAGACGAACGGGATGACTTCGCACTCATCGATGCACTTTTATCCGCAGAGCGTTTCGTCGGGGCACGGGCTCTTTTAAAGCCGCAACTCTTTCGCTCCGCTCTGCTCACACGTGCAGAGCCTGCCGCAGTGGGTATTACTTCCATAGGCGGTTTACTGCACCCGGTGGATGCACATGCCGATTCAGGCCTGTGGCTTGAATTTGGTGAGCAAGGTACCACAATCAGTGCACCCATCGCGCCAGGCTACTATGAGGACATCACCGTCACTGAATATCGACCGCTGGAGCTGGGGGATACGGTGCGTACCTATGGGCCCGGGGTCCTCGCTTTTGATGGCGAAAGAGAACGCACGCTCAAGCCCGATCAGGAAGCGACACTGACAATATCCCGCGAAGGCCCCTGGTTAGTCGATGTCCATGCTGCATTGCATGCGGCAGTGGCAACCGGCGCTTTCAAACAGAACAACCATTGAGGTAATGGGCAACTATGGCCACTGAAATTTTCCTGGTAAAAGTCGGCATGAGTATGACAGAAGGTGTCGTCGACGAATGGTATGTGAATGACGGCGATCGCGTCGAGGTCGGCGAACTGCTCTATCGGCTGGAAACCGAAAAAGTCAACCTGGATGTAGACGCTGAGGTTGCCGGCGTGGTTAAACATCTTATCGGCGAGGGCATCACCAAAGAACCCGGTGACGTAGTAGGCTATATATTCGCCATCGACGAGGAGATCCCCGATGACCTGTCAGCCTTGGCAGGCAGCCCGGCGCAAGCCCCTGCCACCACAAAACAAGCCAGCGACACACCGATCCAAACCACCCCCACAAGCGTAAATACCGAATCCGGAGATCAGGTCAAAGCCTCACCCACTGCAAGGCGACTCGCCCGCGAATTAGGTGTTGACTACACGACATTGAGCGGGAGCGGTCCGGGCGGACGTATCATTGAAGCAGATGTCCAGGCAGCCGCCGATACAGTACAACCCACCGAGAATGCAGTTTCACCTTCCTCCCCCATAGCCCGCAAACTCGCTCGTGAACTGGGTGTCGATCTCAGTTTAATCAAAGGTACCGGACCGGGTGGTCGTATCACGAAAGAGGACGTCGAGGCGGCCGTCCAATCCACATCGTCTTCACCTCCCATGGCTGCCAGAGAGTCGACGGGGCTGCCCATTCGGGGGATGCGCAAAACCATCGCCGAGCGAATGCACGCAAGCCTGATGGAGATGGCACAGCTGACCATGGATATGGACGTGAACATGGATGACGCCATTAAACTCCGCGGCCAACTGGTGGACGAGTGGGCAGGCCAAGGCGTAAAACCCACTTACACGGACATCGTCATTCGCGCGACGGCAAAGGCCCTGGAAACACACCCGCTGATCAATGCTTCCTGGGGCGAGAAGGAAATCGAACTGCACGGAGAGGTCAATATCGGTATGGCGGTGTCGTTAGATGAGGGCCTCATTGTTCCGGTTTTGCACAATGCCAACCTCATCTCGATGAAGGAACTTGCCGCACTCAGCAGCCGCCTTGCAGAAGCTGCGCGCAACAACGCCTTAGCACTCGACGATCTGCAAGGTGGTACCTTTACTGTCTCGGCCCTGGGCATGATGGGGGTGGACGCTTTCACGCCAATCATCAATTCACCCCAAGCCGGAATTCTCGGCGTTAACCGCATCCGAGACGAAGTGGCATGGGAAGGCGAGCGACCCTACAAAACCCAGGTGATGCGTCTGTCATTGACATGGGATCATCGTGTACTCGATGGCGCACCGGCGGCGGCGTTTTTAGGCGAGGTTAAAACCCTCCTCGAAGCACCCTATCGACTTCTTCTCTAAGGAAAGCCCTCATGAAAATTGAGCCAGTTACGCCATTGATCGGGGCAGAAGTCTCAGGCATTGACCTGAGAGACCTAAGCGACCATGAATTTAGTGCTCTAAAGGATGCATTTACGCAACACAGTGTGCTTTTCTTTCGTGATCACAGCCTGCTTCAACCTGAGGAGCAGGTGGCATTCGCTCGCCGCCTTGGGCCCTTACACACGCACCCGGCCGCGCCCACACATCAGGACCATCCTGATGTCTTTGTCATCCATGTGCACAAAGAATCGAAGGTCGCAAATGGTAATGGCTGGCACACAGATGTCTCCTGCGACGAAGAACCACCCCTGGCGACCATGCTGCAACTGCACATCCTTCCTGAAACCGGTGGCGATACGCTGTTCGCTTCCTCCTATGCGGCCTTTGAAACCCTGTCTGAATCGATGCAGAACTTTCTCCTGACGTTAAATGCACACCACGAATCGGAGCACGTCTATCGCGGTCGCTATGCCGAACGGGGTATGGTCGATGACGGCAAAATCTATCCGCGGGCACTTCACCCTGTCATCTGCACCCATCCACAATCAGGTCGTCGCGCACTTTTTGTAAACCCGTCATTCACCACACGTATAGACGGGCTCACAAAAAACGAAAGCGATGCCCTGCTCCTCATGCTTTATAAGCACCAACAACGCCCGGAATTCCAGGTTCGATTCAAATGGTCAGAAAACGCAATTGCCCTTTGGGATAACAGGTGCACTCAGCATTTCGCGATGTGGGACTACTGGCCCGAAGAACGCAAAGGGCACCGTGTCACGATTAAGGGTGACCGCCCCTATCTTAATATCGATCAGGTCTCGCACCGATTATCAGAGCTTCGACTGTCCCGCCAGCAACTCTAAAGCGAGCAACGCCTTCCCACTCATAGTCATTCGATCTGAAGCATACCGCCAGCGGTTTGGCGCAGGGTCATGTCGTATATCTGCCAACCGGCCTCATCATTCGTCATACCTGTTAAAACGCTGTCGGCTGCCTGTATCACTCCGATCAGGATGGTCATGAGCGCAAGGCAGCCAAACCAACAGCTCAGGGATGTTCTTCCCATATCGGTGCGCCCACAATTTCTTCTGTAAACACAGGTGAAAATATCTCAGCTGGCAGATTTTGCGGGCCTAAAAAACCTGCCGCAAAAGGGGCCTCTAGATCCGGTTTTGCGGCCATGCGTTCGTGTATCTTTAAGCGCAGGCGAAAACCTTCATCACCAAAGACACTTGTTCGCAAGCTCGTAAGTCGAGCAACTGTTCGCAACCGTTGCATGCGTTCCGCACGCTCAGCCACATACGGTTCAAACATATCCATCCGCCAGTCGCTTTCATGCAACATTGCATCCGACACAAAATGTACATCACGATGGGCGATTGACAGACCCTGACCGATAATTGGGTCATTGCGTCCAGCGGCATCGCCTATGAGTACCACCCCTGGTCGTACTGGCGAATCAAGCCATGCATCCTGATTTGGGTAGGCAATGCAGGGACTGATTGGCGTCGCCGAAGCAATTGCCTCCGCATGCGGAACACAATTTATCCGCCAAGAGTCGAGGAAACGTGCAGGCCCATCCGGACCAAGCAGACGCCCTCGATCTGACGATGGCCACCCAAGGTAGATTCTTACAACACCGTCGCCCTGGGGAAAGGCGAGAATATTCACATCTCCTTCGGTTGCCACGACCTGCAGGTCAGAAGGCCATGCGTGTGCATCCTTAACCAGCATGCCGGAGAAAAGATGATGCTCAGGATCCTGTGAGACCGAACAGCCTATCTGTCGTGCCACCACCCCTTTGCGACCATCTGCGCCCACTATCCATCTCGGGCTTAACTCATGCATTTGACCGTCGTGTTGATAGCGCAGACGTGGCGGTTCACCCGGGGTGACCTTGAGCGCCCTGATACCACGTTGAAATTCAACGCCCAGACGTACGGCTTCTTCGTTGAGTAAATTGCAGGCTTTGGGATGTCCCAGGCACAACGGTTTCTCAGCCACTGTATCTGCCATCACCATCGTACTGTCTTCGACATCTTCACCCGCTGAGAACTCGCTGTAACTGATGTGGCGATCGATACGATTTGCACCGGCACGCATATACAGGTCCGTCAGTCCCAGATAATTTGCTTCCTCAACGCCCCACGGGGCGAGCCACTCACCTCGCACGACGTCTTTATGTGCTTTCGTCTTCTCAAGCAGCAATACCTTAAGGCCGGTTTTCGCCAGGATGACCGCTAAGCCGCTGCCGCCGATTCCGGCACCGACAATAGCTACATCGATAGGTTCATCAGACCGCAAAGAGAGATGCCTCTACACACTTGAAGGCTTTGAATTCAATGGCGTTGCCAGAAGGGTCAAGAAAGAACATTGTACGCTGCTCACCCGCCTGCCCTGCAAACCGAACCCTTGGTTTGACGACAAAATCCTTAATACGCATCACCACACTCGCACACAATTCATCCCAGGCTTCTACATTCAACACGACACCAAAATGCGGCACAGGCACATGATCCCCGTCGAGGTCACTGCTAACTTTTGTAACCTTCCCGCGGATACCTAGCGCCGGATTCAG
>JAYZCO010000076.1:0-21876 GCA_036338285.1 Pseudomonadota bacterium
TGCGGAAAGTTGGTCGTAAAGGCTGCCTGACCATTGCTCATGATAAAAAGGTTGGGAAAACCACAGCTATGAAGCCCATGCAATGTTCGCATTCCCTCCGCCCACTTCTCGGACAGCTTAAGCCCTTCCCTGCCGAGTACGTCGTATCCGGCCCGTCGGGTGTATTCGGTGCCCACTTCGAAGCCGGTCGCAAAGATGATGCAATCCACTTCAAACTCTTCGCCGTTCGCAACGATACCCCGCTCGGTAATCGCATGAACGCCTTTTCCTTCAGTGTCGATCAGATGAACGTTCTTTCTGTTGAAAGTCGGCAGGTAATCGTCGTGAAAACAAGGCCGTTTACAAAATTGCCGGTACCAGGGCTTTAACGCCTCTGCCGTCGCCGGGTCTTCGACGATGGAATCCACCCGGTCACGTATCTGATTCATCTTTTTAAAGTCTGCAATTTCCATCAGATAGGGAACCTGGGACCAGTCGGTATCTTTACCCCGATAATTCGCCATGGATATGAGGTTGCGGATAATCTCAGTCCAACCATCCTGCACAAGATCTTCTTCGACAATGCCGCCGGACGTGAGCGTGTTGAAATTCTCCATGCGTTCGCGTTGCCAGCCGGAATGTAAGCTCTGAGCCCATTCAGCATCTGTCTGCCTGTTGGCGCGTACATCGACAGATGAAGGTGTGCGCTGGAACACAAACAGTTCTTTAGCGCCACGGCCAAGATGAGGAATACACTGCACCGCAGTGGCTCCTGTCCCAATAATGCCGACCCGTTTGTCAGCTAGTTTATGCAGGTCTCCCTCCGGTCCACCTCCCGTGTACTCATAGTCCCACCGACTGGTGTGAAAGGTATGGCCCTTATAGGTGCTGATACCCGATATACCCGGAAGTTTCGGCCGATTTAAAGGTCCGTTAGACATCACGACGAAACGTGCGCGCATTTCATCATCCCGATTGGTCGTGACTATCCAGCGCGATATATCCGCATCCCACATCATGCCCGTCACTTCAGTTTGAAAACATGCGTCTCGATAGAGGTTGTAGTGCTTGCCGATATTTTTGCTATGCGCAAGGATTTCCGGCGCGTGCGTGTATTTTTCTTTCGGCACGAAATTGAGTTCTTCACACAAGGGCAGATAGATGTACGATTCGGTGTCGCACGCGGCCCCCGGATATCGATTCCAGTACCAGGTACCACCAAAGTCCCCACCCTTTTCAATGATCCGAATATTTTCTATTCCCGCTTCACGAAAACGTGCGCCGGTGATAAGGCCACCGAAACCACCACCCACGATGATGATATCCATCTCGTCGTGTAAGGGTTTTCGATCAACGACCTCTTCCACATAAGGGTCGTCCAGGTAGTTGCTGAAATCGCCGGTAATTTCCTGATACTGCTCGTTGCCGTCAAAACGCAGCCGTTTGTCACGTTCTTGCCTATATTTCTCACGCAGAGCTTCTACATCAAAATTAAGCTGCTCATCAGCTTCTGCCATTTCTCTCTCTCCTAACAAAGCTGCCTTATTATACCCACTCAACGTCAAAACCCGTCATCGTCAAAGGCAGGTCATCGGCCTGTGTCTTGCGGATTAGAAAATCAAACTTCCAACAATCCAGGCCAACAGTATGAGTGGCGCCACGGTGGCGATCATGGCGCCCACTAAATAGCCGAAATACTTACAACCAATACATGGCGGTGGCGGCTTCGGACTGAAGGCGACCCGCCGCAGTTGATCCAGGTTCAAGTGCAACCATTGTGCATTGAAATCAGAAGTGTACAGGCCGGTTTCACGACATCCTTTTCGCCACGCAGCCCAGATGGCACGGGGCCACAGGGCTGCACCATAAAGAAGCGCCGGCAGATTAATAAACAATGCGAACCACTTATCGTGCGTTCCTGCGGCGAGTTCCCAGGTCGCCACTTCAGCCTCGCCCTTAGGATCCGTGTTGTATCCTGTGACGAGATGGTGAAGGTCGTGTATTGGAACGGCGCGTTTGCGAGCTGAACTGTTATATAAGGCCAGCTTAATGGGTCCGAACTTCAGCGGTACCCATCGAGCACCGTAACCGCCGTCCTCGGCAAACCCGTTATCACTGAAGTACTTAGCGCGCACTTCTGCCACACTTTGATTGTCTTCCGCGTTCATCTGATAATCTAAAATAGGGAGATACGAGGACTCATTCTATGTCGAAACGCATTGCATTGGTGACAGGGGCCGGGACCGGGATTGGCCGGGCATGCGCGGTTGCCCTGGCGGAAGCTGGCTGGACGTTAGCTATTTGCGGTCGTCGGGAAGAATTACTTTTAGAAACAGCTGAATTGATTGGGGGTGAAGACACATTGATTGCCCCCACCGACCTTAGGGACAGCGATAACATAGACCAACTCTTCAGCGCCTTAAAAGACCGTTTCGCAAGGCTTGATCTCTTATTCAACAATGCCGGGCGTGGTGCCGGAGGCCTCCTGGAAGAGATACCACTCAAAGTCTGGCAATCCGTGGTTGATACCAACCTGACCGGGGCTTTCCTCTGCACTCAACAGGCGTTTCATATGATGAAGGAGCAGGATCCTCAAGGAGGACGAATCATCAACAATGGCTCGATATCTGCCCATGTGCCGCGTCCCAATTCTGCACCTTATACTGCCACTAAGCATGCGATGACCGGACTTACCAAGTCCACTTCTCTCGACGGGCGAAAATACAATATAGCCTGTAGCCAAATAGACATCGGCAATGCCGCCTCAGCCATGACGGAGCGCATGGCGGAAGGTGTCCCCCAAGCCGACGGACGCATGGCTGCGGAGCCTACGATGGATGTTGATAATGTGGCAAAGGCCGTTGTTTACATGGCGAATATGCCGCTCGATGCGAATGTGCTATTCATGACGGTGATGGCGACCAAGATGCCTTTCGTCGGACGAGGCTGATCGATGGCTGAGGATAACCAGCCCTTTGCAGGCATACGCGTAGTCGAATTCGGTCAATTTGTCGCAGTGCCCTATTGCGGTCAACTCCTGGCAGAAGGCGGCGCTCATGTAATCAAAGTCGAAAGTCTGGAAGGAGACCCTAACCGCCACATGGGCGAGATCTCTCCCAACGACTCCCGAATCTTCATCTCCCGCAACCGGGGCAAACATGCCCTACCACTCAAGCTGGGCGATCCTAATTCGAAACCAATCATGGATGCGTTGATCGCATCAACCGACGTTGTGCTAATGAATTTCAGACCCGGCCTGGCCGGCAAGCTGGGTCTCGATCCAACAGCGCTCCTTAAAGCATATCCGGCCCTTATCATCGGCGAGATCACACCATTCGGCAAAGAAGGTCCCGACGCCCTCCTGGCCGGGATGGATATTGTTGTCCAAGCAAGAAGCGGCCTGATGGCTGCTATGGGTCGGATAGTTGATGGAAGACCTGCCCCAGGCGATCCCGTCATCTCTGACTACATGGCCGCCACCTCTCTGGCTTACGGGGTAAGTTCTGCACTCCTGCGACGCGAGCGTACTGGTGCTGGTGGGATCGTCGACGTCAGTCTGATGCAATCGGCCATGGCGCTTGCAAACAACCAGTTGATAAGACACGAAGAGTTGGACCGGGAGAGCCACCGTGAGGCAATGCACAAAATCGACACTCAAAGACGTGATGGTGCACCCTACGAAGACCAGCTTGCTTCAATTCCCGGCATCAGGGTGTATGCCATCCGAAATATCTACTTTCGCACCTATGAAACAGCGGACGGCACCATTGCCATTGCGTGCGCAAGTAAAGGTTTGCAGGATCGATTTAACGAGGCTCTGGACTTGACCCCACCGATGCAATCGATCCTCACCGCACCTGCCGAGACGGTCAATCGTCTCCGTCGCGACGTCGAGGAGATCCTGCGGAGCAAGGTATCCCAGCACTGGGTACGACGACTCAATGATGCAGGCGTACCGGTATCGACAGTGAAGTTTCCCCTGGAACTCTTCGAAGACGAGCAGGCCGAAGCGAATCGCATGTTCGAACTGGTTGAGCATCCTTCCGGATCGATCCGCGTGTTGTCCCCCCACGTCAAAATGAACGGTGAGGGTTTCAGTACGCGTCCACCCACCAAGCCTTTCGCAACGGAAACTCGAGCCATCCTGGCAGAGCTTGGTTTCAGTGATGAGAAAATCAACGAATTCTTAACCCAGCAGCTTACCCGAGGCGAGTGATGACGCCAGATCAGGCACGTCAATTTCACCGTAAGGGATACCTTAAGTTACCTGGCGTCGTTCCCAAGACCATGGCACTCCAAGCCCGTCGCCTTATTTTCGAACGCATGGGCGAACTGCGCCGAGCGGCACAAAGAACGCTTCGTGAGCGCGATCATGAGTTCCTCACAGAGGCCACCCAATTCATGTTTCGATCCGGTGAAACATCAATTTTTGTGGATCTGTACGACCAGACTCCAGTGCGCAAGATCTTAGAACGTGCTCTGGGCGCGTCCTCGTTTGCACTGCGAGGTGCACAATTGGCGACGCTTTTTCCATCAAATAACGACGAGGAGACCAACGAAACGGGATACCTAAACAGGGACACACCTCACCTTGGATGGTCCGGCCATCTGGACGGTTTGTGGAACGGCGGGACATCGCCGCCTCGAGCAGGCACCCACATACGTGGTCGTCACCTCGCGGCATGGCAGCGCGAACCCAGCACAAATGGCTTGCATAAGACCTTTCCAGAGCACTGCGTTAACTTGACCAATTTCACTGCACTGGTCGGCATCGCGCTGTCAGATCAACGCCTGGCAGGGTGCGGAAATCTAGGACTACTGCCTGGCGGTCATTTGCATATGCAGAACTTCTTTCAAATGCAACGCGATGCCGGAGGTCCGCTGGGTCCTGACGGCCCTGGTTGGAAACGAGAGG
This sequence comes from Pseudomonadota bacterium, assembly GCA_036338285.1. Classification (GTDB taxonomy): domain Bacteria; phylum Pseudomonadota; class Gammaproteobacteria; order Pseudomonadales; family Azotimanducaceae; genus UBA4421. The sequence goes on from JAYZCO010000076.1 coordinate 4,895, forward strand.
ACGAAAAAGCACCAAATAAGCATGGCCTGAGGCATTATCCTGACGACCTTCGCTCGCAATACAAAAACGCCGTGACGACCCCGGACGGCAAGATCTGGCCAGAGCCAACACTGGTGCGCCTCAACGTAGGCGATGCGGTCATTGTGCATTTCTCAACCCCCCACGGTGGGACCCGGGTAACAACCTCAGACCCGCGGTTGATGGTTTATTTTCGATGTACAACAAATACCCGGCCTGACGCCAATCGGCATCACTACCCCGATGCGCTGTGCGACAATCTGCTCGAATGGCCGGGCGTTGCAAGGCACATAAAGCGCACCCGACGCAGAACAGCTGTCAACAAAGGCACGAAACAAGGAAAAGGGTAGCCATGCTCAACGCACAACCCATCACCGGCACATTCGGTGCACAGGTCAGTCAAGTCGATCTCGCTCAATACGACGAGATACTCATCGATGAATTCAAACAAGCACTGCAAGCTCATAAAGTGCTGGTGATCCCCAATCAACAGCATCTTTCCCCAGACCAATTACTGCGCTTTGCAGAAGAATTCGGCGAGGCTGAAAGGGCCAAACATCCCAATTGGGGTGATGTGCCAGGTCAACCAGGCGTGAAACTCCTTGCCACTGGTGATTACCCAACGGGACCAACCGTTGGCGATTCCTGGCACACTGATGGCCCTCCCCGGGCCACGACTCAGTGGTTTTCTTTCTTGCATGCCATCAATGTGCCGGACTATGGCAGGGATACCCTATTCGCTGACATGACGGCTGCTTACAAGCGTCTATCACAGCCAATGCAAGAATTTCTTGAGGGACTCACGGCCCTCAATGCCTGGGGGCTTGCCGATCCTGACGCACCACCAGTCGAACATCCTGTCATCATGGTCGATCCCGATACAGGGACCAAATCGCTCTACGTCAACCGTCTGTACACGCAACGGATCGTAGGGCTCTCACGCGAGGAGAGCGACCTCCTGCTCGAACATCTTTACCACCAAACCAATGTCCCGGAGCTCCAGCTACGAGTATCTTGGGAGCCCGGCACGCTGGCGATGTGGGACAACGAAAAAACACAACATTATGTGGTTCGCGACCAACCCTCGGACCGGGTGATGCACAGAGTCATGGTCTGCACAGGTCGTTAAGCATAGAGTACACATGAGACCCATCGCACTACTTCTACTCACCATTTCCCTCAGCGTTCAGGCAGATGAACGTGTGATTTCAAAAGCTGATTTAAGAGACAAGATAGCAGGCTTCTGGAACGGACAGCTACTGGGTAACTACATCGGTTTTCCGTTTGAAAACAAGTACATCGACACGCCAATCCCAGTCCTTGTAGACCATGTGTACACCGCTGATTACAACGGTCAGCCCGCACTCAACATCAATCACCAGGACCGACGCGGCCACATTCCTGTCCTTGCCGCAGCGTTGGGCGGTGCGTTCAGCGACGACGACACCGACATTGAATTCGTCACCCTGCACGCAGTCGAGGCGCACGGTCTCGACATCACCTACCCTGAGATAACCGAAGCGTGGAAAAGACACATAAACGACTTCATCTGGGTCGCTAACAGAGAAGCTCGCACCCTCATGGATCAGGGTTTCGTGGCCCCGGATACCGGCAGCAAGCGGAATAACAAACACTGGTTTCAAATCGACCCTCAGCTTGTCAACGAAATCTGGAGTGCCTTTTATCCGGGCATGATCAAACAGGCAACCAACCGGGCACTTTGGGGAGCACGCATCACCAACGATGATTGGGGAACCCACGCAACCATGGCCTACGCCGCCATGATCAGTGCCGCCTTTTTTGAGGACGACGTGCGCAAACTCGTCGATATCGCAATCGATGCCGTCCCGCGCACAGGACCTTTCTCAAAAGGAATTCGCGATGTGGTCACCTGGCACAAACAAAACGAAGATTGGCGAGAGACCCGCCAACGCATTCACGACAAGTACTATGCGTACAAACGGGGCGATTACGAAGCACCCGTCAGCGTCGTGTCATCTCTCGTCAACGGCCTGACCGGTGTCATGGCCATCCTTTACGGTGAAGGTGATTACATCAAGACCGTTGGCATCGCCACATCCGCAGGCTACGACTGCGATAACCAAGCCGCAACAACCGGCGGCCTCATTGGCGTACTGCGTGGCATGAGCGGCCTCGGTTCCAAAACACTAAAGCAGATGGAATCACTCCCTGCGTGGCGAGATTGGCCACAGCCGTTCAACAATACCTACGTCAATATTTCCAGGGATCACATCTCACTTCGCACCCCCATTACCGAAATTGTCGATCGAATCCTGGCCGTGGCTGAAACGGCAATCCGTGAGAACGGCGGTCGTATGGAAATGCGGAACGGCCAAGTCGTTTACGTCATCGCATCCGACCTCCCCTGAGGAGGAGCGATCCGGCTTAAGGCTCAGGCCGGCTGGTTTGGTCTCCTTGTACGCCATTATTTTCTGGCGGCGTAACCGTTTCATGGTCCTTTGCAGCTTCTGCCTCATCAGACCACGGCGTTTGTCCAGGCGACTTATTCGGCCAGTCGGAGAATGGAAACGGCTTTTCTTCCGAATTGAACGTCTGGAACTGGACGATCTGGTATATATACCAGGACAGATTCGCTGCAAACGTCGCCAGTGGGGTGTTGACCTGTCGGGTGAATAACGCCGATAAGAATTGGAAAATTGCCACCAGCGCAAAGACCGTTTCCGCCACCGCATAGGCAATAATGTAGAGGACCATGTAGCCGAGCCGGGTCCAGATGTTGGGTTCAGAGAGGTTTTCTTTTATTTGGTTGTCCATCGTGTCTTAATTTGAGTCATTTGCTGCATAGAAGCAAGATCGATACCAAAAAATATAGTCTCATTAACAGCATCCGCTGGATGAAAACCGGCTTGACCACTTCTGCCATGATCAGGCGTTGAAGTGGCCACCCGACGCTTCTGTTCCATCGAAATCTGTGAGGATACGTTGAAAGCGTGCTTCGATGCCTTCGACCAATCCTGCATGGGTAAATATGTAGGCTTTATTCTGCTTGATCGCATGTACGACCTGCGTTCCCACAGTGTCGGCAGACAGGCCGTCCGATTTGAATTGTGCATCAAGCACATCCGTCTGCTCCGGATCTTTGTATAACCCGCCTTTGCCGAGGTCTGATGGACGGTTACGATCTGACCGGACGATGTTGGTCGCAATCATGCCGGGACAGAGTGTGGAGACGCCAATGTTTATCGGTGCAAGGTCTGCGCGCGCGGCTTCAGAAATCCCAAGGACTGCATACTTAGATGCACAATATACCGCCTGCGACGCAAAGGCGAGGTGACCCAGGATGGAGGACGTATTGATGATGTGACCACCCTCTTTGTGTTGCGTCATCAGTGGCAAAAAGCTCTGCATGCCGTTAATCACACCGTTGAGATTGACACCTAAACACCAATCCCAGTCCTCATAAGTGAGATCCTGCACAGCACCCGCTACCGCAACCCCTGCATTGTTACAAAGAATATGGACCTTTCCAAAATGTGCCTTTATCTCATCCGCCGTTCGTTGCATGGATTCACGGCTCGTGACATCGACTGCAAAACGTTGCACGTCGACGTTGGTTTGACCGATCCCACGCACCGCCTCATTCAGCGCATGCTCTTCTACATCGAGCATGGCCACATGCACCCCCTCTGCTATCAGCGCATTAGTAATTCCGAGACCGATACCCGATGCAGCACCTGTGATGACGGCGATCTTGTTCGCAAGTTGCTCCATAATTATCCCCTTGGCGTATTTAATGCGGTAATCTTAGCGGCAAGGCAGGAGGGAAAGAACATGTCAGAAATTACCATCACGCCGATTCCGGATAAAACATTCGGTGCGATTGTGACCGAAGTGGCATTAGCCTCCCTCACCGATACGCAGTTCTCAACCATTCAGTCCGCCTTTTTAAAATACGGCTTTCTCGTCTTTCCTGGTCAGTACCTCTCCGATGAAGAAAACACCGCTTTTGGCGAACGCTTCGGGAAACTCGAATTTGCTGCATTGCCGATGGCGAACCAGGAGAAACGATCCGACGGGACATACGGCGAGATTATTCCAATGAATACCCAGCGTATGCGGACTAACGTCGGTAACGAAGCCTGGCACACCGATTCTACATACTGGCCGATCAGCTCGAAATGCGCCATGTTGTCGGCCGTTACCGTCCCCGATGAAGGTGGAGAAACAGAACTGGCTGATATGCGCAGTGGCTACGCCGCCTTGGACAACGCAACCAAAGCGAGGATAGAGGGCCTGGCCGCCTTTCACTCAACTCAGTTCTCCCAAGCCAACGATTTAGGCGATTTCCCACCGCAGAAAGACGGCACGATCTACCACGGTGAAGCCTATCTGCGCCCGATTGTGAAGATACACCCGGAAACTGGGGTAAAAAATTTATTTGTCGGTCGCCATGCCTTTGGCATTCCAGGATTGTCAAGAGACGAAAGCAGAGCACTCATAAAGTCACTCGTTGAGTTTGTTGTTGCAGATCCGGCTCGCGTGTATACCCATAAATGGCAGGTCGGCGACACCCTTATTTGGGATAATCGGGCATTGCTGCATCGGGCTATGCCCTACGACTATCACCAGGCCAGAGTGCTGACCGGCACCCGTGTCGCAGGCGAGGCTGAATCGGAATTATCTTACTATCCCGATGATCCGCGCGCAGAGGCAGGCCGTCAGGCATTGCAGACTGAGCTTAACGCGCTTCAGTTTGAGACCAAAGACCGTCTATTTGGCGGCACCACCCTGGATGATAAGACCGGTGCTATACCACCTGACCCGGGCGTTGCTCGGTATAACCACGACCGTCAAATACAATCTGACCATTGACGATGACCGCGTCATAGCCTTCTGATTTGCGGATGTAACGGTTGGCCTCACCAGGAAAATCGTCCACGAACTCTTCCGCTCCGCATCTGATTGAAGAGAGATCAAACAGAACGAGGTCCGCCGCTTTTCCAGGCTCAATCGTACCGCGATCTGCCAGACCCCAATCAGATGCGACTTCCCCTGTCATACGGTGTATCGCTCGCTCCAGGGGCAGGCGTCCAGTATCGCGCACGTAGTGTTCGAGCATATGTGTGGTATCACCCGTACCACAAAATTGCGTGATGTGCGCACCCGCATCAGAAGCACCGAAATGCAGGAGCGGATGGTCAATCAGCTGTGCCACAGATGCCTTGTCAGCGTTGAGCACATTCATCAACTTAAATTCCGTATTGAGATCGTCTTTAAGCGACAGGTCGAGTATCACCTCCGCCAGGTCTTTACCTTCAGTCTGTGCAATCTCACCCAACGTGCGTCCCTGATAAGGCTCGTTGTCAGGTGACCTCACAGAGCCGACGATTAGAAATGGTAACGTCCCGGAAAACCCCTGGGCATTCTTCATCTCGTCAACAAGTATCTGACGCGTTGCTGGGTCTTCGAATTCTGCCCGACGCTGGTTTCGAGGCAAGTCCATGATTGCCTTCCACCTCGGCATGGCAAATAGCAGCATGCTGGTCTCAGCAAGACGCATATTCATATCGAAACAGCGCGGCATAATCTGTCCGTAGACACGCGCGCCCCGAGCCTGTTCTGCTTCAAGCGCTGCGATAATTTCCGTGGCGAGCGGTGAGGTGGGCGAAGAAAGGACCGGCTGTAGAGAGCACGGAATACCCGCAGCCAGGCTGATATCGCCGAGTTCTTTTATGTTCTTGAGTTGCTCAACAGGATCAGGGAAATAGGGAACAACCTGCCACACACCACGACCACTGGCTGCCATCGCTTTAGCGAGCGCGGCCTTTTCTTCGTATTCAGCAAACCGACTGGGTACCGGGTGCATGTTTTCATCCATGTCCACGTAAGATGAAGAGATGCCGACGGCACCTGCGGCCATGGCTTCTTCTACCAATTCACACATACGGGCTATCTCATGTTCCGTGGCTGCACGTTCCTGGCTTTGTGGTCCCATTACATACCAGCGAAGTGCTGAATGACCAATCAACGCCCCCACATTGATGCCTAAATTCGGGCGGATGAAATCCAGATATTCACCGAAACTCTCCCAGCTGAACGGCACTGCTTCATCGAAGGTCGGCTTCTTGATGTCTTCGATGACCCCGAACATGCTCACAATTTTATCTGCCCCCCCATCCTTGACGGGAGCCAGGCTGAGTGAACAGTTGCCAATAATGACCGTCGTGACACCATGCTCGAGAGAAGGGGTCGCCAGTCCGTCCCAGCACAGCTGTGGATCGAAATGGGTGTGGATATCAATAAAACCTGGCGTCAAAATTTTTCGCATCGCATCCATTTCATGCGTGCCTTGACCCGTCACCCTACCCACCGAAGCGATGACCCCATCTTTGATGGCAACATCGCCCGAAATTTCATCCCGACCTGTACCATCGACGATACGCGCGTTGCGGATAACGAGATCGAAGTCAGTCATAATTCCTCCCAGATTGTCTATTTTCTAACGCTTGGGCGAGGTCACGCCCAAGCATCCCGATCCTGATCACCAAGCGCCTTAATTCAAGTTTTAAGATCACCCTTGTACGACGATCTCCTTGGCGATGGACTTACCTTCCTCTGCTGCTGTTAGGAATTCGGGGACCTGATCAAAGTTGAGGTATTTGTATATCTCCGTTCCCATCGAGTCAATCTGTGATGCGTACTCAAGATACTCTTCTTTGCTCGGGAGTTTCCCCATCAGCGACGCAATCGCTGCAAGTTCAGCCGATGCGAGAAATACATTTGAGCCCTGACCGAGCCGATTCGGGAAGTTGCGTGTGGACGTCGAAACACAGGTCGAACCTGCCTGGATACGTGCCTGGTTGCCCATGCAGAGGCTACACCCAGGCATTTCTGTGCGAGCACCTGCCTGGGCAAAGATATTATAATAACCTTCCTCCATGAGCTGGCTTTCGTCCATCTTCGTCGGCGGCGCGATCCAGAGCCGAGTGGGTATGACCTGTCCAGCTGCCTCAAGGAGCTTACCTGCCGCTCGGAAGTGACCGATATTGGTCATGCACGAGCCGATGAAGACCTCGTCAATGGGTGTCCCGGCAACTTCCGATAGAGGTTTTACATCATCAGGATCATTTGGGCATGCAAGCAACGGCTCGGTGATCTCGGACAGGTCGATCTCGATGACCTCGGCATATTCTGCGTTTTTGTCCGCTCGCAGGAGCATCGGATTGGCCAGCCAATCTTCCATCGCCCGCGCGCGGCGTTCAAGCGTGCGTACATCCCCGTACCCGTTGGCGATCATCCAGCGCAGCATGACCACATTAGAATGCAAATATGCTGTTACAGATTCTTCCGAGAGATTGATCGTGCAGCCACCTGCAGAGCGCTCAGCTGATGCATCGGAGAGTTCAAATGCCTGTTCCACGGTGAGATCCGCTAAGCCTTCAATCTCGACTATACGGCCGTTGTAGACATTCTTCTTACCTTGTTTTTCAACCGTCAGCAGACCTCTCTGTATCGCCGCATAAGGAATTGCATTGACCAGATCCCGCAGTGTGATGCCGGGTTGCATCTCGCCTTTAAACCGCACCAGAACAGATTCCGGCATATCAAGCGGAATAACGCCAATTGCAGCACCAAATGCAACGAGGCCAGATCCGGCCGGAAACGATATGCCCAGGGGGAATCGCGTGTGCGAATCACCACCTGTCCCCACCTGATCAGGCAGGAGCATACGGTTAAGCCAGCTGTGAATAATGCCATCTCCTGGACGCAAGGCCACACCACCCCGATTCTGAATAAAATCAGGCAGCGTGTGCTGGGTCTCAATATCTACAGGCTTCGGATACGCCGCGGTGTGACAGAAGCTCTGCATCACTAGATCCGCGGAAAAACCCAAACACGCCAGTTCCTTCAACTCATCACGCGTCATCGGTCCAGTGGTATCTTGAGAACCCACCGTACCTACCCGCGGTTCACAGTACATGCCCGGACGGATACCCTCACCTTCGTTAAGGCCGCATGCTCGACCAACAATTTTTTGTGCAAGTGTAAATCCGGCATCTGAATCCTTGGGATTTTCAGGCCGCCGAAACACATCGGTTGGGCCAAGGCCAAGTGCCTCGCGGGCGCGTTCAGTGAGACCGCGTCCGATAATCAGTGGGATCCTGCCACCGGCTTTCACTTCATCAAGGATGACCTGCGTCTTGAGGGTAAACTCGCAGATCAAATCACCCGCCTCGTTTTCAACACGCCCCTCATAAGGCTTCACAACGACCGTGTCACCCATATTGATGTTCTCAACGGAACACTCAATTGGCAGAGCACCGGAATCTTCCAGGGTATTGAAGAAAATAGGTGCGATTTTGCCCCCCAGCACAACACTACCCTGACGTTTGTTGGGCACAAACGGTATGTCGTCGCCCATCGTCCAGAGCACCGAATTCGTTGCACTTTTGCGGGAAGAACCCGTGCCAACCACATCACCCACATAAGCCACGCCGTTTCCTTTATTTTTCAGCGCTTCAATCTGCTCAATCGCATTGGTAATGCCTTCACGTGGGTTCTTGAGCATTGCGAGTGAGTGTAAAGGGATATCAGGACGTGACCAGGCATCCTGGGCCGGCGAAAGATCATCGGTATTGGTCTCACCGGCCACTTTGAAAATAGTCAGCTTGATTGCATCCGGCAGATCATTTCGCGCGGCAAACCATTCGGCATCAGCCCAGGACTGCATCACCCCCTGGGCATGGGTATTGCCGTTCTTCGCTTTTTCGGCAACATCATGAAAAGCATCGAACATTAAAAGTGTTCCCTTGAGCGCTTCCCCTGCAATCGACCCAAGGTCTGCATCATCAAGTAATTCAACGAGAGGCAGAATATTGTAACCACCGAGCATCGTACCAAGGAGTTCTGTCGCCTTTTCTCTGCTGATAAGACTGCATTCGACCTTCGCTTTGGCGACGTCTGCGAGAAATGCCGCTTTTACATAGGCAGCATCATCCACTCCTGGCGGTACGCGCATCATCATCAGGTCCATCAGAAAATCTTCTTCTCCGGACGGGGGTTGTTTAAGTAAATCAATGAGCTGGGTCACCTGCTCAGCTGTTAATGGAAGCGGCGGAATCCCCTGGGCAGCACGCTCAGCCGCATGCGTTCGATATTCGTCAAGCATGATTGACCTCTTCTGTGACGGTATTCGTCAGTACTCGGGTTCAACTTTAAAACCTAGCAAATCTTTTTATATGCGTAAAATGGATACTTTTGATGTATAACATAAATAAATTCTATTTATAAATTCATGCTGAGGCTTAATCCATGGACCTCGATCACCTGCGCTCCCTCGTAGCAGTCGCCGACACGGGCACCATTACCAAGGCTTCCAATCATCTCGGTCTGACCCAACCTGCGCTTACCCGGCGAATACAACAACTCGAAGAAGCATTCGGTGTAGCGCTCTTAAGCCGCAGTCGCAAGGGTGCCCGGCTAACTGAAATCGGCATCCTCGTCGACCGTGAAGCACGCCTTCTCATCGGACGATACGATGCTCTAAAAGCAGAAGTCTTTGGCCTGAAGCGTGTTGAAGGTGGAACGGTTCGCATTGGCGGCGGTGCGACCGCCGTATCGTTCATCCTTCCGGATGCCATCGCACGGTTTCAACGCGACTTTCCCCAAGTTCATTTTCAAGTCAAGGAAGCGAGTTCAGCCGAGATCGCCGGTGATGTCTCAAACGGGCGTCTGGAACTCGGCCTGGTTACATTACCCGTCCGAGCAGCTGACCTCGATATTCTGCCGCTGGTCGATGACCATATCGTGCTGATCGCAGCGCTCGACAATCCCCTTGCGCGTACAGACCGGGTCAGCGTCACCTCCCTCGATGGGCAGACCTTCGTTGGATTTGAGGGCGGTAGCGCGATCCGCCAGATTGTCGATGCAAACCTTCGCGAAGCGGGCGTGGGCATCAATGTTGTAATGGAACTGCGCTCTATCCCGGCCATTGTGCGTATGGTGGCGACGACCGGAAGTCTTGCATTTGTCTCGAAGCTCGGTGTCCAGGACCAGGAATTGGTCCGCGAAATCGAAGTGACCGGATTACGAATTATGCGTCGCCTAGGCCTCGCGCGCAGACAAGGGCATACCTTGTCACCGGCCGCAGAGCAGTTTGCACAACGACTCACCTAGTATCGAGCAGCACCTCCTTCAGCGGGGATGACTGCGCCATTGACCATGCGACTTTCTTCGCTCACTAAAAAGAGTGCAATATTGGCAATATCTTCCGGCAAGCCGAAGCCAAATCGGTGACGGGATTCAACCAATCTGCCTTTCATCTGTTGTGCTGCGGCAATTTTCTCTTCGCGGGTTGCATCTGCTTCGATCCCCAGGCGATCACCCACCCGCTCAGACAAAACGATACCAGGCGCAATTGCATTCACCCGAATACCGTCCCGCGCATATTTACCAGCCAGCGCCTGCGTCAGGGAGATGATGCCACCTTTGGCCGCGGTGTAGACGTGCCCCTGAAAGGCACCTTTCAATGCCACAACCGAAGTAAAATTCACGATTGCGCCACCACCTGCCGCTTGTAGGAAAGGAATGCCTACCCTACAACTCAAAAAAGCGCCTTTTAAATCCAAATCGATCGTGTGATCCCAAACCGACATGTCTACATCAACCACTGAAGCATCTTCTGCGATCGATCCACCGGCACAATTGACAAGCATATCAACCTGGCCGAACAGTTTTTCGCACGCATCGAAAGCCACGCCAAGGCTCGTCTCGCTTTTGACATCCGTCGCGACGAACTTCACGCGCCCCGGATACTTCGCGTTGATACGCGCCTCGTTTGCCTGGCCGGTCTCCGCGTTAATTTCTGCCATCAACACAGATGCACCCTCAGCGACAAAACGTTCGGCACAGGCAAGACCAATGCCTGCACCCGCTCCGGTAATTAATGCAACTCGTCCGTCTAGACGTGCCATGGCAATCAACGAATCACTTTGCCGGAACGCGTCCCCGTCAGTTCATCGTCGCGCAATATGACGCCGCCATTGCAAACAGTCGCTTTATAGCCGACCGCACGCTGAATAAGTCGCGGTGCCCCGAAAGGAAAATCAGTCACATGCTCAGGCATACACTCGGCAACGCGATCGACATCGATCACGTTGATGTCCGCTTTTTGCCCAATGGCGATACGCCCTCTGTCACCAAGGCCCAGCACTCGAGCCGGCGCATCCGTCAAACGCCGAATCGTCTCAGGCAGGTTCCAGATCTGTTTGTTGCGATACCAGTGAGACAAGGTAAACGTTGCCCATCCTGCATCCATAATCTGACTAACATGGGCCCCTGCATCTCCAAGGCCGGGTAATACCCAGTCTGTTTGCAACATCTTCTGAAGCGAATCGAGATTCACACTGAAACCCCGAGCATGAAAGAGCGCCTGCCCATTAGATTCTTTGGCCATGCGAATGAAAGTTTCGACAGGATGCTCATTGGCCGCACTCGCCAGCGCCACGAGGTTATCGTTGCGCTCACGGGCATAGTTCGGGTGGTGTCCATCGCCCAACCAGTATATACGGCGACACATTTTCATCAGCTCAGGTTTGGCCTCAACACTTGCAACCAGATCGGCCACCATGACCGGATCTTCAATCGCAGCCATCCGCGCGCCAAAACTCATCTCAGCAAGTTTGGTCCACTGGCGGGTACGCCAGAAGTTGCCGGTGCTGAAACCCCAAACACCGCCACCGCTGCGCGGCACAGTAACGCCGGTGATGTCGAGACCTTCCGCTTGAAATTCACGCACCTTGGCGTCAAACAGATCACCCTGCTCATGCGTACCGCCGCCCGCTGTGCTGAAGAGAATTCGAGAATTCTGCCGCGCTTGTTCTTTTAGCAGATTCATCTCTCGATCGATCGAACCGAAATCAATGGCGGCCTGCATCATGCCACCTAAGTCGCCCACGGTCTTGGCAATCTCGATCAGTTCCTTATCCTCGGCGTGGGTACCGGGTACGTGGCGACCATCAGGCAGGAAGTGACCGAGAAAACGCGACGTTGAGAAGCCAACAGCTCCCTCTTTGACCGACTGAGCAACCACGCGCTTCATTTCTGTAATGTCTTCATCCGTTGCTGACTCTTCGACCGAGCGTTCACCCATGACGTAGAAGCGAACTGCACAGTGTCCAACGAGCCCGGCAATATTAATCGAGGGCTGCATAGCCTGAATGGAATCAAGATATTCACCGTACGACTCCCAGTCCCATGGCAGGCCATGCAGGATTGCCTTTTTGGGTATGTCTTCGACCGTCTCCATCATCCCTGCAAGAAATTCATGGTCCGTAGATTTGACCGGTGCAAACGTCACGCCACAGTTTCCAAACAATGCCGTGGTCACGCCATGCCAGCTCACCGGCGTCAGGTCAGGATCCCAACCGATCTGTGCGTCAAGATGGGTGTGCAGGTCAATGAAACCCGGCGTAACTGTATGTCCCTGCGCGTCAATCTCTTCCTTGCCACGACCCCCGATTAGGCCAACTGCGGTGATTCGATCTCCGTCGACAGCAACATCCGCCTCGATCGCCTCACTGCCCGTACCATCTACTACCGATCCATTCCGTATCACAAGATCATGTCCCATACCTGCCTCCTGTCTCTGCAACGCTTTATGGGTCTACTGTACTCGCACCGCCCCTGATGTCTACGACACCGGCCCATGGACAGCTCCCTGAGACAGCAATCCAAGCCGTTCAGGCATCAGCCGGTTCAAAGAAAAGCAACGTGTGCTCGCCTTGACCCCGATCGAATACCGGCTTTACTTTCGCGCCCACGCCAAGGTCGGATTCCTCTGCATTGACGATCACCGAGTTCATCCGCACGCCCTCATTCAACTCAACCACAGCGATAAACTGCGGTTCCATACCCTTAAATTGTGGTGCTGTCGGTCGTCGAGCAACAGTGAAGCTGTATATCGAGCCTTCACCACTGACCTCGTGCCATTCAATGTGGTCACTCAAGCAGCCTGGACAATGGCTGCGGGGATAAAAAATCCACTTTTCACAATCGTTGCATTTCTGCAGGCGTACCTGATTTGCCGCCAGGCCCTGCCAAAATGGTTCAGAGGTCGGCGTAGGTCGTGGCATTGGGCGCTTGAAATCGTCGGCCATTATGCGCCCTCCAGTATCACTGCCGACTGCTCACTCATAATGCCCCCGGTGCCTGTCACCAGCGCTGTATCGCATCGTGTCAGTTGTCGCTCATCGGCACGCCCCATCACCTGCCGGGTGCCTTCTATCACTTGGGACATGCCCCCCGCCAACCCTGCCTGGCCGGCACCAAGTTGGCCACCGTGGGTATTCACCGGAAAATTACCTTTGTAAGTCAGGTCGTGCTCATTCACAAAATCTGTGCCCTCTCCTTTCCCACAGAACCCCGAATCCTCAAGCGTAAGCAGTACAGTGATCGTGTAACAGTCATAAGGTTCCACCACATCCACATCACCCGGGTGCTTACCCGCCATCGAAAAAGCGCTCTTAGCGGCAGGACCGACCGGCGTTTGGGTCATATCTTCCTGGTAAGTGGTCGACTTAGTCGTCAGGCGTTCCCCAAAACCCGTCACGTAGACCGGTCTATTTTTCGAGCGCATCGTCAAATCTTTGTTCGCAACGATGACCGCGCTACCTCCCGCTACAGGCATGACGATCTCCAACAGGTGCAGCGGATCGGCAATCATCGGACTAGATAGGACATCGTCGACGGTGATCGGCTGGCCGTAAAATGCCGCATCTGGATTGCCCTGAGCATTGGTTCGCTGATCAGCAGCAATTTTTGCAAGGGCATGTTCGTCGTACCCATACTGGGACGCGTATCGCTGGGCGATCAAGGCATAGCCGGAATTCTGCGCAACGTTTCCGTACGGGATATCAAATTCCGCCTGGGGAGATCCCCAATTACCGCTGGTTGAGCCAAAAAACCGTATGTCATCCCTGGGTGGCGGATTAGGATTAGACGGCATCGGGCGCGCAGGTGCGCCACACACAACAGCCTGACAGATACCGAGTTCGATCGCCGCCGCCGCCCTCCAGATCATGCTGACGGGTGATGCCCCACCCAGATCAACACATTCGGCAAAATTGCAATGTAAGCCCATGTATTCTGCCAGCGTGGCCGGCGCGAACATGCTGGATTCGCGAATCGATGTACAACAGATTCCGTCCAGATCTTCCTTCTTCAGGCCAGCATCCGCCAACGCTAACCGCGTGAGATCAGCAAACTGTTCCAGGAAAAATGCTCTGGGACCCGTGTACTTACGCTCGTTTTTGTAGTCAGCCACACCCACGATGGCCGCTTCACCCTTCAGTCCCACAGATACCCCCCATCTTGCCAAAGACGCCTAGTGTAACCTGTGTTACGGTGACAATGAGCCATATTGGGAGGTCCTCATGCGTAAACTTACTTCTGTCGTCTTCGTTCTAATTGCCAGCTTAGCTACGAATTATGCGACTGCTGATGCTCACCGGAGCGAAGCTGACGCTGCCCGGGACGTCACCAGCAACCCCGAAGGGGTACTCAGCTTCATGGGCATTCAGCCGGGCTGGACCGTCATCGACGTCTTTGCCGGAGCGGGCTACTACTCGGAACTGCTTTCCCACAAAGTAGGCGATAACGGAAAAGTGTATCTGTACAACAATGCAGCCTACATGGGTTTCGTGCAGGGTCTAGATGAACGCCTTGCAGACAACCGTCTGCCCAACGTCGAAAAATATGTTCGCGAACTGGACGGCATCGATCTGCCAGACGAAAGTGTCGATATGGCACTGATGGTCATGTCCTATCATGACGCGTATTTCGTACAGGAAGGCTGGACAGTGAGCGCGGACCCACTCTTTGCTCAGCTGACCCGCATCCTCAAACCCGGTGGTGTCCTAGGCATTGTGGATCACCAGGCGAAAGCCGGCACCGGCAAGGGCCACGCCAGCGACCTACACCGTATTGATCCGGCATTTGCCAAGCAAGACATCACCAGTCGGGGATTTAAGTTCGATGGCGAGACCGACATCCTGGAAAACCCAGATGACGACCTCACCACAAACGTTTTCGATCCCTCTATACGACGCAAAACGAGTCGATTCGTATACCGCTTCGTCAAACGCTAACAAAGGCTTAGCCTAGAGAGCTTGCAAATCCATGGATGGAGCGCAGGGTCTCTTCTGAAATTTCCGGCGCGATATCGGCAAAGCTCATGTCGCCAGCATGCGGCGTGCCATTAACCGTTCGTGCCGTTGCGGAAACGCCTGCCCGGACCAGTTTTCCATAAAATTTAAGCCCTTCATCACGCAGAGGGTCCAGCTCGTTTACCGAGATAACGTGTGGGGGCAGGCCTTTGAGCTCGTCTGTATTTGCCTGCAATGGCCAGGCAAGTGCGTCTTTCGCAGACTCACCAGTGGGATCGTAAACCGTCACCAAGGAGGCCATCTGCGCACAATCAAGCATGTAAGTATTGTTCTCATGCAGTGACAGCAGATCGGCCGGTTGTTGTGCATAGCTCCCGGCTATATAGGGACACATGGCATATACACCGTCAATACCCCCAACCCAACCTTCCTTGAGGGCTTTGAGGGTGGTCGCAATACAAAGATTGCCCCCGCCTGATTCTCCTGAGATCACAATGCTCGATATCCCCAAATTTTCTTTGTTAGCAATGGTCCACTTAGCACCCGCGGCACAATCGTTCAGCCCGGCAGGAAACGGGTGTGGTCCCAAGCGGCCACCGCCATTGCGAAATTCAATACCCACAACCACCATGCCTTTCTGGGCAAGGCTATGACGCCATCGGACACTTGCCGGGTCTTCAGCTGTCATCAGCACCATGCCCCCACCATGGGTATGCACGATACCGGGAAGCGGGCCCGTTCGATTCTTCGGGTAGCTGATATGCAGCGTGATGTCATTGCCATCCTCACCCTGAATCACTTCGGTCGAGGTTTCTAAATCACTGAAGTCAGGCATCGCATCCCACAACAGCGGATCGCCCAGCTGTGCGGCTTGTTCAAATGCCATGCAATAATTTAAGCAGTCCTCATAACCAGCATCTAACGGTAGATTTTCTAACCCGGGTGCCAGTTCCATCAGCGCCATGGCTTGCGCAATCCGCGAATCAGCACGCGGATCATCGCCAAAAGTCATCTCAGGATCGCCGAGGCGTCCCGGAAGTTTCAGATCTGTCATATTTTTTCCTTATCCTAAAGCTTTATCGGCCCTGAAAATCAGGGGCTCTTTTTTCCATGAATGCACGTGGGCCTTCTCGCGCATCCAGACTCTGACCCGCCCATTTCTGATGAAAAAGTTCCATCTCGAGCTGGCTGCCAAATGTGCCTTCAAGTCCCCTATAAAGTTCACGACGCGTTAACTGGATCGCGATCGGTGCTGCATCTGCCAACGTCCGTGCCATCTGATCAACCGCGCCCTCAAGTTCATCAGGCTCAACCACCTGATTGACCAGCCCCATACCCATCGCTTCTTCAGCCCACACCTGACGTCCGGTGTAGAGAATCTCGGCCGCCCGGGCCAGGCCAACAATGCGGGGTAGGTAAAATGTCATACACGCTTCAGGTACGAGACTGATGCGGGAAAAAGCAGAGGCGAATTTACCCTGAGTCGAGGCGATTCGAATATCACAGGCAAGCGCCATGCCAAAGCCCAGGCCCGCCGCGGGCCCATTGATCGCCGCCACTGCGGGTTTAGGCATATCCCACATGATACGTGCAAATTCCTCCTGAAAACCGTCTCTTGGCAACTTACTGTTCGGCGCCTCAGGATCTGTGCGTTTACCGCCTGCGGAAAGATCCGCTCCGGCACAAAATCCTCGCCCGGCGCCTTGAAATACCAGTACACGCATATCATCGTCGGCACTGGCGTCCTTCGTCGCATCCAGAATTTCAACACGCATGCTTTGAGTGAGCGCATTGAGATTATCCGGCCGATTGAAAGTA
>JAYZCO010000077.1:0-16398 GCA_036338285.1 Pseudomonadota bacterium
AACCACTTCCTGGAGTACATATGAAAGTAGGACTCGCTTTTGCCAGTAGCATCGCCATAGATGCAGAATCTTCGCTTGAAATCTGCCGTGTTGCCGACAACGTCGGCTTCGAGTCGGTATGGGGCGCTGAACACGTCATCATTCCGGACATCATCGAATCTAAATACCCCTACACCGAAGACGGCAAAATACCCGCCGAACCCGACACACCCCTTCCGGACCCGCTCATCTGGTTGTCCTATGTCGCCGCGGCTGCGCCAAACCTGCGTTTAGGGACGTGTATCCTGATCGTGCCACAGCGCAATCCGCTGGTGCTCGCAAAAGAGCTTGCCACCTTAGATTTACTGAGCAACGGTCGAGTTGAACTTGGCTTAGGCGTAGGCTGGCTTGAAGAAGAATTTACAGCGCTCGGCGTGCCTTGGGCACGGCGGGGCGCGAGAAACGATGAGTACATCGCGGCCATGCGTGCACTGTGGGCCGGCCCAGGGGCCGAGTTTCACGGCGAGTTCGTGAACTTCGACCCTGTCACTTGCAGCCCTCGGCCTGTCAACGGCGCAATCCCTATCGTCGTCGGCGGCGACAGCGACGCGGCGCTTAAACGCGCAGTCCGTCTTGCCGATGGCTACTTTCCTGTCGAAGGTGATTTCACGAGGTTAAGTGAACTGCTTGCACGCTTAGCCCGAACTGCAGCGGAGGCGGATCGGGATCCTGCGTCAATAGAAATCAATGTCATGTTCGGCGCCCTGTTCGGCGCACAGATGGCCGACCCGGCTGCTGGAATTGAGCAACTGGCCTCTCTCGGCGTAGACCGGATCATGGTACCCGCATTTTTCTTTGCCGGGCCCGGCGGTATCGATCGCCTCAGTGAATTCGGCGAGACGCTGATTCCGCTCGCCAACAGTTAGCGCATTTGCTGGCGCACCGCCTTCAGGAGCTTTTCGCCATAAGGCGGTCGTAGCCCAGCCATTTCGGCGACGGGAAATTTTGTTTGTGTAAACACTGCTTTGGCATGACTGAACGTCTTGAAGCCATCGACGCCATGATAGGCACCCATACCTGAAGGGCCGACGCCGCCGAAAGGAAGGTCCTCTTGGGCTACATGCATCACTACGTCGTTAACCGTCACCCCGCCCGACGTCGTGTGGCTGAGCACATGTGTCTGTTCGTGACTGTCGGAGCCGAAATAATATAATCCGAGAGGCCGCGCCTTGTCGTTTATATAGTCGACTGCGTCGCCTAACTTGTCGTAAGGCTTGACAGGCATGACAGGGCCAAAGATTTCATCCTGCATGACAGCAAGATCATCGTCCGGATCAAGGATCAGCGTTGGTGGAATCTTATGGCTCTCCTGCTGACGGAAGTCTTCGTTCGCTGGATTGATCTCGACGACGTTGGCACCTTTAGCCTGGGCCTCTTCTACATAGGCACTGATTCGCTCGAAATGGCGTTCGTTGACGACCGAAGTGTAGTCCGCATTGTCGAGCAGCGACGGATACATCTTCTCGACAGCACGCTTACTGGATTCGACAAAATCACCCATTTTTTCGGTGGGAACGAATACGTAATCCGGCGCCAGACAGATCTGACCGGCGTTCATCATCTTACCGGCCATGATGGCATCTGCTGTTTTATCCATATTGGCACTGCGACCGACGACAACGGGAGATTTTCCACCTAATTCCAGCGTCACCGGGACCAAATTTTCTGAAGCTGCGCGCATGACATGCTTGGCAATTGATGTCGCACCGGTAAACAAAAGATGATCGAACGCTTTGCCAGCGAAGTCGGCACCGGTTTGTGGACCGCCGGTTATCACAGCAATTTCGCTTTCGTCGAACTCAGCCGCGATCGCTATCGCCATTGCTTGTGAGGTCGCGGGTGTGAATTCGCTCGGCTTGATCATGCAACGATTGCCCGCTGAGAGAATCCCCGCCAGTGGAGTGAATGTCAGATTCACCGGAAAGTTCCAGGGGCTGATGACGCCGACAACCCCCAGGGGCTGGTAGTCTATCCTTGCTTTTGCGCCTAAAAGGTTCAAAGGAAACGGACCAGCCTTACGCTTTTCGGGCCGATTCCACTTCGCAAGATGTTTCTGCGCATGCCTTAACGGCCCGATGGAACCGGCGATGTCAGTAAACAAAGACTGATGCTCGCTGCGGTGACCAAAATCTTCCTTCATGGCCTCAAC
Organism: Pseudomonadota bacterium; assembly: GCA_036338285.1. Taxonomy (GTDB): domain Bacteria; phylum Pseudomonadota; class Gammaproteobacteria; order Pseudomonadales; family Azotimanducaceae; genus UBA4421. Next base: position 2,189 of record JAYZCO010000077.1, read on the forward strand.
CAGTTGGGTTTCGTGCGCCTTGAGTGCCTGGATCGCACGCTCTAACCGTTCATGTCTGATCTTGTTGCTGACCACACCTTCCGCCAGATAGCTTGCCCGTTGCAACTCAAGGATACGTTGGATTTCTTCGTTACTCGTCTCGTTCATGGGCCACCATAAGTCCATAAGGGGGTGGTCATGGTACTCCAAGATCTGGCGATTGAAAGTGTCTGATCCTGGGATCAGACCGACCATTCGGTCTCAGAGCGGGCGGTTTAGAAAGTCATCGGCACTGGCAGGTGCGTAGCCAAAATAAAATCTCGCTGTTGGATCAGGAGCGGATCACAATCTCCCAGAGCCTGGCTCGAGTATTCATAGGATTTACGCAAACCTGCGGGCATTGGACAATCTTCATCCGACAATGGTGCAACGAGATTAGAGAAAAACACCCAATAGATATCGAGCGCACTCAAGCGGTCACCGCACAAATATTTACCCAGTGAGGGGGCCGCAAACTCGCTGAATCGTCCAACGATGTGCTGTGCACGTGCACTGGCGGCCTCTTTTGCCTCCTCTGAGTAGCCATAGTCTTTGTACATCGGATTACTTTCTGCCGCCTGTGCCGCTCGCTCTGCCCCCCCCAGTCCAAGCATCATTAACCTTAGATTCCAGACCATGCCATTCTCACCGATCAGTTCATTGATCATGCCGATCATCTGCATCCGCGTATCGATGTCATCGGGCAGGAGTGATTCACCCGAACCAAGCCGTTCTGCGAGATTAAGAATCTCCAGCCAGCCTGTTCGGGGCACTTCATTCTCGTACACAGCAACCGGTGCATTGCGATGCCCGGTCCAATCGACCAGTGTTTGATTGGGTCCGCCACCTTGTTGCTCCACGGCCACGAACGACACTGAATGATGATCAAAGACCGCCCGCGCAGACATCGAATAAGGTGCCGGCATGTGTGCCGTGAGTGCCAGTCTCAGTCCCGGCATGTCGCGCGCTTGTTCCGGTTGCGTATAGTTCATTTTTCTCCCTTAAGTTCGAAGTCTCATGATGCTGACCTTATTCAGGCTTTTGCACAAGGCCCTGATTCGTGGAGGTTACGAGCGTGGCAATTATGCGATCAAGCCCTCACAATCAGAACAGACCAACACAAGGAAGGAATTGTGAACATAGGCGAATGGCCCTCAGCCAAAACAATACCCGCGCTCTATCTGGAACTTAAGCAACTCGATTTACTGGAAAATCTTGCCGAACTTGAGGCCTTTGGCTATACCGTTCTGCCTCCCGAAAAAGTCGGCGATGAGGTACTGCTAAACGAAACGCGCGATGCAGTTCTGCGCATTGCCGCTGAGCGTAAAGGTTGTACGGTTGACACCCTGCAAACCGTTTACGACGATGGCCAGGAATTGCTTCGCTTCGTCCTCTGGGACGACCCAGTTTTTGAAAAACTCGTTCTTAACCCAGCCGCACTGGGGCTCATCCAATGGCTGGTCGGTACCGATTGTATTTTGAGTCTTTGCAACGCCTGGGTTAAAGGTCGCGGCAATGCGCGCACCTCCATACATGCCGACTGGGCCCAATTTGAAATGCCTACCATGGCCGTGGAGGCCTATGGCGCCAATTTCAATTACCTGTTAACCGATTACTCCGCCCAAGACGGCGGGCTTACTTTCGTTCCCGGCAGCCATCGCTGGCGACGCATGCCTTCTATTGAGGAAGCTAAGTACTGGACAGACCACGCAATCCCCGTGGAAGCTCCGGCAGGGTCTATGATCATATGGGGCGATCATACCTGGCACGGTTCCTGTGCTAAGGAAACGCCTGGGTTACGATTGATGGTGCTTGGTATGTTTAATCGTCCGCACATGCAGACCCAGGAAGCCTACCGGGAGACTGCAACTGCCGAGGCACTGGCTCGCAACCCGAAGCGGTTCACGCGATTGATGAACGTCCACCATACAATGCCATGGGGAAAAACACCGGACTACAACAAGGCGGCAGAGGCACCACAAGGTTACATAAGCCTTTTCGATACGGAACCCGTGGGTGACCAAGCCATGGTACCGGAAGCTAAAGATTTCCACGAATACGATCAGGAAACCGGCGCCGCCATTCAGGCAAGCATGAGTGGAGCAGTGAAATTTACTGACCCTTATAAAAAGTAGTGCCCGGTAGGGCAGTCGCTCAAATCGATTATCCGATCGGTCCGCTCGTACCCGGCATTAACAGGTTGTTCTGATCCCGTCCCTTTACCCACCCTAAGGTCGGACTAGACGAATAGCCCACCAGCCTTCGTGCTCGGTCCGGTAAGTGCTCTGCAATTTCAGGCGCAACCGCAATCAGCTGATTTTCCTCCTGACGAAACCAATCCGGGATGTAGGAAGCGAAAAAACCTGTACGTCTTTCTCCCGTTTGGCTACCCGCCGCGCCATGCAAAGTTCGTGACAACCAGAGCACCACAGACCCCTTTGGCATGACGGCCTGAACAATCTCATCTTCTTTAGCAATTCGATCTTCGGGCCAGCGATGGCTACCCGGCACCACACGCGTTGCGCCGTTTTCCTTCGTAAAATCAGTCCCCGCCCACATCGTGGAAACAATAAATTCACGCATGTCCAGATGCTCAACATAGGGTTGATAAATGGCGTTCTCTCGATGCAGGACCTGATTCTGATCTGACTTTGCACCCACCTCAAGCATGACACCTGCGCCCAAATTATAGTGATCACAATTCGGACCAATTTCTGCGGAGGGTTTAATCACGACTTGGGTACTGTCCGCATCAATTTGCGCGATTTCGAAATTCTGTGGGTTCTGCGGTTTTTCACGAATCATAGGAACAGCTGGTCGTAAAATCAGATCCACGATCTCAAGCACCAATGGATGCACAATGAGTTTCTCGACGTAAGTACTGCTCGTCGCCGCCAGGGCGCCTAACGTTTTATTTCCCTCAGGCCATAGCCTTGTATCGCTCTTCTGAGATTCGACCGTGGCGCCTTCCTCAATTTCCGCATACACCTGATCCATAACCTCAGGCGCGACCAGGTTGGCAATACACGCGCTACCATTTTCGAGCAGAGTTGTTGCGATCGCTTCCGGCGGATCGTCGGCTTCAAACCCGGATATGTAACCTGCACTCATGCTTTCTCCTTTCGAACAATCCGTTGAAAGTTAGAACATCAATCCTACGCTCAGTGATTCTGAGACAAGCGGATTCTAACAAGATTTGTTAGGGCGAAGACATAGCTCTGCTGACCACTTGCGGTGACGTCACAACCGTGGAACGTCGCAAGTGATCCTTTTCCCGGCAGGCGTAACTTCTGTCACACCGCGTACAAGCGACCTGTCTGGATAGGGCACCGACAAGTGTTAGTGCTGCGAGGATTAAATGATATTCTGCGCCAGGCTAAAACTGTTGGGTCTCTATGACAAAAGGGCGATCAGGCCTATGGACATCCATCTGACGAGACCGGAATTCGGCCGAGGGTGGTCTTCGCATCGGCAAGAGCGTCAATGCGTAAAAAAACAGGAGGCTAGCATCCAGTGAGATTTGGAATTTTCGACCACCTCGAGGTACAAGGCTCGATTGAAAGCCTTTATGAAGATCGTCTGCAGATGCTAGAGATCGCCGATCAGGCGGGATTCTGGTGTTATCACAAGGCAGAACATCACCACACAGTGCTTGATGCTGCGCCCTCTTCAACCGTATTTCTCGCCGCCGCATCACAACGCACAGACAAAATAAGGCTCGGTTCGCTGGTATTGCTCCTGCCATTTTACAATCCAATCAGACTGATTGAAGAGATATGCGTACTCGACCAACTCAGCAACGGGCGTATCGAATTAGGCGTGGGCAAAGGCGTCAGTCCGGTCGAACACCAGCTTTGGGGGTTAGCCCCCGAAGAGTCACAGACACGGTTTGATGAGGCTTTCGAGATTTTACGATCAGGCCTCAGTACTGAACGCCTCACTTTTAAGGGTAAGGTGTACGACTACGATGACGTGCCCATCGTGCATCGCCCCCGTCAGGCCCCGCATCCGCCGTTTTGGTATCCGGGTAATTTTCAGTACGCAGGTGAACACGGTCTCAGCACGATCATCGGCGGGCCCACACCGATCCTTTCCGAACCCGTCGCCCGCTACCGCGAATTAGTTGCGTCATCTCAATCAAACTGGAACGCCGATCACCCGCCCACAATCGGCGTGACCAGACATGTCTACCTGGCTGATACAGACGAACAGGCCCTCGCTCGCGTTCAATCAGCGTTTCCAAAATATAACGCAAACCTGGTATCTCTGTGGGATGCCTATGACACACCTTTACCCAACGGCGGTCCGGCGTTACAGGGGCAGACCGACAAAGCCCTGGCCATGGAAGTGCTCATTGCAGGCTCGCCCGAAACCATCGCCTCACATATCGAACGGCTTGTAGAGTCGACGAATATCGATTACTTCGTCGCCGCATTTCGATGGGGCGACCTGACTGCTGAGGAAAGTGTGAAGTCGTTGCGTCTGTTTGCCGACGAAGTAATGCCCCGTCTCAAGACTTAAACGCACCTTCCAGGGCGTTTTTATTGCGAGTCAGAGATCAGCATTTTTACGACGTGCGCATACCCGGCCACGCCCAGGCCCACCACAACTGCATCAGCCACCGATGAAATATGAGAAATGTGTCTGAAGGACTCCCGGCTGTGCGGATTTGAAATGTGTAGCTCAATGACACGACCGTCAAAAGCGCGCAATGCATCATGTATCGCCACCGACGTGTGGGTATATGCGCCCGCATTGATGACAATTGCATCCACACAACCGATAGCGGCCTGAATACAATCAACCAGTTCTCCTTCATGATTAGACTGAAGAAAGTGTATCTCGTGCCCCGCTGCCTCGGCCACCTGACGACACTCCTGCGCGATATCGTTCAGCGTGGCGCTGCCGTAAATTTCTGGCTCACGAGTACCCAGCAGGTTCAAATTGGGTCCGTTGATCACATGAATAAGCATGCAAGGATTCTACGCCAACAGCGCCTGGATGTCGTAATATCTGCCACATCCAACGCCACCAGGAGCGTGTATGACGCTATCGATCGACCTCTATTACACGATGCGTTCGCCCTATTGTTACCTTTCGACGGTAAAGCTTGTTGAACTCAACCGACGCTTTGATCTCGACATCGACCTCAAACCCGTTTATCCCCTCGCGGTCAGTGACCCAACTTTTTTTGAACGCGTAAATCCCATGTGGCCCCCTTACCTCGTCAAAGATACAAATCGCATCGCCGCCCGCCTTGGCATACCCTTTCGATGGCCTCGTCCCGACCCCATCGTCCAGGACTTAAGCACCCGCAAAATCGCCGAAGAGCAGCCCTACATTCGCAGACTCACCCTCTATGCACAGTTGGCTGCAGAAGCCCATCTTGGCCTGGCTTACATCGCCGAGGTTTCAGCCCTGTTATTCAATCCAGAAATCGATGGTTGGGATCAGGGCAGCCACCTCGAAGATGCATTAGCCCGCGCTGGCTTAAAGCAATCAGATCTCGATGAGACGATTGCAAAGGATGCAGCTCGTATCGATGCCCGTATCGCCCAGAATCGAGCAGATCAACTGGCCGCCGGGCATTGGGGAGCACCATTGTTTGTACATGAGGGTGAAATCTTTTTCGGCCAGGATCGGCTGGACGATCTCCTTTGGTATCTGCAACAACGCGGGCTACAGGAAAGATAGGTCAATCTACGTCGCATACCTCGTCAACAACTGACATAGCCAATTAACGCCGCGGCAGGCAAACTGACTGCCCAACGATAACCCGTTGATATAAAAATCCACATGAAATCCGCCGCTGAAGAAATCACTCCGCAATGGCTGACCCAAACCCTCAATGAAGCCGGTTTTACCGGCGTGGTTCAAAAAGTCACCTGGCAGCGTATCGGTGCAGGGCAGGTGGGCGAGAACGCCCGCTTTTTTTTGTCAGGAAAAGGCGACATCCCGGCAACCGTGGTGGGAAAGTTCCCATCGACCGATCCAATCAGTAAACAAACCGGTGTACAACTCCTAAACTACGCACGTGAATGCTGGTTCTATCGGGACCTGGACGCAACCGTCAGGGTTAAAACACCGACCGTCTACGGCATCGAATTCGATGACCAAACCCATGATTTCGTCATCCTGATGGAAGACCTGGCACCAGGGTTTCAAATCGACCAGATGGCTGCCGCCAATGTCGACCAGGCGAAACTTGCGCTCGAACAGTTAGCAGGGCTGCACGGTCCGCGCTGGGCTGACCCTACCCTCCGTGAACACCCTCTGGCACAGCCACCACCGGTCGCAGATGACGATACCCCTTTGTACTGTATGCTGCAGCCCGACTTTGTGGAGCGCTATGGGGCTCGGCTTGGTGAGGCTGAACTACAGGCCGTACACGACATCGGCGAAACGCATAAAATTGCAAAGCCATACGACGGCGAAGTGACGTTGATCCATGTTGATTATCGGCTCGACAATATGATCTTTGGCGGACCTCGTCCTTTAACCATTCTTGATTGGCAGTCAATTAACCTAGGCTGCGCATTTCAGGACGTGAGCTACTTTATGGGGACCAGCCTCGAACCCGACATACGCAAACGCCATGAACAGGCGCTGGTAAAGTTTTATCTCGACGCACTGGCTAAATACCATATTACAATCAGCTTTGAGCAAGCATGGCATCTCTATCGACGGCACGCCCAGGCCGGGTTGAACATGGCGGTGATCGCTTCAATGATCGTCGGGGAAACAGATCGCGGCAATGATATGTTCATGACCATGGCAAAAAGAAGCATCGCCATGTGCCACGACCTCGAAACGGCCACGCTGCTGCTTACCTGAACCGTGACTGCCCCCTCGCCTTGATTCCATCAAAAGGCGAACAGCTTTACGCCAGAACTTCTTTCCAGAAACTCAGCATATCCTCATGAAAAGCATCAGCGAATTGCACCGATGTGCCAATGCGGGCCCCGCGTACGCCATAACCGGCCTTAATGCCATATAACATCAAATCGCGTTCAGTCCATGCGGGATCACTGGCACCTGTGGCCGGATGAATCATGCTGCCATCGTCATTGATATATATCGTCGGGGCACCCGGAGCAACAGATGCATCTTCGACCATCTCCACCGGCGTATCGCGGTCAAAGCTATGGTGCGCACCGGCAAATATACGCGCCGCTTCAACCGTTTTCCTGGCCGAAATCAACTGATAAAAATGTGCCGGGTTGCCTGTTTCGACCTGCCAGGGTTGACCCTCAATCCCATTTCCGAGCGTGATCGACTCGTCACTTAAAAAATACTGTTGTCACCGCTACCTCACGTGTCGATTGGATTTTCCTTCCGGCTGTATATCGCCATGCTTGGCGGCTTACCCATAAAAGCCGTTGAACTCCCAACATTGAATGCGGCATGCTGGTTAACTTGAGCGATAAGGAGCCGACATGAAAGATCTGAAACTGGGACTGCAGCTAGGCTATTGGGGGGCTGCGCCTAATCCCCAAATGGTGGACATCGCACAGGAAGCGGAACGCCTTGGCTATGATGCTATCTTTACTGCCGAGGCCTGGGGGTCCGACGTATTTACACCACTTGCGTGGATCGGCGCACATACAAGCCGCATACGTCTCGGCACAGGCATCGCTCAGCTCTCAGCACGGGCACCCACTGCAACCGCCATGGCTGCATTAAGCCTTGACCATCTGTCCGGGGGACGCATGATTCTTGGCTTAGGCGTATCCGGACCCCAGGTCGTTGAAGGATGGTACGGTGCACCATTCGGCAAACCCCTTTCGCGCACGCGAGAGTACGTCAATATTGTCCGTCAGGTGCTGGCCAGACAGGCACCTGTCGTTAACGAGGGCGAACATTATCCATTACCTTATGCCGGCGACGGAGCCTGGGGCCTGGGCAAATCACTGAAATCAATCACCCATCCGTTGCGCGAAGACCTGCCCATCTTTCTCGGCGCTGAGGGGCCAAAAAACGTAGCCATGACAGCTGAGATCGCTGACGGTTGGCTGCCGTTGTATTACTCGCCTTATCGACAAGAGGTCTATCGTGAGCAGATCGCCCACGCCAAGCCAGGGTTCGAAATCATGCAGGGTGTCTCGGTCATCATTCATGATGACGTAGACGAGGCACTGGTGCCGTTGAAACGCAATCTTGCACTCTACATCGGAGGGATGGGCGCGAAGGACAGAAACTTCCATAACGAACTCGTGCAGCGCATGGGTTTTGAAGCAGAAGCTAAGAAAATTCAGGACCTTTTTTTAAGCGGCCAAAAAGATGCAGCCGCCGCCGCTGTGCCTACGGAGCTCGCGGACGAAATCTCCCTCGTTGGTCCTGTCGAGCGTATCCGTGACCGCCTGCAGGCATGGCAAGAGACACCGGTGACCTCGCTACTGGTTTCCACGCAAAATCTCGGACAGTTAAGGTCGTTTGCCGAACTCGTACTTGGCTGACTGATGCCAGGACTTAGACAGCCAAAAGACCTCAATCATCCGGTTGATCCAGGTATTCACTGAGACCATAGCCAACCCGAGTGCCATCAAGGGTGTATTCAGTCATACCTTCACCCACGTGGGTGTGGCTGCCTGCGCGCCGGTTACGCAGCGGTATGTAACCCATCACCCTGCCGACCAGATGTCGTTCCTGGCCATCCTCCATTTCAAGTCTGGCTTCGAGCCCTTGATGAAAGTTCGTGCCCGGTTCGTAATCCGTGCTCAAGGTCGCACGTTTGATCGGCACGAGTTCATCCCCTTGCTGGAATAATCCCCCGCCTTCTCCCTCGCCGTTGGTCCGCACGATCATGCCCAGGTCATCACCGAAATTTCCCGTGATCCATCGGTAGGAAGGTGCCGCCTGCCAGTAGCGCGGACCCCACGAATGATCTCTAAGCCCCCACCCACTAAATTCAAGCGCCGCTCGATGACCAAGTTTCAGTGAGCCACTAACCCGCATGTGTTGCTCAGTATGGGCACGAGCAAATTGATTGCCCTCACTCGACTCGCCGACATGTCCATACAAAGGCCCTACTGCATCGTGCCGCAGATCAATGTGCAGATCTTGTTTTGGATGTTCTTTAAAGGCGCGGCTCGGATCACGCATCGAGCGCGGATCTTCTAAATAAAGCGCCTGGCCGGTATAGGTGGTTCGCAACACTTCGCCCGGCGTCATCACATCCACCTTCAATCCACCGGCATTCCAGCCATCGTTGTGGCTAATCTCGGGTTTTGCATAATTAAAAAGTGCTGAGCCATCCGGGTTCCAAACGATGACGGTCATCTCAGCGTAACCCTCATTTGCTCGATTACCCATACGCACGAACCCACCGAGATTTTGCGCGCGATCGAAAAAATTGAAATAGACAGACTCATTAAAGTTTTCTTCGGGCCCAAGTTCGTGCGTGTAGTCGTCCTCAGGTCGGATGTTGCCGATGATCTTCACCATTTAATCTCTCCCAGCCACAGGTGCCTTCATTCGTAGATGCCCAGGGCACAAACATACCAGCTTTGCAGGCCCGCCGGGCAGCCCAGATACTTAGGAAGGTTTGGTGCCGGCGAGCAAGTCCGGTCCCCGTCGCAAATGATGCCCTCCATCTACCGGCATGACCACACCGGTCACCCAGCTCGCTTCAGGACCGCACAGAAACCGTACAGCATGCGCGATGTCCTCAACCTGGCCGAGGCGTGCCACCGGCATACAGGCGAGATAGTCCTCACGTATTGGATCCGTTTCGTACAGCCCACGTGACAACTCGGTCACCACGAGACCCGGGCAGACGCTGTTTACGCGCACGCCCATCGCACCCAGTTCATCTGCAGTGTTGCGTACAAGCATGTCGATTGCCGCCTTGCTCGTCGTGTAAGCACTCATCAGACGATGGGTACGCAGCCCCGCTATCGAAGAGACAGCGCACATCGCCCCGCCACGCTCAGCAATGGCCTGACCTGCGTGTTTGAAGGTATAAAAGGTGCCATCTAAGTTAGTCGACATCACCTCACGCCAACTCTGTGCCGGCGTGTCAAAGAAAGGGTGCGCTGCCCCCGTGCCGGCGTTTGCAACCGCAATCGTGATCGGTATTCGTTCATGGGCCTGTTTAACCGCCTCTTCAACAGCACCTTCGTCCGCAACGTCCAGGCTGATCGCCGCATGCCCGTCGCCCAGTTCCCCAAGCGCATCATGCAGCCGCGATTCAGATCGACCTGTAATTGTCACGCTTGCTCCATCAGCAGCAAACGCTTTAGCACACGCCAAACCGATGCCACTGCCTCCGCCTGTCACAAATGCATGCTGTGCGTCCAGATTTCCCATTTAAACCTCCCACTGGCCTGGTTCAATATTTCCATCAAACCGTCAATCTACCTTTGTCTGACCATCTTATGTACGCTGTCACTGTACCTGAGACAAGGGGGCATCATGAATTTTACAGAATATGCAGCCTGTGACGGACTGGCGTTGGCAGATCTCATTGCCAGAGGGGAAGTGACTGTTGCAGAAGTGACGGCCTGCGCTCAAGCCGCCATCGACGACAGAAATCCCCAGCTCAACGCTGTCTTGACCGATCTTGACGGGCAGGCCTACGCCGATGACCAACCCTTTTCGGGGATACCCTTTCTCATCAAAGAACTGGTCCTAACAGCTGCAGGTGCGAAAAGCCGCGGCGGCAGCCGGTCAACGCCCGATGCACCGGCTCCGGCAGACACAAACCTCATGGCCGCCTATCGTCAGGCAGGATTACAGCTGATCGGTACGACCCAGACCCCGGAAATGGGCTATAACGCAACGACTGAGACCGTTGCCTTTGGTCCCGTCCATAACCCCTGGAAAACCGGTCACAGTGCAGGTGGTTCCAGTGGAGGTTCGGGCGCCGCAGTTGCCGCAGGCCTTGTACCGATCGCACATGCCAATGACGGCGGTGGCTCCATACGTATCCCCGCTTCCTGCAATGGCATCGTCGGCCTCAAACCGACCCGCGACCGCACGCCCACTGGTCCAGACTCATCCGACCCTCTCTTCGCGCATGCCATCGAGTTTGTCGTGACACGCAGTGTCCGAGACGCAGCGGCGTTGCTCGATTGCGTTGCCGGGCCCGATCTCGGAGCACCCCACTTAATCGCGCCGCCAGTTGAAAGTTTCTTAGCCGCAGCTAAAGCACCACCCCGCAAGTTAACCATCGCCTATACCGAAGGGTCGCTATTGAAGGGTGTGGACATGCACGATGAAAACATACAAGCGGCCCGGTTAGCAGCTGAACGTTTAGGTGACCTCGGCCACACACTCATCCCGTGCCCTGTAGAAGTCGACTTCGATGAGTTCGCGAAGCACATTAACGTGATCTGGTGTGCTTTCGCGGCGCAGTTTGTTCAATCTGTCACGGCAAACGTCGGCTGTACCGCCGACAACGACCATTTTGAAGCTGTCACCTTAACCTGTGCGGAATTTGGCAAGAAGGTTGCATCCCTCGAAATTCTCGATGCCCTTGCTTACGTCAATCAGATCACGCGTTCAACCGCCCAGGCTTTCGAAGAATTCGACGTTCTGATGAGCGCCACCGTGGCCACACCACCACCAGTGCACGGCACGCTGGACCAGAACGACGCCTCATTAAGCGCCATAGAGTGGACCCGTCAGACATTCGAATACGCAAACAATACACCGTTGTTTAACTCTACAGGACAACCAGCGATCTCACTGCCGCTACACTGGACGACGGATAACCTACCCGTTGGCGTACAGTTTGCAGGACGCATGGGCGAAGAAGGGACGCTGCTTAATCTGGCAAGTCAGCTTGAACAGGCCTGCGACTGGCGGGCTAAACAGGCGGCCCTTTGGACATGATCGTCCCACAATTGTCCCTTCACATTAAACATCACACCCATGCTGAATTCTGCAAAGGTCTCTGAGTTTCAAACACAGGGCTTCGTGGTCATCGATGGACTGCTGAAGGCTGCAGAACTCGATCAGTATCAAATTGCCGTTCGGGATGCGGTACGCCATAGGAAACGCTACGACACCCGAGCCCTAGCGGCTAAGACCCTGTACGAGCAGTCCTTTCTCCAATGTATGAACCTTTGGGAAGATTTCGAGAGCGTCAGACCCCTCACCTTCCATCCGCACATAGCGCAAGCCGCGGCCGAACTGCTTGCCTGTGAGGCCATTCGCCTCTGGCATGACCAAGCCCTCTTTAAGGAGCCAGGTGGACGAGAAACCGATCCGCACCAGGACCTGCCTTACTGGGCGATGGAAGAAGCCGATGCCCTGACCGCATGGATCCCGCTGACCGGTTCAACCTTAGACAACGGCAGTATGGGGTACGTACCAGGATCCCATCGTCGTGGAATCCGACAATTCGTTGACATCTTTCGAGCGAGTGACGAAAGCCTGGAAGACCAAGCACGCGAGATAATGTCGGCAGACCCTGTGTATATCGAAGTACCCAGAGGCAGTGTGGCCTTCCACCATAGCCTCACTGCACACTTGGCAAAGCCCAATAAAGCCACCCATTCACGCGAAGTCCACACAATGATTTTCTTTCGTGATGGGATGACCCGAAGCGCCACCGGCCGTCATCCCGCAGTCGATCGCGCCCGCATCAAACCCGGTGAGCCGATCGCCAGCGAGGTGACCCCTATTGCCTGGCCACGCGAAGGTTTGCCAGAACCGCCTCCACCTATGCAGAATCTGCCTGAAGCGGTCAAACGCTCGGGCGCCTATCCACAATACGAATAAGCATTAATGAGAAAGGCCAATAAAGCCGCGAGACCGAAAGAAATTCGGCCCACTCCGTGCTCGATTGGCAAGAATTTTGTACTGCCTATTGGTCGTAATCAGCCGCCCCTGCCGGTAATTTTAGTCAAACCAAATTTGACAAAACCGTCACATTTCATTAAACACGTTCCACCAATTACGCCGTTTTTTGTAAGGGGTATTTATTTGTGCAAAACTGGCGTCAATTTTCTTAACAAACTGATATCTAACTATAAAGTTACGTTGTTTTCGTAACCAATATATCAAGGCACTACATAATCTAAATCGTGGAGAGAAAGCCTATGGACTTTCAACGGACCAGAATCAACCAGGCGGTCGCTGCTGCAATTGCCACAATGACCACAGGTTATGCGATCGCTGAAGAAAGCAGAGCAATTGAAGAAATTGTCGTCACGGCGACCAAGCGTGCGCAACCGATGCAGGACATCCCTGTCGCTGTACAAGCGCTCACAGAAGATGCAATGGATGACCTCGGCATCGACAACTTCGAAGACTACCTGATTGCGTTGCCTGGCATCACGGCAGGTGGCAGCGGGCCAGGACAGAACACTGTCTATATACGCGGCCTCGCATCGACCACACCCAATCTGACCACCGCGGGCGTCGCCGGTTTGGCACCTAACGTCGCATTTTATCTCGATGAGCAACCCCTCTCCCAGCCTGGGCGTAATCTTGACGTGTACGCAGCAGACCTCAATCGCATCGAGGTACTTTCCGGGCCTCAGGGCACCCTCTTCGGCGCCAGTGCTCAGGCAGGTAATGTCCGTCTGATCACTAATCGGCCCGACACCACAGACACCTATGCCAAGGTCAAATTAGGCGCCGCCTATACACCTGAAGGCGAGCCCAGCAACCAATTCGAAGGTGTGGTGAACCTCGCCGTGACGGATCGACTCGCATTGCGCGTCGTGGCCTATCAGGACAATCAGGGTGGCTTCATCGACAATGTCGCCGGCACAAGAAACGTCAGCGAAAGCGCTCGTTTTCGTGCGGCGGATACTGTCCGGGAAAACGGCGTGCCAGTTTCAGATGGTCGCAAAGGAAAGCAGGCCGGTGCCGATCTCAGTGGGGTCACATTCCTCAATGCTGAGGCGCTGAAGGAAGACGATGTCAACGAGACGGAATACCGAGGAGCGCGTGTCAGTGCCTTGTTTGACGTCAACGAGGACTGGTCGGTGCACGTCTCGCACATGCGGCAGAACCTGGATTCGGACGGTGTGTTTTTTGGTGATCCGGATCTGGATGAATATGAGATCCAGCGCTATGCCGACGATAGAATTTCGGACGACTTCGGCAATACCAACTGGACCATCGAGGGTCGCGTAGGCGCATTGGAAGTCCTCTACACCGGCGCCTATACGGATCGCGACACCGACCAAACAATTGACTACACCGACTACCTCTTCGTCGGTCAATATCTGCCTTAC
>JAYZCO010000078.1:0-19779 GCA_036338285.1 Pseudomonadota bacterium
AGGCTGAATTCCTCCAGTGGAACCGCGCGGCGAAAAGCCGCCTTTAAGCCAACTACGCGAACCTCAACGCCTACCACACCTGACACGTAGTCTGCCACCTCATCACCCTGATCCACCACGGCAACGTTGTTGCCATAGAAATTGACGTTGGTCTCCACGCCCTCGGCTGTGACTGCATGCACGAGCGGCACCTTTGCGGCACAGTCAAACTCGATCGTGGTCTCATCCAGCCGTCGAGTCGCCACCGCCGCAAGTTTCGGCAGCCGTGCCTGATTGGTGAATTTAGCGTCTTTGAGGATCATGAGTTGACGGTCCCCTTCTATGCCCGTCGGCGAAACCTTCGCCGACGTAACGGGACTGCCACGACAACTTTTCACCGAGTAGCTATACAGTGCCGTCACCGTACAGTGTTCACCCATCTCCTCTCTCCTCGACGAAAAACAGCCACTCTTATAACACGAACTGCCTAGTTTGCATTGGATGAGCGCAAGAGGTCACCTGCGTCGGACCGGCCGATGGTTAAAACCAGCGTAGGAATACCTGGTCAATTTTCAGCAGAGACCCGGGGCAAGATCAATCAGCGCTGGCGTTGAGCGCCTGCCACTGTTGTTCGAGTACACGTGCACCACGAAGCATATTTCCCATCGCATAATTACCTTCGTGACAGGCGAAGTCGTAATTGAGATCTTGCGTCCGTGGCCACAACATTTCACCGGTGTAAGGCGATACATAGTCCGGGTCGTGCACGGTAAATTTATAAACCAGACCTGTATCGGCGACCGGTGTGAAGCGCTCCGTAATACTCAATCCTGCACGATGCACACCCGGCCAGTCTCGTATATTGGTGGTCTCCACGACCAGGGTATCGCCTTCCCACCAACCGATCGAGTCACCGCCGTAGGCATTGTAATCTGCCGGCGGATGTTCGTGTTTTTGCTCCTCATCAGCCAGGCGTACCACGCGCGCATAATGCATCCACTCTATGTAGATTAAGACGTGATCGTCCGTCTGCACGATGGTCTTCAGGTTATTGTAGGGCAGCGATCGTGTCGGCAGGCTGGCGACATCAAGATAGATACAGCGAATTCCAAGCGTAAACGATTCCGGGCCACCATAGGGATCTTCACCCGTTTCCAGCCACCAGGCCTTCTCCGGCGGTTTACCATAGTAATCAAACTGGGGTGCTAAAGACCGCCGTTTCTTACCGGCCTCCGTCAACGCCGGCATGCGGCCATTGGGCGGATCGATGATCACCGACGTACGGTATTTGCCGTCGATCGGGATACTTTCTGAACCAAAATCCAGCCAGAAGTAATTATAAGCCCCCACATTACCACCCCGCTTTGGTGCAGAGCGATCGGGATCACTGTCAGCGCTCGTGGATGCAACCGTCTTGGCCTGACGTTCTGCTATTGCGGCCGCTTCCTCGGCGCTTAAATAAAGCTGATTACCAAACTGTTCAGGTCGTGACCAGGGCGTTAGATTCGATATATCGTAATTGCCGGAAAAATCAGGCTTACCACTCGATGTTCTCGGAATCTCACCTGCGGCGGCAAGATAGGGCAGTATCAATGCCAGCATCAGCCAAAGGCCGCCCGATCCGCGTGCGATGTATTTCTTCATAACGTTTCACCTTCCCAGGATTCAATCAGTCAACTGTAACATCGGGCGTGTGTCGCGGAAATCTAAGCGCGTCTCCAAACGTAACCGACCGCGACCTTCTACAGGAGGCTTGGGATCGTTAGGCGCCTTAATGTGCCGTGTATCGATACAACGTGTACCTCATCGCGCACGGGCCTGGCGCCAAAGATAACCTGTCATCACCGCATGGGTGAGACCTAGACCAACAATCGTCCAGAATTGGGTGGACGTATTGATCTGCTGAGTGTGCATGAACACGCCCAACATGGGATAGAGCGCACCCAAAAAGGTGATGATGGCCAGCGTGACGGGTTTGCCCATTTCATATGTCTGAATCAGATGATGAAAGTGATCGTGTCCCGGCTGAAAAGGTGAAATCCCATCGCTGATGCGTCGTAGTGTCACGGTGACCATGTCTACCAAAGGCAGGCCGACCATGTACAACGCCGTCACCGGTTCTAAGAGCTTGCCACCGCCAAGTTGTGAGCTTGCAGCGCTCAGCAGATAGGTCGCGACGACAAAACCAATGCACATCGATCCAGCATCGCCCATAAAGCACCGTGGCAAAATCTTCCATAGGCGCAAGTTAGCCACCAAAAATGCGCATAGGGCGCCCATGAATGCACTTTCTTCGATCGAGAAAGCCTCGCCGGTTAATCCATGGAAAAGGACCGCCGCGCACAGCAAGTTCAGTCCCAGAACCCCATCCATGCCATCCAGCATATTGAAGGCATTCACCATGCCGAAGACGCAAATAATAATAAAGAGTTTGCTACTCCAACCCGTGAGGGTAACGGATTCGGTCCACACCAGATTGCCGAGCGCAACGCTGTTTAAGCCAGTGCCAAAGGTAAACAGGCTGGCAGCCGCACAAATCGCAATCACACGCCAAACAATACCCACTTCGCGCCTGTCGTCGAGTACTCCGGTCAATAGCATAAGAAACGCACCCAGGATGATCGCCACATTTTGTGCAGAAGACCACATCGTTGAAGACTGCGTTGCTAAAGTGATCAGCAACACAGAAGAAAATATGGCAATACCCCCCACGAGCGGAACCGCCCCTGTGTGCTTTTTCCTTTCGGTTGGGAGATCGATCAGTCCCAGGGGCTTGGCAAATCGAGCCAGCACATAGAGGTGCACACCACACAACAACAGTGCCACCAACGAGACCGAAAACATCATCGTCATCATGTCATCGAGCACCCTGCTGATGGACCATCATACGCGGTGGTCAGATTCAATCCTGGCATGATCGGACCAGCCAAACCTTTTCCTATGGGGTGGACAGCGTTGTTCATCTTGGGCCGGTAAGCGTTTCGGACAATAGGTCACGCTTCATCCTCGCCGCCCGCATGACCCAGGGTCTGGCTTCCTTAAACGCATCAGGCAGACCATCGCGGAACTGCTCAGCCGCGCCGATGGTGTCAAACGGCCCGGCCACAAGCACATAAAGGTGTTCGTTTTGACGCATGACTTGCACGATTCGGGAATAGGTCGCCTCACCTTCATTGAGCTCTGCCGCCACCAGCGCCTCGATGGGTCCTTTTTCGTACATGGCCATCATCTGCAAGAGCAAAGCATCGTCCTTTAGACTCACCAGCCAGTGAGCCGAGGGATCTTCTTTCACAGTCTCAGTTGCCACAGGTGGCGTCGCCGGGCTTGCCTCAGGCACTGATCGGTTCGGCGATGTCGCTGCCAGTGCAATTGAGCTTCCCGATGCGGTCGATTGCGCATAGGCGGCACGCAAATCAGTATCTTGAGCCCGCCCCTCTCGCGCCATCAACAACAGATTGTATTGCGCGACTTGCGAGCCTTGCTGTGCCGCGCGCACATACCAGCCCACAGCCGTCTCATCGTCCTGATCAACGCCCTGCCCCAACCGGTAGACCTGTCCGAGATTCAGCATCGCCGTAACACTTCCTCGCTCGGCCGCCTGCTGCCACAAGGACAGTGCCACAGCCGCCTCACCATCCAGCATTGCCTGGTAAGCACGCTCCAGATACAGATCGGGATCAGATGTAATCGCTGCGGCCAGCACCCTAAGTGACAAACAACAAGTCGCAACAGCAATCAACGCCCCCAGAAAACGAAGTGTAGTCAGGACGATGACCCTGTGGATTCTGGTTCATGGGACGAATAGTCGCCGGAGCTGCTGCTGGAGTAATTGGAATATTGGTAGCCACTGTAGCCATAGCGACCGTAGCCATAGCGACCGTAGCCATAGCGATAGCCCCCTCGGCCGTAGTAGTAGCGCGAAGCAGCAGCGGGGTCAAACATGTTGAGCACCACCCCGGTCAGAGGCTCATTGGATGCCACTATGTTGTTTAAGTTTCGCTGGGCCAAGGTGACGGATGTACTGTCCGCCTTAACGACGAATATCACTGAGTCAGCATACGAGGCAAGCACCAGCCCGTCGCTGACCAGGGAGACCGGTGCCGAGTCGAGGATGATGCGATCGAAGCGTTCTCTCAAGGTTTTTAAGGCTTCAACAAACTTAACCGAGCTGATCATTTCCAGTGGATTGGGCGGAACGACTCCCGAGGGGATGACCGAAAAACTATGCGCATCAAGCTCCGTCACACACTCATCCAGCGGCGCGTTGCCTGCCACAAAATGCGAAAGGCCAGGAATATTGGTATCCAGATTAAGCCGGCGTGCAAGACTTGGGCGACGCAAATCAGTGCCCACCAGCACCGTGCGTTCCATCTGCCCGAAGGCCTCTGCCAGGTGCGTCGCACAGGTGCTCTTGCCTTCACCAGGCACGCTGGATGTGACCACGATGATCTGTGCCGGCTGGTCGAGGTTACTCAGTACAACACCCGTGCGTATGGTACGCATCGCCTCACTGAAGGACGACCCGGTTTTCTCCCAGGATTGAATTGCGATCGTGTCTATGTCCTCATCGGCCGTGGCATCTAACATCGGTATTGTGCCTAAAAGGGGTGCGCCCAATTGCCCGGCAACATCGTCCGGATTTCGAATGGCGTTGTCCAGGCGAGCCAGTAAAATGGCAATGACACAGCCTGCGAGCGTACCCAGCACCAGTGCCAGGGCCAATGAAAAGGGCTTATTAGGCTTGACAGGCCCTGCGGGCACCATCGCCCGATCCACCATGCGGGCATGGGGTTTTTCAAAGCCACCGGTTTCGTTCACACCTTTCAATCGGGTGAAGAAAACGTCCAGCAATTCGCGATTCGTGTTCACATCGCGTTGCAGTCCTTTCAGTTCAAATTCTTTGCGATTGAAATCCTGCACTTCCAGGCGACGAGCCTCCCAGTCCTGCTGCAGCTGAGCTTCACTGCGCACAGCAAAGTCATACTCCCGTTCGATGCCCGACACCACCTTGCGTACTTCTGTGATCAGGTTCTTATCAGCAGATAACAAACGCTGGGTCGCAGCGATAATTTTAGGGTGCTTTTGGCCATACTGTTTGGCAAGTTCGGCCAGAGTTCTTCTCGCCTCATTTTGTTCCAGCTTGACGTCCCGCACCAGGGGATGGTTTAGCACTGAGGGGATGCTCATGAGGGCATCAACGCTTGCGCCCTCTACACCACCCATGGTCTGGACTTCATCGCGGATATTTTGCGCAGCTATGCGCGCCCGGCGTGCCTCTTCCAGCCGCGTATTCAGCACCTGCAACTCATTGCTGCCCAGACTGGTTTTGCCTTCGATGTCGACCAGTCCTTCGCGTACACGAAAGTCCTGCAATGCCTGTTCACTGATCTCAAGTTCACGACGCAGCACACTCAGCCGCTCTTCCAGCCAGCCAGTGGCCTGAACGGTGCCACTCAGGCGATTTTCCAGGTCCTGCGCAATGAACTCATCAACAAGCGCATTGGCGACCTCGG
Organism: Pseudomonadota bacterium; assembly: GCA_036338285.1. Lineage (GTDB taxonomy): Bacteria > Pseudomonadota > Gammaproteobacteria > Pseudomonadales > Azotimanducaceae > UBA4421. The sequence goes on from JAYZCO010000078.1 coordinate 5,493, forward strand.
CGGCAAGTGCTGGGCTGGTGGACTCGAACGTCACATAAGCCAATGTACTGCTGCGGACCTCGGCCGCGGTGGTACCGCCCATAACCGCTCCGGTTACTGCGGCAATACGTGCGGCTTCGACTTCGTCGGGTGCGAGTGTTTTGGGTGGAGTTTGCATACCGGCGGGCAGCAAGCTCTTGAGGTCAAACGAGGGCCACCAGGAAGAGGCTTCTTCCGGTGTATAGACCGGGTGTTCGTGCAGGCGGAGGTTACGCACTACCCGTTCGGCGACTTTGCGGCTTTTTAAGATTTCCATTTGCGTGGTCACATACTCGTACCGCCACATACCCGCCTGGGTCAGATCATAGACCTCTTCAATACCCACGACGTTGGCATTTGCTGTTTCCAGTTTCAAAGACGCAGTACTTTGATAGACAGGCTGCATCGCGTAGACCACCAGGGCCGTGGCCAGAACCGAACTGAATGCGACACCCAGCACACCCCAGCGATAACGCAATACCGCACGCCAGAGACTTGCGATGTCCAGGAAATCGTCATCGCGCATCTCTTCAAAGGCCTGCACAGTACTTGCGTTAGGGGGTTGTTGAGAATTCATACAATCTGGCTCGAGTGGTTAGGGCGGTAACGTTAAAAGAAAGCGTCGTTGACAGTGAAGATATCACCCGGCTGCACGATATAGTGCTCTTTGATGCGCCGGTCCTCGCCTAAGGTGCCACTGTCCGAAACCACGGTGATGTTTTTTTTGTTTGCACGCTCGGTAAACCCACCGGCCAAAGAGATGGCTTTCAGCAGCGTCAGACCGGGTTGAAAATCAATGCCCCCCGGGTTTTTGACCTCGCCGTTCACATAAAATTGTCGGTATTTCACGATGTCGACGCTGACCCGGGGATCGATCAGATAGTCTGGTTTTAAGCCATTGATCAGCGCCTTCTGTAACCCATTGACGGTTCCACCGGCGACAGTGAGGGTGCCGAGAAACGGATAGGCGATGCGGCCGTTCTGGCCGATGAGTACCTCATCGAAAGTCAGCTCCGGTTCACCGTACACATAGATGCGAATGGTGTCGCCTGCGTTGAGGGCATATTCAAGCGGTGTATCACCCCCCCAGGCAATACTCCAGGGTAACGCGAGCAAAAGCAGACTCAATCGCCGCGCGCGCGCACGACCTGGCCCGTTGACTCGAATTAAATTTAAACACCCCACTATTCAGACGCTCCTGTTCGATGTGTTGATAAGACCCATGATTCTACTGCGTTTCCGGCAGAAATGCCGTCCCATATATTGTATTGGTTTTGTTATTCGACTGAACCCATCTGGGCTTTCCCAGCGCTCAGAACAAGCGGCATCAACGTCGGTGTCGCCTCGGCCATGGTCCATCCGTTAGCATTTCATCATCCCTCATTATCCCGAAGCGCCTTTATCGCCGGTGCCGGCAAACCTTCCAGTGCCGAATCTTCGTCATCGTCCGTGCGAAACAGCTGATCGACGTATGACGGAACAAGCGAAGTTTCGTCCAGCGCCCTGAGATCGGCTTCGTACCGCTTGAGCGTTTGTTGGGTCGGTGTATGTGTCGGGCGGGCGTTAAGCGCCATCTGCTGCAATCTCACGGCTTCGCCCGCTGAACCCTCTGCCTCGCTGAGGGCCCCTGATTCCAGTGCCCAGAACCGTTGCCAGCTGGCCCGGTTAGCCAGTAAAACCCAGGTATCAGGATGCACACGCCACGCATCGACAAGGGATGAGAGCTGGTGGTCTAGTGCGGTAATGGCCGCGGTTGAAGGCGAGTATGCTGCATCTTGCCAGAATATGAGTTCTGTTCGAGCGCGCTCCAACTCAACATCATGCGCGATCAGTTGCACACCCAAAGTGGCCATGCCAGCACTTAATAACGCGACGAAAGCGAGCACAAAACGTACCCGGGTTGTGTGTCTCTCGACTTCGCGGTGTCGTCGCCCAGCCTGCATTGCACGTGACCGTGAAACCGGTCTACAAAGTCATCTGCAGACCCAAAAAGACCTCATTCCTCTCGTAGTCCATCAGCTCGTTGTCCGAGTCGATCTCTTCGAAACGGTAACCCAAAACTGCCTTTGCCCAACGCGACACTTGTCTTTCCAGACTCGCTTGAAAGATCGTGCGATCATCTTCTCGACCCGCACCATTGGCATACTCATCGTTACTTAAATCAAACGATACAGAAAGCTGAGTCCGGTTACCTAACTGGTGCAACCAGGCCAGGCCATAGCGTTCACGTTCAATATAGTCGCCGATGTCGAAACCATTGCTTTCTTCAGATTCCTGAGCGGTGCTGAAAGTCAATGTAGAATAAGTGCGCGGTGCCCAGGTCACAGACACATCCCAACGAAAGCCATCGGCATCGTCACGTGCCGAGTCGTCGAATTTCCGATCGAAGAAGCCGATTTTCACATACCCTGTCGTCTTGGCCGTGGCCTGCCAGGTGATGCCCACCAGGCCAGTGTTTTCTTCTGAATCTTTAGAGGCGACTGACAAGCGGTCTCGGGCGTAGTCGGTGTCTTCCCAGCGGCCTTCTAACAGCAGGGCAGATTTGCCGCTTAAGTTATAGTAAAGCGCGGCCTTGCCCTCACGCTCGTCATAGTCGTAAAAGGCAGTGACATCGCGAAAATTCTTATACTCTGTTTCAATGTTCGACATCTCAAGCTCGAGCCGACCGAGGGTTTGATTATTGCCCAGGGTGTAACGCGCACCGATCTGGGTTTCATCGTATTTAATGGGCGCGTCGATGCCGCTCTCGCCGATCACCAGGCCGCTACCACCCTGGCTGAGACCGCTACCCCGCTCCTCGTGGGTTTGATCGATGCCACCGAACAGGTCTAAGGCGTGAGTGTTGCTGAAAGCATGGTGCACATCAACGCCAAATTCGACATCTGTAGCGTCATCGTTGCTCGAAGAATAGTAGATCTGTTCCCTGACTTCGACAAACGCTTCGTAGCGGCTGGCACCGTTGTCTATAAAGGCGCGCAAGGCCGGAGTCAGGGTCAGGCGCAGGGAATTTTCTTCGTCGTCAGGTGAACGGAACAGGTTGTCGATATAACCCAGTTCCGTATCCAGGGTCGGCTGTACCTTCAACGGGCCGGCATCAATGGTCGCACCCCCTTCGTCTGCCGCAAAAATTGTCGGGCTTATTGTTGCGCCGAGAGCCCCAACACCTACCAAGATCGCCAATCGGTTAGTGAGGTCTTTCACGAAATCCTTTATCCCTATTGCTATTTGTCTTTTCTCTTGGAATCTGCGTCAGTTTACTTGCCGAAAAACGCCACCAAAATCAGGTGAGGTCCAGCAGCTAATACAGAGAGAAACCCTGACCCGGCGCATCATACTGCTGAAGGCCACCCGCCACAACACCCGGAACCTATAAGTATGTAAATAGTTTTTATGTGTGTTAGTCCCTTTGCTTCGGCTCAATTCAAAGGGATAGAACTCGCGCCGCCTCAAATAGCTTGGCAGGGCGCGCAATAAATAGCGCATCAGCACGCGTGGCGCCATATTCCTTTACCACAGTCTCATACGCGCCCGACAGACGCGGCGTTCGATAGCGCGTGTTGTGGGCATCACTGGCCACCACCGTGGCTAAGTCACGATCCAGCAGCCAGCTGCTGGTGCGTGCCGCCGGGGCACCGAAATCCCCAGTGACTGAGTTGGCTGTCAGCTGCAGCCAACAGCCCTTTTCAACGAAAGGCAAAATCGCTTCCGGGTCACGATTGACGGCTTTATTGCGTTCTGGATGGGCGATCATGGGACGGATATGCTGGGACAGAAGCCAGTCCACCAGGTTTTCAGAGCCCGGTATGATGTGGCCGTGCGGAAACTCCAGCAATAGAATTCGGTAACCGTCCACTTCGCCGTAATACGGCATCTCACTGCCGGCCACCATCGTCAGTATATCGTCCGTTAAGCGCACCTCACCGGCGCATAGGACCTCCATTGACAACTCGGCTTGATCGAGGCCGTCGCGCAACTGCCGTAAGGTATCTTTGATGATCGTGAAGGTATTGTCCCACCGACCGGGATGGACGTGGGGCGTGACCACCAGGCCTTTGACTCCGTCATCCACGGACATGGCGACCATGGCAATGGCCTCCTCCAGCGAGCGAGCGCCATCGTCGATTCCCGGCAGGACATGACAGTGTAAGTCGTACATTAAGTTAATGTTCTCTTAGTCGTGCGCTGCTGCACGCCCAGACAACACCAGCCAACGCCATCACAGTCCCCGCATTGGCCGCGATCTGGAGGTTGAAGTCGACCATGGAATGGATCAGCAACCAGATGACCATCATCAGTCCGGCAAAACCCACCCCTCGATACACCGGAGTCGACCGACGCAGGAGCTGGTTTGCCTTCCAGCCTGTCGCCAGCACCCACAAGCCCAATACAGCGGTGGTTGGCAGGCCGTACTCGGCGGCAAACTGAGCATAGTCATTGTGGGCATGAGTAGGGGCATTGGCCACGCCCGCGTCAAAAAACTGCTCAAACACACCATAGAATGAACCCGCCCCGGAACCGGTCCAGAAAAACGTGCGAATGTATTCAACCAGCGCCGGGGTGTAGGCTATACGGCCTTCGTAGGTTGGTGCCGCCTGTTCCAGGCGTGCAACCAACGCATCAAGGCCAAACCACTGGCCGAGAATGAGCAGGTCGATGATCAGTAAGCTGGCGAAAAACAGCGCGGCCCGACCGTGCAGGCGTTCCTGCGATGCCATGGCGGCCATGCCGGTCAGAATAAGCGCTGTAAAAAACGCCAGATTACCCATCCGCGACCGGGTCAATACCAGCGCCACGACCATGATCGCCAAATACAAGCGCAGCCTTATTTTGGGGCTTAACAACAACTCCAGCCCACTCTGTAAGCGTGCCTTCCAATCTGCCGGTTCGACACGAGCGCGCAGCTGTGCAAACAACAAGCCGATGCCCGCCCCTAAGCAGAGGTTCAGATAACCCGCCAAATGATTTCGGTTCACAAATGTGCCAGTGGCCGTACCTATACCGCTATATTTTTCCACAAAAAAACCCAATTCCAGTCCGCTTAAGACCATAAACGCGCCATAGGCAGCCTGCAGAGTGCCGCTGAGCACCAGCGCCCCAAGCACCCATTGCCCGCGGCGCGGCGTGTCAACGGTAGCAAACGAAATAAAAAAAAGCGCCGTCAACCCGAACCCCAGCAGCGCCCGACGGACTGTGTGGTAAGCATCAAGAGATAGAGTGGCAGTAAGAACATCCGGACGCAACCGCACCAGGTCCGGGTCAATGGCACTGATCCAGTGCACAGGCCAGGGGATCGCTTGTGCGACCGCCCAGCATTGCACGACCAACAGCGCGGCCAGCGGCCAGCGAACCTGGCGGAATCGACGCCTGGAGAGTTGCGCCCGGCCAAAAAGTGCCAACAGACACCAACTGGTGAGCAGGGTCAGAGCCACACTGGCGAGTAGGGCTTCACCCCAGTCCCTGGCCAGAGCAAAGGGTAAGGGCGCGCATACCAAGAGCACCAGCAGTGCGCCGAATACTGGGCGGTCGCCGCTGAACGGTTGCTTAGTGATCGCAGAAAGGATGGGCGACACGAAAAATCAGGTGTCTGCTACGCCACCAGAGTCCCAAAAAACCAGTCTAAGCCAGTGCACTGCGTCTCGCTGGCACGCGCTATCAGTCAAATGGACTCGGATCCGTATGACCAGAAGGGGGCCTGGGCGGCCGAAACTGTCTCCGCGAAGACCGGGCGAGCGTTGGCTGTTGAGCCTGGGCATTACCCGCTCGATCGTCCTGGCTGTCAGCAGCGACAAAAACCGTCTCAGCTGCAGACCACGACAATTCCGATGCAGCAGCCTGACTGACAATTACACCGGCAAGGCTATCCGCATTCGCGGGCTCAACGAGCATTTGCTCAATGAGCTCGGCTATGCTGTCTCGCAGTGTCTGGGTCGCATCTTCATCCAGCAGCAGATCCGCGATTTCAGTGGCTGTCTTGCCACCGTTCGCCTGCGCCGTGACGAAAGCAACGATATCGTCGGTGGTCTGATCCGCCTGGCTTAAGGCCGGTGCGAGGAAGAATAACAGCACAAAGGGCATGAGGAGTTTGGACAAACGCATGTGTGGCCATCTCTAGGGGTTTGAGTTTGCGATCTTAGGCCCGCTTAAGCACATACGTCAAGGTGTCGCTGACAAAGGTTGTCACCAGTCTGACAGTCAAACTGTGACGAGACGCTCAATCCACCCTATATTAACAGTATCAGACGGGCCTTTAGCCTTAAATGCTTGCGCTCACCAATTGATTTCATCACACAGCATGAGGCCTTTGACCGGGACAAATCCAGGCTTCGAATCAGACCGCGACCATCCCTTAAGACACTCACCTTATATCGAGCACTTAAGTTCGCCGGCGCTTCTTAACACGCGGTTTGGGCTTGCGTGTCGGCGCTACCTTGTTCTCTAGCAGCAAACGGATGACCGACTGTCCTTCCTTCAGCTCGTCAATCGCCGATGTAAAGTCTGTCTCTAAATTGTCCATTGCCTGCTCGAGCGTCTCAAGGCGCAGTTGCAGATCCCCCGGCTCGTCCAGCGGCAGAGCAAGTTGGGGTGATTGCTGGGCGGCAGTTTGCTCAGCATCTGTTCGTTCAGGCAGATGTCTGGGCGTTCGAATCGGGCGACCGGCCTGGAACTCAGCCTCGATCTCCTCAGCGACCAGCGTGGCCTCCTCGGCAGTAATTTGATCGTTTTCCTCAAGGAAAGTGAACAGCAAGAGCCGATCGCATAGCGTGTTGATACGCCTGGGTACGCCATCGGTGGCGTCAAAGATAACGTCGTAGGCATCCGGTCTAAAAGCCGGCTGCCTATCCCATCCGACGTGTTTCAGACGGTGCTTTATATACAGGCACGTCTCGTCAAGGGTCAGCGGCTTAAGGTGATAGCTTGCGATAACGCGCTGACGCAATTGTTCGAGATCTTTCGCCAGCAGCATTTCACGAAATTCCGGTTGGCCGATGAGAAACACCTGTACAAGCGCCTGCCCCTCTAATTGAAAGTTAGACAACATACGCAATGCCTCAAGCGAACGCGGCGTAAGATTCTGTGCCTCGTCGACAATCAGCAGTACCCTCCTGCCCTTTTTTCCATGCTGTGTGAAGGCAGTTTGCAAGCCATGCAGCAGAGCGGCTTGGTTGGGGTTTTCTCGCACTCGAAAACCGAGCTCGGCAGCCACCAACTCTAGTACGTCACCGTCCTTAAGTTGAGTGCTTACAATATTGCCCACGATCAGAGTGTCGTCCTCAAGTTCCTGCAAGAGCATTTGTACCAAGGTGGTCTTACCGGCTCCGACATCGCCGGTAATGACGATGAATCCGTCGCCCTGTTCAACCCCGTAATGAAGGAACGACAGCCCACGCTGGTGCTCGCTGCTCGGGTAGTAAAAAGCAGCGTCCGGCGTGAGCCTGAACGGATTCGCGCTGAGTTCGAAATAGTCCTCGTACATAGGCGCGGATAATACCTTTGGAACCTCGAACACGGTGTAAGCGATTGTAAATTTGCGATTTGTCAGCAAGCTTTACACTATTCTATGGCCGCCACGCCGCCAAAGGGATCGATTGGTCTAGAGCCGGGCCTTATTTCTTACGCCGAGGGCAAACTGTTCTGCGCACTGCGAAAGTACTCAAGGCCCAACTCCGCTCGAACAGCTTTGCCGAACTCGTTGTGCATATCATCAACCGGAATCCCCGCAGAGTCAGCGATTCGCACCATACGTTGAAAATTCGCCGCAACCCCAGCCGCATCCACGACCACGGCCTCCCCAGCGGCCATACGCAAAGCCTCCCGCGTGCGCTCAATCGCGCCACTGTCTCGCTGTGCAACAGCTTCGGCAAAGCCTAAGAGCAATGCACCGTGTTCAATTCCCTGATCGGCTGCCGTCGCGCTACCCGTTACACCGGCCAGATCAATCTCAGTTTGGGTTGTCTGTGCGCTCACACGGAGCATATTCGCGTGCGCGCTCGTTCAGTAAAAACACTCGTTCATGGCAGAGACGCGCCCTGCGATGAGCTCGATTTGCATCCTGTTGAGACATCGACCTTCGGGTTGATCGAAGTTGCCCATCCCTTGCATCGACAGGTATTGGGCATCACTGAGCGCGAGCCAGCTTCTTACAGCATCGGGTACTAGGGACAAGGCACGCAAAACATTTGCTGTCCGATCAGCCGGCCAAAGATCCACCTCCTTTCCGCTCGCGCCATCGGCAGGAATCATCGGGATGAAACCCGTGCCCGATACTGCCTGACCGGGCAAGTAGCCATCTGGTTCACCAGGGCCAGGCGCAGGCAAGCTTTCTAACGACAATCCCATGGCGCGATGAAATTCATCGATACTTAACACCGCCACCACAACGCCAACCAGTTCGACATAGGCAGGCTTGCTGAGCCCATCCGATTCGTTTGCCTCTATATAGGCGGCACTGATTCTGGTCTGATCCGTGACAATTCTGTGCACCACGTCAACCGCTGTCGCAGACAAGTCCTGTTGGTTATGATGCTCACCTTGAACCGATTCAGGCGACAACGCCGCCCTTCGCTGCCGACACAAATCACAATCTATGGCTTCACGACTCGCTGCGGCGATTGCAATTCTCTGTGCTGGACGCCACCAGTTGCCAGGGGACTTCAATTTGTTCCAATAAGCCCGATGCGCCTCGCCAATATCGGGACGTATCGTATCAGGATAATCAAAAGCCATGCTTCACCCCCCTTATGTTGCACATTACCCGACTGTATCCCAATCGAGAAAATCATAAAACTTATCGTTCATTGCTGCCCATATCACCACGTAAAGTGTGCAATCGGACCCAGGCGCATGCGGGCTGATTTGCCCGCTTCGATGCTATGTTTTGATCTTTGGATAAGGCAGCAGACAGCTGGTCTTGGCAATGCTCGTCCCACGATGCGGTTTGTGCCGGGTATTGGATCCCCGCTTCGGTGCTTCGTAGCGCATACCAAGCGTGCGATAAAGACTGCGTACGTCTTCTTGTTGCAACAGCGTCCACTGTCCTGTACGTAACCACGAAGGCAATATCACCGGCCCATAGCGTACCCGTTTCAGCCGACTGACTGTCAGGCCCACTGCTTCAAAGAGCCGTCTCACTTCACGGTTTTTGCCTTCCATCAGCACAACGTGATACCAGTAGTTGTTGCCACTGCCGTTGTAGTAGCGTACATCCGAAAAACGCAGGTGCTCGCCATCGACGTCAACACCTTGTTGCAAAGACTCAAGGTCCGCATTGGAGAGTTTACCGCTCACCCGCACCGCATATTCTCGATCGAGCCCGGTTGAAGGATGCATCAGTTTGTTGGCAAGCTCCCCGTCATTGGTAAAGAGCAATAGACCCGATGTTTGAATGTCGAGCCGACCCACGCTGACCCATCGGCCTGCACGCAAATCAGGCAATTCCTCGTAAACCGTGGTCCGATCTTCCGGGTCGTGGCGCGTAGCGACCGTGCCCGTTTTCTTGTTGAGCAAAAGGATATCGACATTGGCCGATGTGCTGAGCCGAAGACGCTTACCGTCAACCTCAATCTGATCAGCAGGCATCACCCGTTGACCAAGTTCGGCTGCGATGCCATTGACACTGACACGCCCCCCGCGTATCCAGTTTTCTATCTCTCTGCGTGAACCATGCCCTGCCCGGGACAACACTTTTTGCAAGCGCACCCCCACATCGGGACTCGTTGGACCCGCTTCGGGTCTGGGTTTTTTCGATCTTGGCATCGGCACATGATCAGCTAAGTGGACGACTTTGGGACACCGTCTTGGTGTAATTGCACCACTTCGGCCCCGGTATTTACCGGCCCGACGACGATACCGGCCTCAGCTTCAAGGTCAGATTGAACAACGTCTGCCTCTGTCACATCCGACCTAGAATCCGCCGAAGAAGCCTGCAGCTGAGCGGGTTGGTCCGCCTCCAATACCGGCTCGATCAGCGCCCGAATGTCCGCCAGGGGTGGCAACTCCTTCAGACTCTTGAGGTTGAAGTAGTCGAGGAACTCCTTGGTCGTGCCGTAGAGTGCAGGTTTGCCCGGCGCTTCCTTCTGGCCCACGATCTTTATCCATTCACGTTCAGTCAGCGTGCGCATGATGCTCTGGCTCACACTCACACCCCGCACCTGCTCGATGTCACCGCGCGTAACAGGCTGCTTGTAGGCTATCAGCGCCAAGGTCTCCAGCAGCGCCCGGGTATAACGGGGCGGTTTTTCGTCCCATAATCGGCTAACCCATTCTGACAGTTCCTGACGTACCTGGAACCGATAGCCGGAACCCACTCGCTTAAGCTCGATCCCTCGTTCACGCGCGTCCACCTCGATGGACGTAAGGGCATTACGTACATCCTTGCTGGCATTCTCAGCCTCCAGTTCACCCGGCGCAAAGAGCTTAACGAGATCAGCAACTTTAAGCGGTCCGTCAGAAGCCAGCAACGCAGCTTCCACTATCTGTCTGATTTTTGTTTCATCCACGGATGTGTGCTTCCAACCATTTAATCATCAGGGTTCTCATCAACCATCTCACCCCCATAGGTGGCGAGGAACACGGGGCTCTGCTCCGCGACAGCGGCAGCGGTTCGAATGTGTAGGGTGGCAAACGGCTCCGTCTGTACAAACTCGATGAGCGATTCCCGCACGAGTTCCATAATGGCAAGGAATGTCACGATCACCCCCTGTCGACCTTCTTCAGGCGTGAAACAATCATAGAAGGAAATAAATTCCGTGCTCGATCTGACGTGTTCAAGCACAGCGTTCATACGATCTCGAACCGACAACGTCTCGAGTTCCACCTCATGTGATGCAAACATCTCGGCCCTCTTCAGCACTGCTGACATTGCCACCAGAACTTCTTTAAGGTCGACTTCAGGATCTGCATGTTGGCGAACCAGATCCGGCTTCGTAGCCGCAACTAAATATATGTCTCGTTCAACCCGTGGCATTTCCGCAATGCCCTCAGCTCCGGTCTTGATCTGCTCATATTCCTGCAAGCGTCGTATCAACTCTGCACGCGGATCGCCTTCCTCTTCATCCAACCCTTCCGGTCGCGGCAGCAACATCCGTGACTTAATCTCGGCAAGCATGGCTGCCATTACCAGGTACTCACCCGCTAGATCCAGCTCCAGCGCCTGCATCAGATCGATGTAATGCATATATTGCTGGGTAATTTCTGAGACCCTTATTTCGAGTATGTCTAAATTCTGTCGACGAATGAGATACAGCAGGAGATCGAGTGGACCCTCAAATGCATCGAGAAATACATCTAACGCTTCCGGCGGAATATAAAGGTCAGTAGGCAATGCCTGAACCCGTTCGCCGCGGACCAGAGCAATGGTCGCACCATCCTGGCTACGGGCCTGATCAAGACTTTCGACTTGGCCTTCAACAATTCGACCCCGATCATCATCTCCCATAGCGGGTGCCTCTTACTCGACAAATGGGTACGGAACTATCTCTTGGTGAACTCATCGGTAACTGATGCCGATTGCTTCTTTCACATCTTCTAACGTTTCACGGGCAACTGCACGCGCTTTCTCTGACCCCTCCTGAATGATCGCCTGTACCAGATCAGGTTCTTCTTCAAACTGCTCGGCTCGTTGCCGGTACACGGCCTGCTCTATATTGATCTTCTCAATGAGTGGTTTTTTGCAGTCAACACAGCCAATGCCTGCAGAACGGCAGCCTTCTACAGCCCAGTTGCGCACGTCTTCCTCGGTATAGACGACATGCAGGGCAAAGACCGGACAATTATCTGGCTCTCCGGGATCAGACAAACGAACACGCGCCGGATCTGTCTGCATCGTCCTGATTTTTTCGTCGACCACGTCCGGCGCTTCGCGCAGGGCGATGTAATTATTGTAGGACTTCGACATCTTCTCACCATCGAGGCCTGGCATTTTTGCCGTCTGTGTCAACAATGCCTGCGGTTCTGGCAGGATGATACGCCCCCCGCCCTCGAGGTAGCCAAAAAGTCGTTCGGCATCGCCAATGGAAAGATTCTGCTGTTCTTCAAGCAAAGCCCGTGCACGCTCGAGAGATTCCGCATCTCCCCGCTCCAGATATTCGCGACGCAGTTGCGCATAGAGCCTGCCAGCTTTTTTGCCCATCTTTTTGACCGCGCCTTCCGCTTGTTCTTCAAAGCCGGGCTCTCGTCCATAGATATGATTAAAACGACGCGCGACTTCACGGGTGAGTTCAACATGGGCGACCTGATCCGCACCAACAGGTACCCAACCCGCCTTGTACATCAGAATGTCAGCGCTTTGCAGTAATGGATAGCCCAAGAATCCGTAAGTTGCCAGATCCTTATCGTTGAGCTTGACCTGCTGATCTTTATAGCTCGGCACACGCTCCAGCCAACTAAGCGGAGTAATCATCGAAAGCAGCAGATGCAATTCTGCATGCTCTGGTACCCGAGATTGCACAAAGATGGTCGCAGCACCGGGATTGAGGCCTGCCGCGAGCCAGTCCGTGACAGTCTCATGGGTGAATTGTTCGATGAGCGCAGAATCCTCGTACTCGGTTGTCAATGCATGAAAGTCTGCGACAAAGAAAAAGCACTCGTATTCGTGTTGGAGTTTTATCCAGTTGCTAAGGACGCCGTGAAGATGGCCAAGGTGGAGCTGTCCAGTTGGACGCATTCCAGAGAGAACTCTCTGGTTCGATTCTTTGCTGCTCAACAGAGCGCCTTTCCTAGTTCAGATGGCGCGATTATACGGTCCACATGGGCTCGCCGCACACTTATTTATACGATCGGTGTTTCACCCGAGATCGCCAAGTCCCTGACGGATCACTGTCGGTACATTTTGAGTGAGGTCCACGACCGTCGAGACATCACTGTACTCGGTACCGCCATCGATGATGACATCAACCTGTCTGCCAAGGCGTTCGTTGATTTTATAGGCTGAAGGCAACGGCTTGTCCTCTCCCGGCAAGCGCACAGACGTGGTGAGAAGCGGTTCGCCAACTTGGGCAAGGAGTGCTAAAGCAATCGGGTTGTCGGGTACGCGCATTGCAATTGTTTTTCGTTTTGTATGCAACAACCGTTTAGGCACGTTCCGGGTTGCTCGCAGAACGAATGTAAACGGCCCAGGCGTCGTTCTTTTGATCAGCCTGTAACCGACATTGTCGATGCGAGTATAGGCACCGATAGACTTCAGATCACAACAGGCAATCGTGAACTGATGATGTTTGGACAATTGCCTGATTCCGATGATCCTGTCTAAGGCCGTTTTGTCGCCAAGATGACAGGCGAGCGCATATGCCGTATCCGTTGGGTAGACAATCACCGCGCCCTTATGGATCGCATCGGCCACCATACGAATCATCCGAACTTGCGGATGGGTCGGATGAATTTCCAGAAGTTGCGCCAATTGAACCTGCCGTTTTGTGAGTGAATCACTTATCATGCGCGCTTCTCAGAAGCGTCCGGATTGACGAAAACACGTACAGAGCGCCAGCATACTGAATTTAGCGCCAACGAAATACAATGCACCAATTTATCGATTACATCGCAATTCTGGCCTTTGTGGTCGTATATTTTGTTTCCCGCGACATTTTCCTTGCCACCGGTGTGCTCATGGCCGCAGTGACCGTACAGATCGCACTCTACTGGACCTTAAAAAAACCCATCGGCAATGAGCTTAAGCTGACGTTCTGGGCAAGCATGATCCTTGGCGGCATGACATTGGTCTTTCAGGATGAAACCTTCATTAAATGGAAGCCGTCTATCGTCAACTGGCTGCTTGCTGTGGTGCTGGTGGGTGCGCATCTGTTCATGCGCACATTCTTGATCAAGAAAATGCTTGGTAAAGTTCTGAACCTGCCTGACGATGCCTGGCGCACACTCACCTACGGATGGGCGCTCGCATTCACGCTCGCGGGGACGGCAAATCTCTGGGTTGCTTACACCTACTCACTCGACACCTGGGTGACGTTTAAATTAGTCGGGCTGCTCGGACTGAATATCCTGTTTATGATCGCTATGTTCGTCTACCTCTATGCCAAGCGTCTTTTAAGCGATGAACACATCAAGCAGCCTGACAGCGACGTACAGCCAGAACAGACCCGGCATATACCAAGGCCCGAAATTGACTGAAACTTATCCGCGAGGATAGCAATGACAAAGACGTACCTGTTATCGATGCTGATCGTCGGCCTCCTACAGAGTTATGCCACCCACGCCGAGTCGGCCTACATAACCGACGAATTGACGGTCCCCTTGCGCAGCGGACCTTCGGGCGGTCACC
>JAYZCO010000079.1:0-6044 GCA_036338285.1 Pseudomonadota bacterium
CGATAGGTAGCGATGCCCTGGTCGAGGTCTTTAACACGAACTACCAGGTGATCGTATCCGGTTATTGCCATGGTTTCCTCCCGTATAGCTTTACGTCGTCGAAGCATTGGTTGTCATTATAAGGTCAAGCCTGATGATGCGTCATGTGATCAGTAAATGAGTTACCTGGGCGTGTCGGGTAAGATGATCTTAAAGGTGTTGTCGATCAAGCCAAGTGGAATGGAGGAGCGAGCATGAAACCGATATCAGCGGACTCACATGTTGTCGAGGGGAGAGATGTTTTTGCCGGGCTGGCTGACCGATTTGGTGATCAGGCACCCAGAGTCATGGCAATCGATGGCGAGGCTGATTGTATCGTTGTCCCCGAGCGTGGTATGCAGGGGGTCAATGTCGCAAGAATGGGAATGGCTGCGACGCGTCTGAACCGAAACGAGCCGCTAGGTCGTAAACCAGGTCATAAACCGAATGTTGCGAACATGGCGGATCCGGAATTGGTGGCTCTGTTCGAGCAAGGCTATGCCGGCATGCGTCCGGGTCTCGTCGATGGAAGCAGACGTTTCGAGGACCAGGACGCGGATGGTTTGGCGGCTGAGTTTTTGTATCCCGGGTACTTTGCGATGTTTAACTTTCCCAACGTCGAACTGCTTGTCGCTTTGCAGAAAAATTACAATGACTGGTTACATAATTATTGTTCAGCATCTAACCAGAGGTTGTTTGGGCTTGCTGCTATACCGGTACAGGACCCCGTGGCAGCTGTCTCGGAACTCGAAAGGGTCATCAAGTTGGGGTTTAGAGGCGGTTGTATCCCGTGCACATCGCCTGCAGAACATCCTTATTTTGAGGCTGTATATGAGCCAGTTTGGGCGCTGGCGGAAGAGGCGAAATTTCCCTTGTCCATGCATGTGGGCTGCAATGCCTATGTGCCCAAAGCATTGCGCGGACCGCGAGTCCGACGTGATCCCATAGCCGGATATGCAGCCTCTGCAGGTACGGTGCAGCCTACGATCGTCGAGTTCATGTGCCGGGGAGTCTGTGCACGACACCCGGGATTGAAACTTGTTGTCGCGGAGTTCAATGCAGGTTGGATAGCGCACTGGCTAGACCGGGTCGATCAGGGTTTACAGCGTGAAATACGGGAGACGACGGAACCCTATCAAGGAGAAGACCCACGAGATATCTGGCACCGGCAGTTTTATGCCACGCTAGAAGATGACCAGCCCGCGCTTCTAACCAGAAGTTTGATTGGTGAAGATAATCTGATGTGGGGATCGGATTATCCGCACACTGACTCGACATGGCCCTGCTCCAATGATGTGCTGGATGAGTTGTTTGCCGAGTTCACACCGGAATTGAAGCACAAAGTAACGCGTGCAAATGTTGAAAATCTCTACGCGATATAGCTTGCGGGGTAGGTGTTGAATTGGCCGGGTACATGGTCATCGATTCTGTGGCCACGAATAAAGTTTGGTTGAGTGGGCGACCACGAAGATTGTAGCGACGAATAAAACGAAGACAAGGGGCCGTAGAGGGTTACGTGTCCTTGCGCCGCCTGGCTGATCGCATTTGGCCTGGTGTTGAGATATATAATCAATTAAGAGAGACCAGGGGAGAACCTATGAAGCTTGCTGTTGAGTTTCCAAGCGTGGCCTATCGCGAAGGTGGGGATGCCGTGCGGCGCATGGCGAGCGCCATTGAAGACATAGGCTTTGATCAGCTTGAGGTCTTTGATCATGTGGTCATGGGCTATCCGAGAGAGGGCAGGCGTACCCGGTATCCGGCGCAGATGCCGATACTGGAGGCCCTCATGGCATTGTCACATTTTGCCGCCGTGACCGACCGTATCGGCTTGGGTACGGAGGTGCTGGTGCTACCTCAGCGCCAGCCGGTGCTCGTTGCTAAACAATTTCAAACCCTTGATACGCTGTCTAACGGTCGAGCCCGTCTGGGCCTGGGGGTCGGCTGGCAACCCTCGGAATTTGAAGCCTTGTCAGAAGCTTATACAGATAGAGGTGATCGCACGGATGAGGCGATTGAATTAATCCGAAGTTATTGGGCTGATGCGACGATTGAACACCAAGGCACATTCTATACCGCTGATGCAATGGCGATGGAGCCCAAATCTCCTCAGGCTGGAGGTCTCCCCGTCTGGATTGGCGGCAGCGCTTCGCGCGCTCTGGAGCGCGTTGCACGGTACGCTGATGGGTGGCTGGCACCGGCACTGGACGATGCGGACTTTGTAGCCAGGGCGTTGCGTACAATCAAACACAGGATGTCGGAATTTGGTCGTGATCCCGCGACGCTGGGCACTCAGATGATGTTGACCCTGCCGCCGAGCAATGAGTCAGACAAAGGGTTTTATGCCGATATTGATCGAGTGGTTGAACGGGCTGCGGAAGTAAATGCTTGGGGTATTGAATGCGGTGCCTTAAACGCGACGGCGATTTTCCAGGCAGGTGCGCGCAGTGTCGATGCGATGCTTGATGTATTGGCGGAATGCCACAGGCGCATCAAGGCCGAGGTGGGCTGAAACGGTGGCCTGATGGCGTAATGTGTGTGTCTATCCTGCTGGCACGAACCAGATGGGTGAGGTCCAGGCTCTTTCCTGCAGGGTTTTGTGGAGATCGGAGCGAGGTTGCACGCCTGCGCGAACGGCATCCCAGGTGGACCATCTGCAGGTCGGGTTTTCCAGGACTCGTGCATAGTAAAAAGCCCTGTTTGCGGGGTCGAAGTCCGGGTCTTGCCAGGCAGCGCTCAGTGTTGCCGCACCAACATCTTTGCTTATAGAACAATCGGTGAGGTTAACTTTTGCACCATTATCCGGGCATCGATGTGTGGCGGGGTCCACCTTTCCTCCGTCCGAGCAGGCAATGTCGTACACACGTTCGTGATGTTTGCCATTGACGGTCCAGCCTTTGATGATTTGCAGGCGTTGCAAGGCTGCAGAGTTGGCATCCCTTACAGCACTTGCCAGGAGTCGTGGCGCCCTGTCAGGGATGGTGGCACTGGGATGCAACTCTGAACCCATGGCAACCCCCTGTGCGTATGCCGTCTCAACGCCGTCTTCTTGTTCTAAGATGTCCGCTTCGTAGCTGAAACCGGCGAACAGACGGAGCTTGATTCTTGGCCCCGATGTGGCAAAGGTTTCTTTGCGTCGGAAAGCCTGATAGATCGATGTTCTTGAGTTTTCTTCAGCCCAGACGCCCGTCAGGCCCGACGCGCTCCAGGTTTCGTAGGCGCCGGTTGCATAGGGGGAGCCGTCGAACTGTTTTATGTTGACGCGCCCTGCCGAACGAATCACCTCGGCGTCCCCTTCTGAGACGGGGACCGAACCTCGTCGACCGCCATCTGCATCTAGTAAGCCTACCTTGGAAAAGAAGTTGGATTCATCCAGGGATGCGGCTGCCGTATGCGTGTCCGAAGCGCCGACGAATCCGAACTGGTAGGGGTTGGCGATTCCGAAATCGGCCAATGTCAGGCCATCGAGCAATGCTTCCCTGGCATAGGAGCCTTTGGGTTCACTGTACAGCGTAGTGGCGACTCGGTAGGGCATGATTTCGAAATCTGCCCACTCGTCGGTATCGGATAACAGCGGATGTGTTTCGGAGGTGCCTTTTACCTGGGTGATTTCGATGAGTGGCTCGTTTCGTATTCGTTTGCGCGTCCAGGCGTCGTCGACCGGGTTACTCGCCCAATCCACCATCTTGAACATCTGTCCATTTGAGCCGTTTGAATTGTGTGGGATGGCCAGGGCTTCTATGCCGTTGTTGCGAAGTCCATCCATCCAGTCCCATAAACCCTCAGGATTCTGGCTGTGGAATCTTGAGAAAGGCATTGCGGGCAGCTTGTCCGCACCTTGGAATATGACGTTGCGGTGCAGGTTGCCGCGGTCGTCGGTCGAAGAAGTAAATTCGTAAGCAACAAACGTGGTAAAGGTGCCTGGATTGTTGTGGGTTTCGGCAGCGTTGATGATATCGGCCCAGGCGTCTTTCGCGATCTGGTTGAGTTCATTTTCATCGACAGTCCCTGATGCAATACGATTCAGGGTATCTGGCAGGAATGTGCTGAATGCTTTAACTCGTTGCGGCAGGCTTTCAAAATTCTGATTTTGTGGAATGTTGAGATCGTGCAGATCCTGAACGTGTGCATGGCGTGAAAAAGCACTGGTCGGATCGGCCGCCGCCTTGACCGCACCGAGAAACATGGCGTGATCGGTAACCGCATAAAAATCCAACGGCTGACGGAGCTGTACGTCGAATCCGGCCGGATGTTGAATGGTGGCTCCCTGTGCGTAGCGATAGGCATCGTACGGTGTTGCGATCGTGCCAAACGCAAAGGCGTCGAACGAATAGTTCGTGTGGACGTGCAGATCTCCGAAGTATGCCTGGCGCCTGGCGTTTGATTTTGGATGGGCAACGAGGACATCAGCCGGCATGTTGAGTGAGATCCCTCCAAACCGGCGTGCGGCGGTCTGATCCTGCACAGGGTTTGTATTGTCATTAATACCCTGGGTCTCTGTGGGTTTTTCTTCCGATACTTGGCCACAAGCGCTCAAGACGATTGCGATGGAGAGACTCAGCCAGCGAATTACGTTGATCATGTCCTGTACCCTGTGTATTCCACCTGTTGATGCTGAAGGGTATGTTACCTTAATCGGCTATGGAGGTGCGTATGCAGGTCGCGGAATACACACGATACGACGGGCTGGGACTGGCGGAACTGATCCGCAACAAACAAGTGAGCGCGGATGAGGTCTATGAGACCGCTGTGCGGGCAATAGATCAGACCAATCCTGAGGTTAATGCGGTCATCCACCGTTTTGACGGCGGTGTGTCCGGGCCTGGTGAGGCGCCGTTTACTGGCGTGCCCTTTCTTGTCAAGGATTTGGGTATGCACGTTGCGGGAGAACCGATAAGTTCAGGCAGCCGGTTGTTTGCCGGCACTGTGAGTAAGGCGGATTCAAGCTTGATCATGCGCTATAGACAGGCCGGTTTGCGACTCATAGGAAAGACCAACACGCCTGAGTTGGGGTTAACGACGACGACTGAGCCGGTACTTCACGGCCCGACCAAAAATCCACTGAATCTCGAATTCAGTGCGGGAGGCTCGAGTGGCGGGGCCGCGGCGGCTGTCGCCAGTGGAATGGTGCCGATGGCCCATGCTTCCGATGGCGGGGGTTCGATCCGTATCCCTGCGAGTTGCTGTGGTCTGGTTGGCCTGAAACCAACCCGCGCGCGAGTGCCTTTAGGGCCGGACGCTCTGGAAGGGTGGGGCGGGTTGAGCACAACCCATGCCGTGACCCGGTCTGTACGTGACAGTGCGGCACTACTCGATGTCTCTTGTGGTGAGGAACCGGGTGCACCGTACTTTGCCCCGAGCGAGCCGCGTTCCTTTTTGCTGACGTCCGCTCGTGATCCTGAATCGTTGAGAATTGGCACCTGCAGGACGTCCTTTGCGGGAGGAGATGCGATTGCAGAGATTCAATCGATCCTCGACACCGCGGCACAGACCGCAATAGACCTTGGGCATTGTATCGATGAACGGACACCACTGATCGATGCGCAGGCCTTTAAAGACTCGCATGGCATTCTTGCTATCAGCCAGGTAGCGGCGACCATTGAGGAAAAACTGGCACAACTTGGACGCCCGCTTGCAGAAGGGGATGTTGAACGAATCACTTTTGGTAATTATCAGTCGGGTCATGAATACACAGGCGCACAATATGCATGGGCGCAAAATCAGGTGCGAAAGCATGGCCTGGCGCTTGCACGGTACTTTGAGGATTTTGATCTTTTGATGACGCCGACAATGGCCTGTTTGCCACCGCGTCTGGGCGAATTGGACATGATGACAGAAGACTTGCCGGCCTATGTCGAACGCCTGTACAAGATGATTGGTTTTACGGCACTCTTTAACGACACCGGATTGCCAGGGATCAGCCTGCCGCTTGGTATGTCGGATGCAGGCCTGCCCGTCGGTATCCAGTTCGTTGCGCCGATGGGTGGTGAAGGTTTGCTGCTGTCGCTGGCAGGACAGTTTGAGCGTGC
>JAYZCO010000080.1:0-49089 GCA_036338285.1 Pseudomonadota bacterium
TTCGTCGGCATGTCCGCCTGGATTTATCTGACGGCCGCTATGTTGCTGGGGCTGGGCTTTATTTACTCGAGCGCGGTTCTTCTCCGCCACCGAAATTCGAACGCTCCGATGCTGACATTTAGGTACTCGATCTGGTATCTGGGCCTGCTATTCGCCGCACTTCTTATCGACCACAGCATCATCCATGGGTTCTAGTCGAGCCTACCGATCAGCCGGTAAACGACGATCAGGATGCCAAAACCAACATACATACCAATAAGCCCTATGGCCATCAGACCACCTTGTTGTGGGGACACAATTCCCCGGCCTACGAGATATGAGATCAATATCATAAGTGGCACTAATGTCCCCAGAACGATACCGATGACCTTCAATTTTCTTTTCGCGGGCATCTTAATCCGGCAGCCAGCTTGAGAAATGACAGTCTACGGTTCTCCCGGCCGCGCGTCGAATCGGTAATCGCAAGACGTCTTGCGAGACATTGGCAAATCGTGTATTAAAGCCTCCGTCTGGCTACCAGCCGGCGAGCAATTTTCAGTGTGAATGGTCAAACCCAATGAAAGATGAAAGCAACCCCTCGATGGAGAATGTCCGTCAAGATCGGCTTTCTTTAATTAAACGCCTGGCACAGTACGCCGGCGCATTCATCGTGACCGGGTTCGTCCTTTGGTTTCTATTTGGTGTCCCGGCATATATTTTGTTCGACAAGTTCCTAAGATGACTAACGGTCTTTGTGACTATCGCCAGAAATGTGACCATCGAGCAATTTTGTACCAGATTTGATGACGCTCGGGTGTAGATACGGACTGAATTTCTTACGCAACAACGTGAATTTAAACAACAAGGATCAAACTATGGACAAAACTCCTATGTTAAACCGACGGAAATTTATCAGCCGAAGTGCGCAAGCCTTGGCTTTGATTCCGCTGGTCACCGTCTCCGAGGGTCAGGTATGGGCAGCGGAAAGAATCACGCTAGCCCACCCCACCGCCTCTGCTTTGGGTTATGTCCACGATGCATCGAAAACCGATACCAAAAGATTTCCCAAGCGCTCAGGACCTGAAGGGGCTAAACAGTTCTGTTCTAACTGTTCACAATACAAAGAAACAGAAGAAGGATGGGGGACATGCGCAATCTTCCCCAACTACCTGGTTGCCGGCCCCGGATGGTGCAATGTTTGGGTCCCGATACTGTAACGGTCAGTGATTAATGCAACAAAAAACGGGGCTTAATGCCCCGTCCACGCGTTGAATTCCGTCTCCAGATAATGCCTGCAGGCGTCAGTGGTGCGGCGAGGTAGGTGTAAAGAAGTTCGTCCAGTCAGAGAAAAAGGTCTCTCTGTTGTCAAAAATATAGTCCCCTTCCAGCGCCATCAGCGCTATCAGTACTAAAATCGCAAGCGTCGGCACCAAGATGGCATATACAATCGCCAGGCGCTCCCAGACCATGTGCATGAATATCGCCACAATCAGCCCTGCTTTCAGAAACATAAAGAGCAGTATAAGTGACCAGCGCAGATAACCCTGAAACTGCAAATAGTCCACCATATAAGACAGGGTACTGAGCACAAATAACAGCCCCCATATCCAGAAATATATGCTGATGGGGTGTTGTTGACCTTCTGTTGCCATAATGCTCCCTTAACCTATCTTGCTTGCGCCGTTAGCTCGCAATTTCATTTTTAACTGGTCGTGCACCTAAGTCCTACTCACCATAGGTAGAAAAACGCGAAAATAAACACCCACACCAGGTCGACGAAGTGCCAGTACAATCCCATGGTTTCAACGATCTCATATCGACCTTTGCGACCAGTCATAAAACCCGGATCTCCGTTATCGAAACGACCCCGCCTAACCTTCACCGCAGTAATGATCAGGAAGATCACCCCAAAGGTTACGTGGGTGCCGTGGAAACCGGTGACCATGAAGAAGACAGCGCCAAATTGTGGTGCACCCATTGGATTGCCCCAAGGGCGTACACCTTCCTCCACGATTAACTTTGTCCACTCAAATGCCTGCATGCCAACAAACGTCGCGCCCATGACCGCAGTAACAACAAGCAACCAGAAAGTAGGTACCTTCTTCTTTTCATAACCAAATTTCACTGCCATGGCCATGGTGCCGCTGGAGGTGATGAGGATAAAGGTCATGATGGCGATGAGTAACAACGGCACCTGGACCCCAAACACCTCGAGCGCAAACACCTCACTCGGACTGGGCCAACCGACTGTCGTAGACATTCGTCCAGACATGTAGGCGACCAGGAAACAAGAGAAAATGAACGTGTCCGACAACAGGAATATCCACATCATCGCCTTGCCCCAGGGCACATTCTTAAACGCTTGCTGGTCAGAAGACCAGTCCGCAGTAAGACCCTTAAGTCCGGTTGGTAGTTCCGTTTCAGCCATACTATGGAATCCTCATCGTTCTTTTTTGCTTATTCATGTATTCAGCATAAAGCCAAATAAAATAACCCACACGGCCAGCAGGTAATGCCAATATACCGCGCACAATTCCATACCCAGTCGGATACGCGCCACATCATCGGTGTACCAGACTCGCCGAATCGTTCTGCCAAGCGCCACCAATCCGCCTACGATGTGCAAAGCGTGCACGGCCGTGAGTAGGTAAAAAAAACCGTTGGCGGGATTGCTACTGATTAGATAACCACCTGACGTTAATTGACTCCAGGCCATCAGTTGTCCGCAAATGAACGCGACCGTAATCGCAGCGCCACCTGCTACCCCAAACTTGACCGCTTCAATGTTTTCCCGTTTCGCCGCATTCCATGCATATTGCAGAAAGACACTTCCCAGGATCAGAATGAAGGTATTCACCCACAAAATTGTCGGTTCCGGCATCGGCCGCCAATCCCCATACTCCATACGGATCGAGTAGGCGCTGATGAACAAGGCAAAGAGTGAGGTGACCACGGCAAGAAGTACACCCAATGCGACTTTGCTGGAAGGCATGACATATGAGGTCGACGGAGATCGCACACCTTCACTGCGAACTGCCTCCGGGCTGACATTTGCAGCCCAGGGCCTGAGATTCACCGTCTGCTTGACAAGCCACCAGACAACGATGGCCATAAGCAATGCCAAAAAAAGAAGGGTATAACTCATGACGTCACAGGTTTCTCTTCATTTGAAGTTCCACCACTCTCGTCTGCCATTTTCACTTCCGCAGGAGGAACATTCTGCGGGATGTAGTCGTCCGCCGCCCCGGGTACGCTGTAATCATAAGCCCACCTGTATACCGAGGGTAACTCATCGAAGTTGCCATGCCGTGGCGGTGTATGCGCAGTCTGCCACTCCAAGGTGGTCGCCTCCCAGGGGTTCGGGTCTGCTTCGCGTCCTTTGAAATAACTGATAAACAGGTTGTAAAGGAAAAACAACTGCGCAAACGCAACCACGAAGGCGGCAAGCGTAATGGCTGTATTCAAATCTTGCGCCGAGGACGATATGAAATCGGTATCCCCGTAGGCGAAATATCGACGAGGCATGCCCTGAAACCCAAGATAATGCATTGGATAGTAGATCGCGTAGGTCCCTAGGAAAGTCATCCAGAAATGTATCTTGCCCAGGGTGTCATCCAGCATGCGGCCGGTGATTTTAGGATACCAGTGGTAAATGGCACCGAATACCACCAGCACGGGTGAGACCGCCATCACCATATGGAAATGCGCAACAACGAAGTAGGTATCTGACAGAGGCAGATCCACCGTCACATTACCCAAGAATAAACCGGTCAAACCACCATTGATGAAAGTGAAAATGAAACCAATGGCGAACATCATGGGCACATTGAGCCTGATGTTGCCGCGCCACAGTGTCAGCACCCAGTTATAGACCTTGATAGCCGTCGGAACTGCAATGATCAGAGTGGTCGTGGCGAAAAAGAATCCGAAGTATGGATTCATACCGCTCACATACATGTGGTGCGCCCAGACGACAAAACTCAAAGCCCCGATCGCAACGATGGCCCAAACCATCATGCGGTAGCCAAAGATAGCCTTGCGTGCATGGACACTGAGCAGTTCCGAAACAATGCCAAAGGCGGGCAGTGCGACGATGTATACCTCAGGATGTCCAAAAAACCAGAATAAATGCTGGAATAGAACCGGGCTGCCACCATCGTAAGCGGTTTGTTCACCCAACGAAATCATGGCCGGCATGAAGAAACTGGTACCCAAGAGGTTATCCAGAATCATCATGATGCAGCTGACCAACAACGCTGGAAAGGCGAGTAATGCAAGGATCGTGGCGGTGAATATTCCCCAGACGGTCAAAGGCAGTCGCATGAGCGACATACCCCGGGTACGCGCCTGTAGTACCGTGACCACATAATTCAATCCGCCCATGGTGAACCCAACTATAAAAACAGCCAGGGAGATCAGCATGAGCACGATTCCGGCACCTGAACCCGGCGTTCCTTCACTGATGGCTTGAGGGGGATACAAAGTCCAGCCTGCCCCCGTGGCACCACCAGGTACAAAGAAGCTGGCAACCAAAATCAAAACGGCAACCAGGTATACCCAAAAGCTGATCATGTTCACATAAGGAAACACCATATCCCGGGCGCCAACCATTAGCGGAATCAGATAGTTACCAAACCCCCCCAGGAACAACGCTGTCAGCAAGTAAATCACCATAATCATGCCGTGCATGGTGACAAACTGCAGGTAATTACTTGGATCTATAAAATTAAATTCATGCGGAAAGCCCAGCTGCAAACGCATGAGAAGCGAGAGCCCGAGCGCCACCAGGCCAATCGCGATTGCAGTAATGCTGTACTGCACCGCAATGGTTTTTGCGTCCTGGCTGAAGACATAGGTACCAAACCACGTTTTAGGATGATAGAGCTCCTCCTCCTCAACTTCGACAGGTGGGACATAATCATTTGCATCATGAGCGATATCAGACATCTATACTTACTCCCTTGCAGCGATTTGTTGCTGCGTTTCGGGTCCGGCTAATGTGTTGATGTACGCGACAACATCATTGACGCGATCATCAGACTGCAAAATAGCCGCCATCATTGACATTTGCATGCCATATTTATCACCGGGATGCGCTCCGCGCACCCCGCTTCTGAAATTCTTGAGCTGTCTAACGAGATACCAGTCATCCATACCCGCCTGGCGCGGCGCATTTAGGGCTTTGCGACCTTCCCCATCCCAACCATGACAGGCACCACATGTGGTGTATATATCCTCTCCCTTGACAACATCACCCACCACAGTCTTCGGCGCAGGCACATCCGGCAGCGTTTCAATATAGGCAATAACATTCGAGATCGCCGTGTCATCTGTGAGCGTTGCAGCCATGGGCGCCATTTGCATGCCGTACACATCATCAGGATGTGCCCCTCTTACTCCCGACTTGTAGTATTCAATTTGACGACGCATATACCAGCCTTCAGAACCCGCCAGTCTGGGCGAATTGAGTTGACGATTTCCTTCGCCGTTTGCTCCATGACAGGCGGCGCATACTGCATATTGCGCCTGGCCAATCTGAGCATTGCCTTTGGGCTTGGCAAGCAATTCCGCGTAAGTTGGTTGTGAGTCTAGCCAGGCATCAAAGTCCGCCTGGGTATCAACGACGACCATACCTCGCATCGTATGGTGACCAACTCCACAAAGTTCTTCACAAAGGATCTCGTATTCACCTAGTTTTGTCGGGGTAAACCAGAGGTAGGAAACCAGGCCAGGGACCATGTCCATCTTGACCCGAAACTGGGCAACGGCAAAGTCGTGCAACACATCCTTAGAGCGGAGATTTGTTTTGACCGGCTTGCCAATAGGCACGTGCATGGTCGGACTGCTGATCAGAATGTCATCCTGTCCGTACGGGTCATCGCGCTCCATACCGAACGGGTTTTCATCGCTGACATAGCGGGATTCGACAGCGCCGAATTTGCCATCCTTGCCAGGATAGCGAAAGCTCCAGTGCCATTGTTGTCCAATGACTTCAACCTCGTGCGCATCTTCAGGCACCGTCACGAACTCAGCCCAAACCAGAAGGCCGGGCGCCAGCATGGCCGCAACACCAACTGCCGTCACACCCGTCAGCCACAGTTCCAATTTTGTATTTTCGGGTTCATAGTCTGAGCGGCGATTCTTATCGTATCGATACTTGATCACCGCGTAGGCCATAAAGGCATTGACTGCCACAAACACAAACCCGGTCACCCAGAACGTAATATCAATGGTTAAATCAATGGTGTCCCAATTTGAAGCCAGCGGTGTCAGATACCAGGGACTTAAGAAGTGAAAAAGCACCGATCCTATGATCAGAACAACGAGTGCAACTGCTAAATTCATCTAGAACCTCTCACTTTATTATCATTCCCGCTGCCACTCTTACGCGCTTTTAAGCTGGCGCGAATGCTACTAAAACCTGGGCGGTCAAAGCCACCTTCATATACTTCTTTTATCCGACCTAGCGTATCAATGACGAACACCGCTGGCACACCTTTGACGCCGAAAAGGTCAGCCGCGTATGACCCTGGATCGCTGGCCACAGGATAGGTGACGGGGCTCGACGCAAGATAAGCAAGCGCGTCCTGAGGCAATGTATCTGTACTCACGCCAAGAAACTCAATGTCGTCTACATCCTCTTCCTGCTGCAAAGCCTTAAGTATCGGCGCTCCTTGACGACAGGACACGCAATCGCTCTGGAAGAAATAGAGGAAAACGTAACGACCTTGGTAATCGTCAAGTTGCACGAGATCAAACTGGGCGCCTGATATTTTTGTATCATTCGGTGCAGCCAATAGTGGCAGCACGAAGTTCGGGGCCAAATCCCCACGCTCGAGGGCCTGTGCACTATGGGCCCCATACAAGAGGTGCGATCCAAGAAGAAACGCAAACAAAACTTTTCCAATACGGTCATATTTACTGCTGCGCTGATGCTCGCGCATTTTCCTTCCCCGGCTCATATCGAGCCACACTTATCGATCTTATTTGAATCACTTGTCTTACCTTGACCCAATCTCAACGCCCCCAGTGGGTGCGTACTAGGTGAATTCTATGAGCCTTGGGAACAGCGAAAAATGCTCCATCCGCTGCGGGCGCTAGTCTGTCATGTTCATAATCGGATCGCAACTCGGATTGCATCTCGGATTGCATCTCGTACACATCGATCATAAGCGTCCCTTAACCAAAATTAACGGATTTCCACACATCAATTGGACGTTTGCGCACGGATGACTTTACAATGCACGCGTGAATTTTCGCTCTATATCATTGCCGCTTGATTCGCTCTGTTCTTCGTTACTTCCTCTGCTCAGACATGGCCTCTTCCGCCTGCTGCTCGTGGTGGTGGGAACGAGCCTGCCTCTTACTGTATCTGCTCACGGTGGTGTCGTGCTGGAAGACGACATCTGTTTTATTAAGGTGGGATTCTACGAAGCACACTTCACCATATTTCAACCGCGGTCTCAGGGGCACGAACAATTCTGCGAAGACCTGCCAGATCTCGGTGAAAGCGTGTTTGTCTTAGAGTATCTCCATGACGGCCTGGAAGATCTCATGGTAGATTTTCGGATCATCCGCAATACGACCGGCATGGGTTTGTTTGCATCTGCAGAGGATCTTGAGAAGGTAGAAGACTGGGACGCCATTACCGAGTTCTACAAACCGCCGGTGCAGGAGCCGGATGTCGTTGCCGTATTGCATCAGTTCGATGAACCCGGCGCTTTCATTGGTGTCGTCACCGCGACCGATCCTGCCAGCGATGCAAGCTACGTGGCCGTTTTTCCGTTCGAAGTGGGGTATTTTGGAGTGAACTATCCGTTGATCGCATTCAGCAGCGTATTTTTGACCTTATCCGCCTTCATCCTTCTCGGCATGCGCCAGCGACGCAGAGCCAGCCGCATTGCAATGGGCATCACACCCTTGGTGATGGCCGCGTGCCTGCTACCGACTGCTGCTTTGGGAGCAGTTGCCCCTACCTATCACGTCAAGGGTGATTTTTTTCATATCAGCGCCACACCTGAAGTCGAATCATTGGACATCAATCGCATGCACAAGTGGCGAATCATTTTGACGGATCGGCAAGGAAAAGCAGTCAGCGGGGCAAGTATAGAGATTGAGGGTGGTATGCCGGAGCACGATCACGGACTCGCAACAAACCCGCGCATGACAGCCGAACGAGCACCCGGGGAATACCTTATAGAAGGCATGAAGTTCCATATGAATGGCCATTGGGAAATCGTACTTTCTATTCGCACACCGGCCGCTAGAGAGGTAGTCAAGTTCGATTTGACGATTTAATGCCCATGCGCACCCTGGTCATGACAATCATGCTCTTCCTTGTGGGCGCTGCGCTCGCCTGGTTCATCTGGGCACCCCCCAGACCTTGGACGGCGGCAGAATTAATCACCCTACAGTCTTTAGCCCTTGAGCAACTGCAAGCTGAACCGAAAGACTCGACCAACCGAGTGTTTAAGAACCCCGAAGCACAAAAATTTGGCTATCAGCTCTTTTTTGACACCCGTCTCAGTCGCAATGGCGCAATCGCCTGCGCTTCTTGTCACCAGCCCGGGGCTAGATTCGCAGACAATCTTCCGTTAAGCGCGGCCATTAGCACGACAAAAAGAAATACACCGAGCATTGTCGGCGTTGCCTACAGCCCCTGGTTTTATTGGGACGGTCGTAAAGACAGCCTGTGGTCGCAGGCCCTTGCGCCATTGGAAGACCCTGGTGAACACGGCGGTAATCGCTTGCAATATGTGCACCTGATCGCAGAAGACCCTACTTATCGCAATACATATGAGGCTATTTTCGGGCCATTCCCATCGCTTAAAGGGTTCCCACGTCATGCAGGCCCAGTGGCCAACCCTAAGTGGCGGGCTGCCTGGCAGGCACTGACCCCCGAGCAAAGGCATACCGTGAATCGAGTCTTCAGTAACATCGGCAAGGCGATCGCTGCCTATGAAGGACTCTTAGTACCCGGCGAAAGCCGTTTTGATAAATATGTCAAAACACTCGTGGATTATGATGAGCGTGCCGCAAACGAAATTCTGGACACAGCCGAGCGTCGCGGCCTTAAGTTATTCATTGGGCAGGGGAATTGCACTCAATGCCACAACGGCCCACTGTTTTCAAATAATGCATTCCACAACACCGGACTCCTATCAAGACCGATGACGTTACCTGATGTAGGTCGCGCAGCCGGTCTTCGTGTGGCGCTGGACGATCCATTCAACTGTCTGGGCGCATACAGTGACGACCCCGTCAAATGTGATGAATTGCGTTTTGCCAACACCGGTCCGGAGTTGGTGGGCAGCATGCGCACCGCTTCTCTTCGTAACGTGATTGGTACTGCCCCCTACTCTCACAGCGGTCAACAAACGGACCTCAGGGCTGTGCTTGAGCAATACAACCAGGCACCAGATGCCATGATCGGACACAATGAGTCAAAGCCACTGGATCTGTGGCCCTGGCAGATCAGCGATCTCGAAGCATTCCTCAAAACTCTGAACGCGCCAATTGCGGCGGCTCCGGAGTGGCTCCGACCGCCCGGTGGTGGTTAGCCTAGGTCCAACAAGTCCCCTGCGCGTTAAGTGCTTAGACTCAGTGCACCGGGTCAGACAACTCCTCGGGCCTGGATTGAGGGCGTGGGTAAATGCGATCGTTGGATTTAAACGGCCGGATGAAGGTCGAATCATTACCCCGATACTCGACGTGGCTGAATTCCATGTTCATCAACTCGCGGATCTTTGCTTTGTCCGAACTGCGCGCATCCACCATGATCAGCAGTCGACCAAGGTTGATGTCGTGCTGGAACGATTCCAAGCGGTGATTGTCACGATTTTTTCCGAGCCGTATGCCGTTGAGACATCCAATCAAGCTACCAAGGAGCGTCAGCATCAGAACATCCTGCCAACCTCGCAGCCAGTCAATAGAGCCCAAAGTGACCAACGCCAATGCCATCACGAGTAAAGTGACAGCACCGTACAGGGCTCCAATCTCACCTGTGCGAATAAAGTCCTTCCTGTGATGTAATAATGCTGAGCGTATGTGGTGGTTGTAAAAACCGTCTGTGTTACGTGCGAGCACATGGATATTCCAATCGGCCACACCTTCTTCGTGCAGACGATGAGAAATCTGCTCAACGGTCTGAATGTCGGAGGCAAGATAATAAAGACGACGCATCTATCGACTCTGGTCATTATCCGACGTCAGTGTAACTCGGTTCTGAAGTTGACCGTTAGTCCGGCGTGTTTATATCGTGCATCTTGTCGTTTAACAGTGCCAGATTTGTTGAGGTTGTTACAAAATCCCCGGGGCTCAGCGGCAATTGGAGATAAAATCAGTCCAGCCTAGCGGATCGACAATGCCTCAAGGTGCAATGGCTGTAGGCTGTTTACCTAAGTAAGGATACGCTTTTGTCGATCAAGACGATTGCGGCGCAATGCGGCTCCTTTGATCGCCAATTCAGCACGGTTTGAATCATTTACCGCCATATACCTTTGCTTCCAGCCTGCATCCCCCCAGTCTTCCCGCGCGTACACCGTCGTGGACGATTGATCGGCTGTCTCAAACAATTGCACAGCGGCACTCACCAGGCGATCCTGCATCGTGCGATCCCATGGTTTCCCACACGGATTACCGAGAGGGAAATCGACAAAAAAGAACCTGGCCGCACCACAGTGTTGCACGATGTCCATGGCGGATCCCATGATTACGGTAGGCATACCGTTAGATTCAAGATATCGGGCGAGCAGACTCACGGTCTGATGGCAAACAGGTCACAATGGCACCAACAACGCCACATCAACACCATCAGCCAATAGTCGTTGGTGCACTTCCGGGGCATCATGCTCAAGCGTTGCCCGATGACTATATTCTGTCGGCATGCACTGTAGATGAGGTGCAAGGCGCCCGATTCTGCCTTCCAACACGCAAGCCTGAAGACTATCAATAGGACAAAATGAATTCCGATCATCGAGGTGGGTCGCAGATTTGTCCCAGGAAAGGTCACCTGCATATAATTTCAAGTCAGTTTTGATCGGTGCCGTATCTACCTGTCGGGGTTCCTGGGGTGCCCGGGGATAGGTACTGGCGGTAGTGACGAGACCAAGCGTGCTCGACGCCAGGCTTTTTGTTGGTTTTGCAAAGGGCACATCCGTAAAATGCGCGTATTGGTACGGTGTGTCGAAACCTTGCGCTTCATAATACGCCTTGGTACGCCTCATGTACTGAACGGGATCTCTAACCTTCAAGTTGCTTCTTCCTCACGAATTCATTGTGCCGTAAAGCCGCCATCCACCACCAGTTCTGCGCCCGTGATAAAGCTCGCCTCATCACTGGCAAGAAAAAGGATGGCTTGCGCGACTTCCGAAGCCTGACCGAGTCGGCCCATCGGTATGGACGCTTCCCGTGCGGTGATTGCTCGTTCACCATACTTGGCCTTGTCGGCATCCAATATTGGCGTATCAATCGATCCGGGATGTACCGAATTGGCACGGATTGAGTAACCTCTCCGTGTACACAACATCGCAACCGACTTGGTGAGATTGCGAACGCCCGCTTTAGCCGACCCGTAGGATGCATAGTTGTGGGCACCGATCATCCCCGCCACCGATGAAAGATTGACAATAGCAGCGGCCGGGCTTTTTTTCAGTAGACTTAAACCGTGCTTACAACCCAGTGCCACGCTCTCCAACACCACAGAATGCACGTGCCGCCAATGTTCAAGCTCAAAGTCTTCGACATTGTCGTGTGGTGATATTCCGGCATTGTTAACCAGAATATCCAGTTGCGGAATATCCCGCTCAAGCAAGGCCAGCGTTGACTGCCAGGCAGACTCCGAGGCCACATCCAACTCGACAAAACGACCACCGATTTCATTTGCGACCGCCTTGCCAGATTCTGTGTTGATGTCTGCGACAAACACCTCGGCACCTTCCTGAGACATGAGCCTTGCCGTGGCGGCTCCGATGCCCGATCCTCCCCCGGTTATCAGGGCGGTCTTGTTTTCAATACGTGCCATCCGTCGATGTTATCTATATTTTACCCGATCGGTCCAATCGCCTTTCCGCCAGCGTGTGTTCAACACACCGACTATATATAGGCGGCAATCGTCACACGCTTTGCATACATAGAACCTGTCATGACTGAGGCGCGCATGGGATTACATTAGCAACCTGAATTCAATTTCGATACAAAGCAAAATCAACTGAACACAGCGGGTTCGGGATAAAGCGCTCGCCAGGCGCGCGTAAGGACACGAAACGCAGACCGCATAAAAAGAACCAATAGCGCGATCGCAACCAGCAGGTCCGGCCATCCAGAATCGAAAACCCAAACCGCGATCGCTGTAGCAATCACCGCCACACCTTCCATCACGTCATTGCGTGAGCACTCCCAGACAGAACTCATGTTCACATCGGAATCTCTGTGAGGGTAGAGAATCAGCAGGCATATCCCATTGGCGCAAAGGTTAAGCACGGCGGCAATGCCCATCGTCTGTACAACAGGCGTATCGAACTCCGTCGCCCGCCAGGCGATTTGCGCCGCAACCGCAAACGCGGCAGCCAATATCAGGAGACCTTTGAAAAAAGCGACACGTGCCTTTGCTGACGCACTCGCACCGACTACAGCCAGGCTTAATGCATACGTCACGGCATCTCCAAGATTGTCCAGGGTGCCAGATAACAGAGAGGAAGAACCACTGAGCACTGAACCTGTCACCATCATCAGAAACGTCAACACATTAATGATCAGGACCCAGGTCAGCACGCGGCGTTGTTGTACCTGCAAACGCCCAACGTCTATTTGTCCCTCACAGCAGCCATCGCTCATATCGTTTAATTATCAATCAAGACCCACCGTGAGTCACTATCCCCTCGGTCTAAAGCACGATTCAATCGAAGCAAGGCACTCGTTGAAATAAGAATAATGCCCGCCCATGCTTCGGTCTGTCAGAGCGCCTGGACCAGGACACAAAGACTTATGAGGTCCCGTAAACATGCCTGCGCACCAGGGTCAGACCCCCAACCTTAAAGCTGCGCCAGCGAAGCCTGTTCGCTGAGCCGTGCTGCTGCAGACAGACGAAGCATCTCAGGACTCACCATGCGATGCTGGGTGGCGGCATGTATGTCGCGAAAATGTCTCTGCAACGCACAATGGCCCTGCAGTGATGTGCCACCGCCCGCATCGTAAAGCTTGTCCACTGCCGCTTTGCACATGCGTGTCGCGCCTGACGCTGCTAAACGCAACTGGCGCCGGTCTTCCAGCGTTGGTTTGTCACCCCGTACAACACGTGCCCAGACCTCCCGCACTTTGCTGTACAGATAGGCATGCGCACCTTCGACAAGCGCTTCAGCCCGCCCAAATTCAAGCTGTACCAGGGACGATTCGTTGATTGTGCTCGTCCTGGCTACAGGCACTTTACCCCGTGCAATGGCATCAAAGTCATCCAGGGCTCTACGTGCGATACCCAGGGGTACGCAAGCCACTGCAGTCGCAAAATAACCGAAAAATGGAAATCGAAACAAAGGTGCGTCGACCTGTCGTCGGGACTGCCCTAATACCGTCCAACGTCCTTCAGGTACGAACTGTTCGTTCACGACAAAATCAACGCTGCCAGTCCCCCTTAAACCAGAAGGGTTCCAGTTATCCATCAGTTCCACCTGATCCTTGGCGAAGAACATGACATGTACCGCGGGTTCGCCGTTGGCATGACGGCGAATCTCACCCTCTTCCTCAACAAGGGTTCCACCACATATCCAATCACAGTGATGAGACCCTGAACCCCAAGCCCAGCGCCCTGATACCAACACACCACCGTCTACCACGCTTCCTTGGCCCGAAGGCGCAGCAGCACCGGCCGTTCGCGGGCAATCAAAACCGTCAGCTTGCTGGGTTACACCGTAAATCTTTGCCGCCCATTCCTCAGGAAGAAAAGAGCCCAGATGCGCCGTCGTTGCGTATATCATCGCTAACCACCCTACCGCGCTATCGGCATAGGACAGCTGCTCTATGACTTCGAGACCGTCAGGCACATCAAGCTCAAGGCCCCCATATTTTTCAGCAATGGTCATGGCAAACAGACCTTTTTTGCCAAGTACCGCCACCAGTTCTTCGGGCACACAACACATCGCTTCGGCCTCTGCGCCAGCAGCCTCTATGTCCAATCGTACCGCTTTGGCCGCCTCTAAGTAGACCGACGTCACAGCCACCTCCTCACCTTTGTTAATCCCTACCCTGGCCTTCGTGAGATTCCAGCATCCGTCGAGTGACTAATTGATTATAGCGACACATTTGATCTCCAGTTTAAGACCCGGCAGTACAAGTGCCGTGGTTCCAATGAGCGTTTGGGTGACCTGTGGTTGTCCCCCGTATGCTTCTGCCCGCGCACCATAGATACCCTCCATATGATCGTGCACTTCGTCTATGTCGGTAACAAAAAAGGTCTCGTCTACGACGTTATCCAACGTCGCGCCGAATTCTGCGAGCACCGTGGCAACATTCACATAGGCAAGCTCCGTTTGCGCAATGATCGACTCAGGAATTTCACCTTCGTCATCCATACCAACCTGCCCCGACAGATGCAGTATTGGCCCTGTCTTGACCCCTTGAGCAATGAATTCTGCAAAGGGTCCCGAACGAAAAACCTGTTTTTCGATAGCCATTTTTACTCCGGTCTGATGTAACGAATTGAACGCCCAAACCCGACCTGCGCGACGCGGCTTGACCTCTCATGTGCCTCAGTCACGCGTGCGGTTAATGGCAAAGTCTTCTTCCGGTGAACGTACCATGCGTTTGCGCGCATAACAGGCGAAGTAAGCAAGACCCGCAATAAACCAGAGCGCGACGCCAACGACGCCTACTCTAAAGTCCGGATTGGCAAACAACATGAGCAAAGCGATCACAGCGATACCCAGTGCGGTGAGGGCACCGACGTTGCCCAATGGACTGCGGTAAGGACGTTGTATATCAGGGTATCGGCGGCGCAGGATGACATACGACCACATCTGCATCGCATAGGCGATCACTGCGCCAAAAACGGCCATGTTCAGAATCACACCACCAAAAGCACCACTGTCGCCTAAGAAAAAAAGCAGCATCAATACGGTATATCCCATCATGGCGCCGATGATGAGCGCAATGTACGGTGTCTTGCGTTCCCCATGGGTAACGGACATCCACGAAGGAAAGTATCCTGCTCGGCTCAGGGAAAAAATATTTCGTCCATAGGCATATATGATGGCATGGAAACTGGCAACAAGACCGGCCACCGCAACCAGGCCGAGTAGCTTGCCACTGGTTACGCCCAGCGTAACCTTGAAACCGTCGAGCAGTGGTTCTTCGGTTTGCGAGCCAAAGTAGGCAGCGCCCCCACCGATACCCATATTGAGAAACATAATCAGCACGCCCGTGAGAATGAGCGTGGCCAGACCCCAAAGCAGCCCCCGCGGCATATCACGCTTGATATCCACGGACTCCTCCGCCGCCAAAGGTAATTGTTCGATCGCCAGATACAGCCATATCGCAAACGGCAGCGCAGCGCCGATTGCCCCCCAGCCCTTCGGCAGATACTTAGAGGCACCCGGGTCGGGCGGAATGTTCCACAAGTTGTCCCATGAAAAATGGCCGATTGCACTGACATAAAAGACGATGAGAATCGCCAGTGCAATGAGTGTGATCACAACCACAAAACGAAACGACGCCTCCACCCCAAAAATATTGAGTCCGACAAAAACGACGTATAAGCCAGCCCACCACAATGGCTGAGCGGCATCGAGAGTGCCAAAAATACTTTGCAGATAAGCAGCGGCAAAGTAGCAAACCACCGCCGTGGTAATCACATACTCCATATTTTCCGCAAGACCGGTGACGTATCCGCCCCAGGGACCCAAAGCGGTACGGGCAAAAGAATAAGCGCCACCGGTATGAGGTAAGGCGGGCGACATCTCGGCGATAGAAAAACATAAGCCGACGTACATAACGGTGATGATCAACACTGCCACCAAGAACCCACCGAACCCAGCCTGGCCCACGCCGAGATTCCAACCGGAAAAGTCGCCGGATATGACCGCACCCACACCCAGCGCCCAAAGGGAAAAAACACCGGCATACCGCTTTAAACTTCGACTTTCGAAGTACCCTGCTTCCGGTTCGCGATAGCTGACGCTTTGAGAATCTTCGTTCAACTAAGTGTCCTTTGTCGTACGCTTCAGATAATCAGACTTAGGTAGCATGCTCGCCGTGCTTGCGCACTGTCAGGACATGATTATCGTCAAGCCCTTCAATGTAATTGAGCGCACCACTCGACCGGTAACCGATCAGCTGCTGCGCCCGCTTTGGGAGCGTAAAAGCGATCTCCGGCGGTACGGCTAAGAACTGATTTTCCTCCTGGGTCAGATGGTCGACCCCATGGGAGAAGATCATGCCAGTGCGTGGCACAGACGTGTGGTTTATACCCAGACCATGGTAGACGCTGCCCAACCACACGCCGACGGAACCTTTGGTCATTGTTGCCTGTACAACCTCATGCTCTTCAGGACGGCGTCCCTGCGGCCAACGGTTACTCCCGGGTACATAACGGGTAGCACCATTGTCGCTCGTAAAGTCAGTCACTGCGACCATAAAGGCGACCGTTAGCTCCGGCCCCTTAGGATCGCGATGCATGTAGGGTAAGTAGCGCCATTCATCTCTGTGCAGTGTCTGATTGTCACCACCCTGGCAAACCTGCATCGCGACAGTGGCGTTCAATCGATAATGATGACAATTGGGTCCGATGAGTGGATCAGCGAGGTGAAACATCGCTGACCACGAGTCCGCATCATCGGCAACTGTATTAGGCTTGCGTACAGCCTTATCCGACATCGGGAAATCCGGCAACAGGATGCCATCGGCAACTTCAAGCACACATTCGTTTAACAAAAGATGTTCACTGAATTCGACGCCCCGAGCAAAAAGCCCTGTCACTGATCGCTTACGATCGCCGAAAAAAGAACCCCCTCCGGGTTCCTGAGCCTCGAGATCATCCTTGACCTTCGCGGCGAGCAAGTCCATGACTTCTGGTTCAAAGAGGTTTTCAATAATGGCCACGCCATTAGTCCTGATCTCCGAAACCACTTCGGTCATATCGTCATGTTTTGAAAACCGCTTAATCGATGGTTTCATATTTAGCCTCCTTCCGTTTCTCAAACCGGCGCCGTGTCTTTAATCTGCTCATCACCAATAATGCCGCTAACAATCTCCACCGGCAATCATATCTAGCACCCAGTGCAGCGCGTCTGTCGCGCATCGAGTAAACTCAGCGTATACCCGTGGAATGTGGAGTATTCATGAAGTTTGGTGTGTTCAATGTCATGCAACAGCGCGACCCTGCGCAGTCGGCCGAACAGGTGTTGCATGAAGCCATCGATCAGGCTGTGACCGCCGAAGCACTTGGCTTCGATTCCTGCTGGTTCCCTGAACATCACGCATCCAATTACAGTCTCTGTCCGTCACCACTCATGATGATCAATTACTGTGCCGCACGCACCGAGCGTATTCGCCTGGGCACGGGTGTGATCGTCGCGCCGTTGTACAAGCCGATCCGCCTGCTGGCCGAGATCGGGCTGGCCGACATCTTATCGTCCGGACGGCTGGAACTGGGTATCGGCGCTGGGTATCAGCCGTTCGAGTTTGAGCGTTTCGCGGCAGACTTAAGTGCAAACAAAGCCACGACATTAGAGCTTTTGGAGCTGATCGAGCTCGGTTTAACTGAGCCACGCTTTGAATTTCATGGCGAGTATTTCGACCAGCCATCTTCGTCGATCCCCGTCATGCCATTGCAAAAACCTCTCCCGCCCATCTGGCTGGTTGGCAGTGATCCTGCTTTCCACCAGCGTGCAGCCGAGCGTGGCTATGCGGTGTTTGTTTCAGGTTTACTGGGTCGGCCGGAATCTGTCATCAAACTACGCCAGCGTGTAGAACAGGTGTTTATCAACGAAGGCAAATCGCCGGATGCGTTACGTATGGCTTTATTGCGCTACACTTTTGTCTGCCGCAATAAAGCAGACGCTCGCCGTTATGCAGAGTGCGCCTTGTACCAGACTCGCCTTGCCTATGCCCTAAGAACCCGCAACGAGTCCGTGTCTGGCAATTACTTCATCGACGAGCGTCCTTTTGAAGGCGAACCAAGCATCGACGAACTATTGGATCGCCTGATCATAGGAGATGTCGAAACCTGTATCGAGCGCGCAGTACGAGAGATAAGAGATGCGCGCGTCAATGACCTGGTGATTCAGGCAAAACTGGGCGATCTTCCGCATGGCCTGGCGATGGATTCACTGGCATTGTGGATGGAGGAAGTCGTACCCGGCATCGAACGTGAACTCGGGTTGCCTGTGCAGCAGATCAACCCGCTCGCCTGAAACGCTAGCTCAATCGCATCGGCAGACGGTCAAATCCATGCAGCGTATTGTTCACCCGCAATGTTGGTTCACCGTCTAAAGAAAGCGTCTCAACCTCGTCTATTAATGCCTTGATCACAGCTTCTCCTTCAAGCCGTGCAAACTGCTGTCCTACACAAACATGAATTCCGTAGCCAAAACCGACATGCCCAACAGCCCGACGCTGGACATCGAATACATCCGGGTCGTTCCACTGACGCGGATCTCTGTTTGCAGCCGCAAGACACAACAGCACTTTCTGGCCCTCTGGGATCACCACATCGCTCACCTCTACCGCCTGTTTCGTCGTTCGGTAAAAAGTTTGCGCCGGTGATATATACCGAATCACTTCCGTAAAGGCAGACCTCGCCAGGCGAGGGTCTGCTTTTAGTTTGGCCCACTGTTGCGGATGTTCAGCCATGCAATACAGAGTCGCACCAATACCAAATATCGTCGTATCAAGACCTGCAGTTAAAAGTGAGCGCACCAAAAGTCCGGCCTCTTCTTCACTGATATCACCCTCATCAACCGCGGCATATACCATGGCGCCGATGCCATCATCGCGAAGATTTTCTCTCTGACACTGAGTTGCGATCCAGGCGGTTACTTTCTGGGCATTTGCAAACGATGCCTCGAAAATTTCGTTACGCGGCCCAAAGGCGTTGAACGCCATATCTCCATAAGGCAGGAGGTTCTCGCGCCCTTCCTTAACCACCCCAATGGCATCAGGAAAGACAGATAACGGATAGGCTTCGGCAAGATCCTTGATGCCATCTATCTGACCTCGACGCACAAGGTGCTGGATCATAGTTCGCGCTCGTTCGTAGAATACATCCGCAAGTGACGCAAGTGACCCTTTCGATAGCGCGTTGGACAACACGCGACGGGTTCGAGTGTGCAATGGTGCATCCGCCTCCAGAATGATACTGGGTGGTCGCCAGGGCGCCTCTTTCTGGAAATCCGATAACCCAACACCACGACTGGAGCAAAATGTCTCCGGATCCTCCAACGCACGTCGGACTTCAGCATGGCGTGCTAAAACCACCACTTGATACTTAGGAATCCACACAACCGGACCAGCCTCTCTTAATCGGTCGTGGAACGCATAGGGGTTGGCAAGAAATTCAGGTGCATAAGGATCGATATCAACTACCGCATAACCGTCCTGAACGTCGCTATTCATCGCAAAGCCACCCATTCAAAATGACCTTCATACTAACCCGGATTAACCCGAATACCATCTGCTCAAATCCGCTTTGATCACCTGCCACCAAGATCGATCCGTCAGCCGAAGTCACTGTATATCAAGCGGCAGTTAAGCAGAGGACTCACGCAAGGATCACGCCTCATCATCAACACCTCGCACTTCACCCGTGCCGGCCCACTTCTCCGTTACCCGCGTGCGGCGAGGCTATTGAAACGGGTCGCGTTGAACAGGATTAATCTATGAATAGCTTCTGGATCTTGTCGTCGCCGAGCATTGCAAAGCCACGTGTTGGCACGAAATGTACTTGCCTGACGTACGTCTCCGGCATCTCTTCGAAACTTGCTTTCATCTCCTGCGCTCTTGGATCGACCGGCACATCGCCCAGATACCGCCGAGCCAACAATACCGCCAGATCTTTTGCACCTTCCTTGGAGACCGTTGCCAGCCCTTCGAAAGATACCCAGATCTCAGCGCCTTCATCGACTTCACTCGAGACTGTCAACGAAATCCTGGGATCTTTTTCCAGACGCTTCAACTTAGCTGAAGTAGCCCCTGAAAAAAAACGCACCGCAGTACCGTCCCAGTCGTACCAGAGTGGTACCGTACAGGCTGAGCCATCAGAACGGAGTGTCGTGACAACACCGAAACGGGCACGCCTATTTAAAAACTTATCAGCATCCGGGTGTATAGCAGCCAATTTCCGTCCTCTCTCATTTTAGGTAGGGATTATAAACAAAAAGAGACCGTATGAATGTTGTCGAGGGGCATCCTTGATTTCCCTATCAGCGTCGCAATCTGTTAGTAGGATTTCATATGCGTAAACGGGACCCCCAGTGAGCAAACTCGCTCACAGGTTAAAGTCACTCTCCCAGGAACCCTTGGAAAAACCAAGCACCGTCAGGAATCCCAAGGTGGAAGACAGCTCTAATGTTCGCACCGTTATCCCATAGCCGAGAGGGCAGCAACAGTCATAACATAGGGACCTAGGCTGATTCACTAACATCCTATGGAGAGCAAATGGACAAAGTTTCCGCGCAGGCTCTGAAGAAAATGATCCTGGCAAACGACGAAATCGCCCTAATTGACGTGCGTGAACAGGGTAGTTTTTCCAAGGCACACTTACTGTTCGCTGTTTGTCTACCCTTGAGCCGAATCGAGATCTTGATAGGTGATCAGGTACCCCGAAAAGAGTCACGGGTGGTCATCATCGACGACCCGGCTGAGGATGAGTTTGGTCAACGGGCAGTCGAGCGCTTGCGCGAGCTCGGCTATCGCAATGTCCAACTCTTGGATGGTGGCGTGCCTGCCTGGCGTTCTGCAGGTTTCGAACTTTTCTCTGGCGTCAACGTCCCCAGCAAGGCATTTGGCGAATTCGTCGAACACACCTATGACACCCCTCGCCTCGCCGCTGAGGAGGTCAAAGCACTCATCGATCAGGACCACAACATGGTGATCGTCGATTCAAGACCATTCGAGGAATTCAATCGGATGAATATTCCAGGCGCCATAGACATGCCGGGCGCGGAACTTGCATTTCGTATTCACGACATAGCGCCAGATCCACAGACTCTGGTTGTCGTCAACTGTGCAGGACGCACACGCTCGATCATCGGTGCCCAAAGCCTTATTAATGCGGGTATTCCTAATCCGGTGGTCGCTCTGAAGGATGGCACGATGGGTTGGCATCTGGCGGGGCTAGAGTTGGAACACGGCACCGAAAGAGAAGCCGGACATCCCAGTGACCCCGGTATAGCAAAAGCTTTGGCCGCTGCCGAACGGGTTCGCGAGCGCTTTGGTGTTCCCCTGGCCAAACCCGAGCAGGTCCACGATTGGCTTAAGGATACGAGCCGTACAACCTACCGCCTGGACGTTCGCACCCCCGCAGAATACATCGAGCGACACCTGCCCGGCTATCGCAATGCCCCGGGAGGGCAGCTCGTGCAAGCGACAGATGAATACGTCGCGGTCAAAAATGCGCGGCTCATACTTGCCGACGACGTCGGCGTGCGCGCAACGATGACGGCTTCCTGGCTCATTCAGATGGGTTGGCAAGACATCTACGTGCTCGAAGGTGGAATCGATTCAGGGCAAACGATATCGGGACCGGTCGCGCCGACAATTCTAGGGGATCTCCCTGCAAGCGCTTTTACAAGCAAGGCGCTAGCCAATAGTCTCGACAGCCTATCGGTTATCGACCTTGGGCCGAGTCCGCTGTACGAGCAACGACACATCCCAGGCGCACGTTGGTGTGTACGCGCGCGCCTGGCCAACGCGATGCACGACCTTCCAGAAGACAGGCCGATTGTGCTTACTTCTCCTGACGGCTTGCTCGCCAGACTGGCTTTGCGAGACGCTCGTTCGCTCACCGCCAACGAAGTCCATGCGCTTGAAGGCGGAACCGATGGCTGGATCGCACAGGGGCGCTCGACAGAGTCGGGCCTTAAGCGCACCGCCTGCCAGACCGACGATGTCTGGTACAAGCCTTATGAGCATCGTGGCGCTCAGGAACAATTCATGCGGCAATACCTCACCTGGGAAGTCGCGCTCGTCGAGCAACTGGCGCGTGATGGTACGACCCAATTTCGGGCATTTTGAAACCTTTATCTGACTTATTCCCGGTTGCCATGCAACGGGCCAAGTTGCATAGTTTCAGAGTCAACCTATGGAACACTGGCGATGAGCTATTCTTTGCATGAATTCTGTGCCGAGGTACGTGCAACCCTAGCAGTGAGCGACGACCGCACAGGCAGGGAGGCCATCAGACAGAAGCTCGAACTGCTTTTGCATGACGCTGCGTTTTGCAGCACATATATTAAAGCGAGCGACGACTCAGGCGTCACACAAATCTATCAGGACCCTGAATTTAAGTTCTGCATACTGACGTACAACATGACAGAACCTCGCACATCACCTCCTCACGACCATGGTAATTCATGGGCGATTTACGGGCAGGCGTCAGGCCATACCGACATGACCTTATGGTCAGCCGTGGACGGCAATGTCGATGAGGATTCCAACATTGAGCCTGTTAAGAAATTTCGTTTAAAACCGGGCCAGGCAGGTCTGTTCGACGTCCACGAAATCCATTCAATTCAGTACAATGAGGGTGCAAAATTCGTGCGCGTGACCGGCGTTGACATGGGTCAAGAAGCCCGCCGCGTATACGACCCCGAGACAGGTGTGGTTCGCGTGATTGAGCATGTCGGCACAGGCAGCGCCCAACCCAACGGCACCAAACAATGACCCTCAAACAAATCAACTGGGATGCATTAGCTGCCGAAACCGGCCAGATCGAGTTGCCCGATAAAATCACCGCCGTCCCCTTAACCCCCCTGATCGGTGCCGAACTTTATGGCCTCGACTTAACAAAGCCACTTAACAAGACAGTCCTTGAGTCGATCACGCGCGCACTGCTGCGCTACAAAGTCCTCATGATTCGCAGTGTCGGAGACTGGAAAATGGATGTCGATGAGCACACCCAATTTTGCCAACGCTTGTCTGCACATTGGGGTTTGTCTGCTGATACCGAGCAAAAAAGGCTAAATCATTCGCAAGGTCTAAGCGTCCACCCCTTTCTGCCCTGGCAGCGAGGCTATCCACACATTTGGGTGACCAGTTCCGTGACAGAAGGCGGGCAGCAATTTCACTTAAGAACCACGGAAGACGTAGACAATTTCGAACCTTTCGCAGCCCGAAAATTGGCAAAAAAGGCCGACACCTCGAAGTCAAACCGGCACCAGGCAACCGACCCGCACGACATTTTGCGAACACATAAGCCCGGTTCTTTTGGCGGAGCTGCCCTTGCTCAGGACTCAGTTAACAATGGTGCCAACGCCTTTCACTTCGATGATGGGTTCTTCCATCATCCGCCTTCTGCGGTCGTATTAAATGCCCTGGTATTGCCTAAGGTAGGCGGCGACACAATTTTCGCGGACATGGGTGCTGCATACCTTGGCCTTCCTCAGGCATTGCAGGAGCGTGCTAAAAATCTCACTCAAACCATGGACTGGAGGCATACATTTCCGATATGGGAGGAAGAAGCTGAGAGACAATTACTTGACGATGATGACGATTCTTTCAAAAAACGGGTCGACAAATTGAAACGTGAATATCCACCTTCGCAACAACCGCTCATTCGCCAGCATCCAGTCACAGGTGAACTCTCCATCTATGCAAACTTAGGGTTCACACGCCATATAAACGACGTGACAGAGCAAGAGAGTAGGCAACTCATGGCGTTGCTCTGCCGGATGGCCGAGCGACCCGAGTACCAGGTGCGTATGCGCTGGCAAAATGAAGGCGATGTGTGCATCTACGACAACCGCAACACTAATCACTATGCCGTCGCAGATTATGGCAATGTGGGCCCTCGAGCCCTACACCATATCGCGCTCCTCGGCGAGCCCACGAAAGATGCCTACGGGAACGTTATCGGATAACTACGCGAATGGTTACTGACTAATACGCACTTACGACAATCGAGCACGAGGAGAGAGCATGACTTTAAAAGGACGCGTAGCCATCGTCACCGG
Organism: Pseudomonadota bacterium; assembly: GCA_036338285.1. Lineage (GTDB taxonomy): Bacteria > Pseudomonadota > Gammaproteobacteria > Pseudomonadales > Azotimanducaceae > UBA4421. The sequence continues at coordinate 24,138 of JAYZCO010000080.1, forward strand.
TGGCAATCGAGGTATAGGTCGAAGCATTGCAATTGGTCTTGCTGAGGATGGCGCAGACATCGCCATTAATTTTCGACGAGATGAACAAGGCGCGGACGAAACTCTGGCTGTGATCCGTGAATTGGGCGTGACAGCTCAAGCCTATCAGGCACCCGTAGACGACTATGAGGCCGTGCGTGAGATGGTGGCACAAATCGCTTCAGACTTTGGCCAGATAGATATCCTCGTTAACAACGCAGGCATTGCCAGTCGCGGGAATTCTGTCGCCGACACAGACCCGGCCGAGTTCGAACGTGTCGTGAAAACACACACCTTCGGCACCTTCTATGCAACCCGGGAAGTTATCCCATATTTACGACAACGGTCTCGAGGCGACATTGTAATGATTTCGTCCGCTGCAACGCGCCGCTGGGCCGGCAATGGTGCACCCTACAACGTCGGTAAAGCCGGTCTTGAAGCACTCGCCAGTGGCATCGCCAAGGAAGAACTGAAAAATAACATTCGGGTTAATGTCGTTGCCCCGGGGCTGGTCGAAACCGAAATGGGACGCAGGCTTGCAAAGGCGACGGCGGGTGTTAAGGATTTAAGGGAACTGGACGAATCCTCCCCATTTGGCCACGTCTGCCAACCTGAGGACGTGGCTAATGTAGTGCGCTATCTGGTCTCCGATCTCAATTCGTATGTCACAGGAGAACGCATCTACGTTGATGGTCTGTCTGGTGCTTGAGCGGGTGACCCGATACGATAATACAAGATAAAAACCAACCGATATTGCTCATATAGGGAGAGACAAAATGGCAGAACAAAGTGAGGAAAATGAATCCTTGGAATCCTTAGAGATTCGCTCAGCAAGCTGGTATCGAAAGAAACTCAAGTATTCTGAAATTATCTACGAGGTGAACGAGGACACTCACATCGCCTCTATTACGCTGAATCGTCCTGACAAGATGAATGCGATGAACCATCAGTTACGGGCAGAGTTGTTTCACGCACTCAAGCACTCGGATCTCAACAAAGAAATCAACGTCATCATCATTAAAGGTGCTGGTCGCTGCTTCACCGCGGGTTACGATCTGTCGGGCATGGGCAGCGATGAACCTGATCTGGGTAACCAGTACTACGACACCAGCGGCGTCACGCACTGGGCGCGCTACGTGGTACAACAATGGTTCCAGATATGGGATCTGGGCAAAATCGTCATAGGACAATTGCATGGCTATGCACTGGCAGGCGGTTCAGAGCTGGCGTCGATGTGCGACCTCCTTGTCACCACACCAGATTGCCAGATCGGTTATCCACCGATGCGTTCCATGGGCGTCGACATGCTCTGGTTCCCGTGGAATTTGCCTATGCGCAAAGCCATGGAACTCGCCGTCACAGGCGACAGCATTACAGGAGAAGAAGCCTATCGTTTAGGCATGGCCAATTACTGCGTCGATAAAGCCGACATCGACGAATTCACAAACATCTTTGCCGAGCGCATCGCTTTGATGCACTGGCAATTGGCCACCCAATATAAACGGGCAACTAAAAAGGCCTACGAAATTCAGGGGATCAGGACCGCTCTGGATCAACAAGCACAGTACACCTACCACCGAGTGGCAGAATCGGATTATGGAGTTGAGATGGCCGAAAAGTTTTCTCAGATGCCGCTAAACGATTATCTACGCTTGCGGGATGATCCTTACAAAGAAAATAAAGCCCGCATGGACGAGATCTTAAACCGGCAAAAATAGCCTGACGATCGCTAAAGCATAGACCCACCGATCTCGGTGAGGCTATGCGTGCTTATTGGGTGAAAATTTTTTGCTCGTACCGGGATCCCTTCCGCCGAGGTGGAACTGGACTGGCCTGGTTTAACTGGCCGTGCCTAAAATCTTGCCGAACCCATGATAAGACCGCGTTTTTTGAGCGATCTGCGCTTGTACCATATGAGTAGCCCGGCCAGAGGTGCAGTTAGGGCAAGTAAAACGCCACCCAGCCAGAATGCGCATCGTTCAGGAAAACTCGAAACATCCGGGGCTGTTGCACCGGGGTCAAAATACGGTGCCGAATACAAGTGGCGATAGTCCTTGCAACGCGCCTGCATAACTAAGATCCAAGACCGTAGCGCTTCAAGTTCCGGGGCGCATTGCAAAACCTGAAGGGACGGGACCGGCATGCTCGCATGCAATTGGATTGCAGCAAAAACATAGATATCACGTAACCCTGGGGATTCACCATCCATAAACAATCCGGGACTACGCAAAACCTTCGCCTGCCAAACTGCGTAGTTAGCCTTCATTTCATCAGGTGTCGGAGAGGTGACGGGTGTGATCCCCAGCCGCGTCAGCGCAACCTGGTAGTAAAGTACCTGGAACGGTCGCAGGAGAAAATTCCGCAAACGCATCAACCTGTTTGAATGGTCATCCCGCACCCGGCTCCACAGGTTCCAAAACCGCGTTATGCTGTCTACCCGATGGACGCCGCCTCGAAGTATTCGCAGTATCGCCTTAAATTCATCGCGATCGAGACGACCATAACCATAGGCTTCGAGTATATCCTGAGACTGCAACATCCAGGAACCATCAGCCAGGCGGGCAGCAGGCATGAGTATTCCGGAAAAGGAAAATACTCGCCACGGTGGAAACGAGTGCACCCGATATCGGATACCTTTGAGATGCAGCCCCAGCAGGACTGCCTGGACCCAAGGTGAATGATCGCCCCCATATACAATCACATCATCTTCGGCGATTGGGAGGTTAAGTAAATGATCCGCCATACGCGCTCTTCATAAGAGCCTCACCGGCTCATTTCATGCATCCATTCTACTGTCTGTGAGAGGTCCTGATAACAGGTCTTTGGACCCGTCTCAATACCCAATAGAGCCCAAGCCTTCTATTCTGGGCACCACACGCGAAAAGAGTATGATGATCCATGGAGGAACAATAATATGTCTACGCTATCTGCTCAAATTCGCGCCAAGCTCAGCCATCCCTTGATCGATGGCGACTCACACGTCATCGAATACACACCCGTTTTATTAGACTACCTGAAAGCTGCTGGGGGTGAGCAGGCGAGTGCTGATTTCACCACTCAGACCCGCGGTGGTCGCAGTGCGGGCTGGTACAACATGTCGTGGGATCAGCGACGCCATCATCGCACCATGCGCTCACCGTGGTGGGCCCTACCAACAAAAAATACCTATGATCGTTGCACCGCCATGCTGCCGAAGCTCTATCACGAGCGCATGGATGATTTCGGCCTCGATTTTGCCATCCTTTATCCCACTGTGGGATTGGGTTTTCCAGGCATGCCTGACGATGATTTTCGTCGGCTGGTTTGTCACGCATACAACGAATACATTGCGGATGCTTATCGGGAATATGGCGATCGAATGACGCCTGCAGCGGTGGTCCCCATGCACACACCCGAGGAAGGTATTGCCGAACTGGAGCATGCAAAAGCGTTGGGATTGAAGGTGGCCATGATCCCCTCTTTCGTACGCAGGGGCATCCCCAGTGTGGTCGAAGAACACCCCGAGTATGCAAACCGCGTCTCCTACCTGGACAACTACGCCATTGACAGTCCCTACGATTATGACCCTTTCTGGGCCAAGGCCTGCGAACTTGGTTTTGCGCTTGCCGCACATTCCGGTGGCATGGGTTTTGACGATCGTCGTTCGATGTCCAACTATATGCACAACCATATGGGCCATTTCGCAGCCGCGGGTGAGGTCCTTGCCAAGGGGCTTTTAATGGGTGGCGTGACCAAACGATTTCCAAAACTTCGCGTGGCGCTTCTCGAAGGTGGCGTCATCAATGGCTCCCGCCTCTATATCGATATTCACAGTCGCTGGAAGAAACGCAATCTCAACGCCCTGGAAAATCTCAATCCCGCGAACCTCGATATAGAAAAAGCGCGGAGCCTGTTTACGCAATACGCCGACAGCAGCACCCAAGCCAAACTTGACGCCCTAGAGAAAACCCTCGGTATCGGGAGCCAAGACGTGCCCTTGGATGTACGTGACGACTTTGCTGCAATGGCGGTGAATAGCGCCGAAGATATTCGTGATCGATTCATACCCAACTTCTATTTCGGCTGCGAAGCCGACGACTCGCTCGCATTTATTGCGTTTAACAGGAAAGCGAACCCGCTACGCGAACAGGTTCGAGCGATCATGAGCTTCGATCTCGGGCACTGGGATGTCACTGATATGAATGGCGCGGCCGGAGAAGCTTATGAACAGTTGGAAGACGGATTGATCAATGAGGAAGATTTTCGTACGTTTGCCTTCTCAAATTCGGTTGCGCTTTATGCGGGCGTCAACCCAAACTTCTTTGATGGGACGGTGTTGGAAAAGGAAGCCAAAGCAGAACTCGACGCACATGCGTAATCGTCTGAGCCGCGCAAAAAAAATGCAGTGGCTGTTATTGTGCATGGTCGGGACGCTTGTGATCTCATCACATGCGCAGGCAGCCGACAGATTTGATCCGACCGATATCCTTGAAGCTTCAATAGAGCAATTACAGGAGGCACAAGCCGCCGGGAAAGTCACCGCCTCGGACCTGGTGCGCTTCTATCTGGATCGCATCTCACGTTATGACCAGTCGGCCGTTGGCCTGAACAGCATTCAGGCATTGAACCCCGAGGCCCAAGCCCAAGCCCGAGCACTGGATACCGAACGGTCAACCAAGGGCCCTCGCTCACTGCTACATGGCATACCTGTGTTGGTTAAGGACAACTACGAAACGATTGGTATGCCCACCACCGCTGGATCCATACTCTTTCAAGGATTCGCTCCAGCCCGGGATGCTCATATGGTTGCACGGCTTAAAGATGCTGGCGCGATCATCCTGGGGAAAACGACCATGCACGAATTTGCCTATGGCATCACCACGGTAGGATCTGCATTTGGTGCCACCAAAAACCCCTACGGGCCTGATCGTAATCCTGGGGGTTCAAGCGGCGGCACGGGTGCCGCAGTGGCTGCGAACTTTGCTGCTGCAGGCATGGGCAGTGACACCTGTGGTTCAATTCGTATCCCATCAGCGCACAATAATCTGGTGGGCCTGCGAGGCACCCAGGGCTTAAGCAGTCGGCGCGGCATCGTGCCTCTCTCTTCGACTCAAGACATCGGCGGGCCGTTAGCACGATCCGTTCGCGACCTCTCCATCATGCTCGAGCATACGGTTGGCTACGACCCCGAGGACGACCAAACCGCCGAGCACTTCGGTCAAGATATAGATTATTTAGCTCGCCTGCGCACTCGGCAAGGCATAAAGGTGGGCATCTTGAGTCAGGCGTTGGAGCTGGAACCCGAAGACCAACCGGTCGCGGCAGTCATCCGCAATATCCTTGCCGGCATGGTAGGAAGTGCGGGCTGGCACGTCCAAGAACTGCTCTCACCTGACGTGACAGCTGCCCTTAACAGACCCTCCGCTGGCTATTTCGTATTAATTCACGACTTCAAGACAGACATAGAGGCATACCTTGCCGCTAACCCGGAACTGGGCTACAAGAGCCTGGACGCGATGCTGGCAGAAAACTTGCACCATCCACAGATTGAACCCTCATTGTCAGCCTCAGCGAGTATGACTGAAGAAACCGATGCGACCTACTTTAGGGAGTTGGCCCAACGCCGGGTGGTGCGACGTGCCTTACTTGCCTTGATGGCACAACACGACCTGGACGCCCTTGCCTACCCAACCATCAGACAGGTCGCAGCCCCACATGGGCAGCCACAGCCAGGCACAAATTGCCAGTTAGCCGCGAACTCGGGGCTGCCCGCAATCTCCGTTCCGGCAGGCTTTGTAGAGGGCATGCCCGTCGGATTGGAATTGCTTGCAGAGCCATGGTCCGAGCAAAAATTGCTGGATCTGGCTTTTACCGTGGAGCAGCTAGCCGGACAACGACGCTTACCACCCACAACACCTTGAGACTTTGAGCGATTTCTTAGGCAAAGCCGTGCGTGTATGGGTCGATATTGATCGACTCAAATCATCAGACCAGTATTCGGTTTACAGCTTTTCTCAATTGAAACGTGCAACCGCCGCTCAATTAAACAAAACTATCCGACTTCTAACCACGGGAGAGTCAATATGTCTGCAGTTGAATTTGAAGTCAGTGGTCACATCGCCACCGTCACGCTCAATCGTCCCGAAGCCCGAAATGCATTTAACCCTGAGGTGATGGTCAGGCTTTACGAAGCCTTTGACGAAATTGAACACAACGACGGTATTCGCGTGGCGCTAATCACAGGCAGCGGCGACAAGGCTTTCTGCGCAGGCGCAGATCTGGGCGAGCTGATTCCGCTCATTACCCGAACGCGTAAACCTGAGAGTGACTGGGATATCCGTTACCTGGAAGATGTGTCTAAGAAGGGGATGTATCTGATCAGTGCCGATCCAGTCAAACCCGTCATTGCGGCAATCAATGGCCATGCAATCGCCGGCGGCATGGAATTAGTACAAGGGACGGATATTCGTGTGTCAGTGCCAAACGCCCGTTTTGGCCTGCAGGAAGTCAAGCATGCCATCTTTCCAGGCGGCGGCTCGACCGTCAGGATGCCCCGCCAAATGCCATACGCAAAAGCCATGGAACTCATGCTCACGGGCGATCTGATCAGCGCTGAACAAGCCCTTTCATTGGGATTTCTTAACTATATCGTTGAGCCCGAAAACCTGATGTCCAAAGCAATGGAAATTGCAGAAAAACTCGCTGCGAATGGCCCGATTGCCGTGCAAGCGATTCGCAAGTCGGCGAGGGAAGTATGGGGGTATCCGGAAGACGAGGCATTGAAAATGGAAGAAAAGTTCTCCGCCCCCGTTTTTCGCAGCGAGGATGCGGTCGAAGGCCCTAAGGCGTTCATGGAGAAACGCAAACCCGTCTACAAGGGACGCTAACGCCAGGGTAGACATCATTCCCTAAACGAGCATTGACCGTAGTAGGTCGCCCGGCAGTCAATCAAGCCTTTGCCACCTTAAAACCAATCATTTGGGACTGCATGGCACAGCCGCGACAAGCCCTAAGCGTCAGGCAACGCACGAAAGGTCATCATCCGTTTCAACGCAATGAACCCTGTTCCTCCATGCAGCGACTTGATATTGATCAAAAAACAGCGGTCCCCGCTTTTGTTCGCATTGAAAAACCTCTATTCTTGCGCCCCGGCGATTTCAGGCAATCACACACAGTTAGGAAGTATTTTGGAAGGGGGCATAGAACAAATGGTCGCGGCGACGGGAGGGCAAAATTTATGGCCCTTTCTCATCTACGCCCTATCGGTTGCGGCACTCTTAGGCGCAGTTTTAGTACTTTCCTGGCTCATAAGCTCGAAAAGTCGCCACACAGAGACGACTGATCTGCCATTTGAATCAGGCGTCCTGCCGGTGGGCAAAGCTGAAGAGACGCGTATATCTATCGAATTTTATCTCATCGCAATGTTCTTTGTGATCTTCGATCTCGAAACCATCTTCATCATCGCCTGGGCCGTGGCTTTTTTTGAGCTGGGCTGGCAAGGCTATATCGGTGCGTCTTTGTTCATCGTGATTTTATTGGTCGCGCTCGTCTATGAGTTACGGACCGGCGCGTTGGACTGGGGTGCACTCAGACGGCGCGAGCGTGGTGGTTACGCAGTCACTCGCGCGACGGTGGAATCTCACTAGTGCGCTGGCGTGTAACCCAAGTCGAACCCGGTGAGCCTATGAACGCTGCAGATGATGCCTATGGAGAGGATGTCTCGAAGGGTGTAATGCTAGCCAAGCTGGAAGATCTGGTGGCTTGGGGGCGTGCCAATTCTCTCTGGCCATTTAACTTCGGTTTATCATGCTGCTATGTAGAGATGGCAACTGCCTTTACCTCAAGGCACGACATGGCCCGATTTGGCGCTGAGGTCATCCGTGCCACCCCGCGTCAGGCAGATCTCATCGTCGTTTCCGGCACCGTATTTCGCAAGATGGGCCCTGTCTTGCAACACTTGTACGAACAGCTCCTAGAGCCAAAATGGGTTATATCAATGGGCAGCTGCGCAAACTCGGGCGGCATGTACGATGTCTACTCGGTTGTCCAAGGTGTCGACAAGTTTCTGCCTGTCGACGTCTACGTTCCTGGATGCCCGCCACGACCGGAAGCGTTGCTCTATGCTATTACCCTTTTACAAAAGAGCGTAGCAAACACACCACGCCCCTTCGGTGTCACCGTCGACCCCGGGGATTTAGAGAGCTGGCCAAAGCCCAGCCAACGAGATGCTAAGACCGCTGACAGAATCGCAGTCAAGGAATTGGCCGAGCCAACCACAGTAGGCGACGCGCCCACCTCCAGCGACTTGCTCACGAGCGGGCCGCGTCCAGATCGCGAATGAAGTAAGGGAGTCAATGTCAGAGGCAGTACAGCAAGTGGAGGATTCTTCGTCGACGCGCGCGCTTTTTGAGGCCCGTATAGGGTCCGATTGTAGGCGTCAGGTCACCGCCGATGGCATCACGACTTACTGGGTCAGCAAAGGCAGACTGATTGAGGCACTGCGGTTTTTGCGCACAGAGATCGAACGACCCTTTGCGATGTTATTTGATCTCTCCGCCATAGATGAACGCCTGCGTGAGCATCGACCGGACCAGCCAAAGTCGGACTTCACTGTGTTTTATCACCTGATGTCCTTGGAGCGCAACGAAGACATACGCCTGAAAGTGGCGCTACAGGACACAGCGCTCGAAGTACCCAGCGCTGTCGGCGTGTACGTCAATGCTAACTGGTACGAACGTGAAGCGTACGACATGTTCGGCATCCAGTTCACCGGGCATCCGAATTTACGCCGTATTCTGACTCCGCCCCTGTGGGAAGGACACCCCTTGCGCAAGGAGCACCCTGCACGTGCGACCGAGATGGACCCGTTCACGATGACGCAGGAATTTCAGGATGCACAGCAAGAAGACTTGCGCTTTGTGCCGGGCGAATGGGGCATGACCGAGCATGCTTCCCACACCGACTTTATGTTTCTCAACCTGGGTCCCAACCACCCCAGTGTACACGGGGTCTTTCGCATCGCGCTGCAATTAGACGGCGAGATCATCGTCGACGCAGTGCCCGATATAGGCTATCACCACCGGGCTGCGGAAAAGATGGGCGAGCGTCAGTCGTGGCATACCTATATTCCTTATACCGACCGCATTGACTACCTTGGCGGTGTGATGAACAACCTGCCCTATGTCATGAGCATAGAAAAAATGGCAGGTATCGAGGTTCCACCCAGAGCTCAGGTAATACGCATTATGTTGGCCGAGTTCTTTCGAATCTCGTCACACTTGCTGTTTTACGGCACCTTCGCCCAGGATGTTGGGCAGATGTCGCCCGTGTTTTATATGTTTGTCGATCGCGAGCGGCTGTTGAGTATTATCGAAGCGATCACCGGTGGCCGTATGCATCCAAGCTGGTTCCGCATCGGCGGAGTCTGCCAGGATCTGCCCGAAGGTTGGGACACCATGGTGCGTGACTTCGTAGACTACATGCCCGCGCGACTCGACCATTATGAAAAGATGGTGATGCAAAACAGCATCTTAAAACGCCGCAGCGTCGGCATAGGTCGCTACGATTTAGCAGAGGCCTTGGACTGGGGTGTAACCGGTCCGGGACTTCGAGCCACCGGCAGTGACTGGGATCTTCGTAAAAAGCGCCCTTATAGTGGCTACGACCAGTTTGAATTCGAGGTGCCCACAGCCCAGGGGGGTGATTCTTACGACCGCTGTCGGGTACGCGTCGATGAGATCCGAGAAAGTTTACGCATCATTCGCCAGTGTTTGGATAACATGCCGTCAGGTCCTTATAAAGCGACACACGCGCAAACCACACCACCACCCAAAGAGCGCACGATGCAGGACATCGAGACTCTGATTCACCATTTCCTGAACGTGAGTTGGGGGCCGGTCGTACCGCCATCGGAATGCTCGGTCGCTGTGGAGGCGACCAAGGGCATGAACAGCTACTACCTCGTCTCCGACGGCGGTGGCATGAGTTATCGTACGCGAATCAGAACCCCTTCTTTTCCGCACCTGCAAATGATTCCGCTCCTCAGCAACGGCTTTATGATTGCCGATTTAATCGTCATCGTTGCAAGCATTGACTTTGTCATGGCGGACGTCGATCGATGAGCGAATCAATACAACTCATCGAAGCATTGTCCACTGACGAAATCGAGGCAATCGAGGCGGCTGCAGCGCATGTGCCCCACCGCCAGTCCGCGGCCATCGAGGCATTGCAAATTGTGCAGGAACATCGCGGCTGGATTTCGGACGAAAGCCTGGCAGCCATCGCGCGCCTGCTTGAGATGTCTGAGGCAGAACTGGACAGCATAGCGACATTCTACAACCTCATTTTCCGCCAGCCCGTCGGACGCCATGTGATCTACCTGTGCGACAGCGTCAGCTGTTTTGTTATGGACAGTGAAAAGCTACAGGTTGAGTTATGCGGAACGCTTAACGTGGCCCCGGGTGGTACCACAGAGGATGGTCGGTTCACGTTGCTGCCCATCGTTTGTCTGGGCGCGTGTGATCGAGCTCCTGCGATGATGATCGATGACCAAATGTTTGGACCTGTCAATGGAGATAATCTCAACGAGATACTGGCGAGGTTTGAGTGATGGCCGGATCCAAGCCGCTCACTGAACGTATAGAAGCCAACGACGGTGTGGTCAACCTGGCCGCGTATGAGGCCGCGGGTGGTTACGCTGCCGCCCGCCGGGCGATCAACGAGATGACGCCCGTCGAAGTGCAAGATCTGGTGAAGGAGTCGAATCTACGCGGACGAGGTGGTGCGGGCTTTCCCACCGGTATGAAGTGGAGCTTTGTGCCCATGGGCGCACAAGCGGGGCCTGGTCACAAATACCTCGTCTGCAATTGCGATGAGATGGAGCCTGGCACCTTCAAAGATCGGTATTTATTGGAGTACGACCCCCACTCATTGGTTGAGGGTATGCTCATTGCAGCCTATGCCATCGAAGCAGATAAGGCCTACGTCTTTATGCGTGGCGAGTATCACGAACCGTTTCGTCAGCTGACACGCGCCATCGAAGAAGCCTCTGCAGCCGGTTTTCTTGGTGATCACGTTTTCGGCAGTGATTTTTCAGTAGACCTGGTGATTCACCGGTCAGGTGGACGCTACATCTGTGGCGAAGAAACCGCCCTGCTCAATGCGTTAGAGGGTCGGCGTGCCCAACCACGCACCAAACCGCCCTTTCCACCCGCAAGTGGCGCCTGGGGCCGACCAACCATCGTCAACAATGTCGAAACACTGTGCAACGTGCCCGCCATTATCGCCAATGGCAGCGACTGGTATATCAATTTGGGGGCGACAGAAGACGCCGGCACGAAAATTTATGGTGTTTCTGGGAGAGTCAATCGGCCAGGCTTATGGGAATTGCCGATCGGCACCACCATTCGTGAAATTATCGAAGATCACGCAGGCGGCATGCTTGATGGGTATCAATTGCGCGGTATTCTCCCAGGAGGTGCCTCTACTGATTTCCTTACCGAAGAACATCTAGACCTGCCGATGGATTATGGATCGATCCAGGCGGCGGGTTCACGAATGGGCACAGGCACGATGATCATCATGGACGATTCTGTTTGTCCAGTCGCCATGTCTCTCAATCTGCAGCACTTTTTTGCGCAGGAATCATGTGGTTTCTGCACACCCTGTCGCGAGGGTTTACCCTGGCTGGAAAATCTGTTGCGCGATATAGAAGAAGGTCGCGCCAAGCCCGAAGACTTACCGTTGCTTGATAAAAATGCCGCCTTCATAGGCGCGCCAGGCAATACTTTCTGTCTACACGCGACCGGGGCCATAGAACCCCTGGTCAGCGCACTGAAATACTTTCGCGAAGATTTTGAGGAGCACCTTGCCACAGGGCAATGTCGATACCAGGGAATAAAGCATGAGTGAGTCGCCCAACGAAAAAGCGATGGTGTGGATCGACGGTCAGGCTTATGAAGCTCAGCCCGGTCAAAATCTTTTACAAGCCGTTCTGTCAGCCCACCTGGATCTTCCGTATTTTTGCTGGCATCCCTCACTGGGTTCGGTGGGTGCTTGTCGGCAATGTGCCGTGATTACCTATGCCGATGAGAACGATGAGCAGGGACGATTATCAATGGCGTGCATGACCCCCGTCACGGACGGCATGCGATTATCAATCACCGCACCCCATGCCGAGGAATTTCGAGCCTCAGTCATCGAGTGGTTGATGGAAAATCACCCACATGATTGTCCGGTCTGCGAGGAAGGGGGAGAGTGTCACCTGCAGGACATGACGGTCATGACAGGGCATTCAGCTCGCCGCTACCGTGACAAGAAGCGCACCTTCACCAATCAGTATCTCGGACCTTTCATCGGCCATGAAATGAACCGTTGTATTACTTGTTATCGTTGCGTGCGCTACTACAAAGACTATGCCGGCGGTACGGACCTCCAGGCCTTCGGTTCGCGCGCCCGCATGTACTTTGGGCGCGAATCCGATGGGGTTTTAGAAAGCGAATTCAGCGGTAATCTGGTCGAGGTCTGTCCAACCGGTGTCTTTACCGACAAGCCTTTTTCTAAGGACTACACCCGCAAATGGGACCTTCGCTCGGCACCAAGCGTCTGCCCCGGTTGTGCGGTTGGCTGCAACATTTTCCCGGGTGAGCGATATGGCCGTGTGAAACGGGTACACAACCGCTACCACGGTGAGATCAACGGCTATTTCTTGTGCGATCGAGGCCGTTTCGGCGTCGATTTCGTTAACGGCACACACCGCGTGCGCCAGGCTGGCCTGCGTGTGGACGATGAATTATTCGACGCCGTGGCCGAGACCGAGGCACTTAACTACTTCGCGGATGCGCTACGCGAAGGTAGCGCCATCGGTATTGGGTCGGCCCGCGCATCCTTAGAAGACAACATGGCGTTACAGCGTCTGGTCGGCCAGGAAAACTTCAGCAGTGGTTTAAGTACACAACAACAGTCGTGTTGCAGCGAAGCACTGGATGTCTATCGCACCAGTGGTGGCACCATTGCGAGTCTGAGCGATATAGAACAAGCCGATGCGATCATTGTCCTGGCTGACGATGTCTTGCACACAGCACCACGTATCGCCCTCGCCATTCGACAGGCTGTTAATCAGCAGGCAGTCGCTCTGGCCCAGGATGCGGGCATTCCGGACTGGCAGGCGGCGGGCATCATAGATCATGCACAAGGCCGCAAGAATCCACTGTTCATTGCATCACCCTTACCCACACAGCTCGACGATATTGCAACAGAGTTCGTGCATACCTCCGCAACAGATATTGCACAGCTTGGATTCGCCATCGCACACTTGCTGCATGAAGATTTTCCTTCGATAGAAAACGACAAACAAAATAGCCAGTTTGTCCGCGATGCAGTTGAGGCATTGCGTGATGCTGAACGACCTCTGATCGTCACAGGGACCGGATCAGGAAATGCCGATGTCGTGCGTGCGGCCGGCCAAATCGCTGCGGCCCTGGCGCACGCGGGCAGCACCGCACAGCTGGCACTGCTGCCGCTTGAAATCAATAGCTTTGGTGCGACGATGCTGGGTGGGGATTTGACCTTAGACTCAGCGCTCGAACGCGCCGCCTCGGGTAACGTAAGTTCGCTGGTCGTGTTGGCAAACGATCTCTTTCGACATGCAGATCAAACCCTGATTCGCACGGCATTAGCGGCTGTGAAGCATCTGGTCGTGCTTGATCACATTGACACACGCACCGCAAATGCTGCGACCTTGGTCTTGCCCACTGCACCATTTACCGAAGCAGGTGGCACGGTCGTCAATTACGAGGGCCGCGCGCAGAAATATTTCGCCGTTTTGCCTCCCACGGCGCCCGTCCAGGCCGCGTGGCAGTGGCTTTGTCAGGCAGGAACGATGGCAGAACGAGCTGTGCCGGAATGGCAGAATCAGGACGAAGTGTTGAACAGCATCGCGCAAATGCCCGGTATGGAGAACGTCGGTCAGGCAGCACCCGGTGCAGATTACCGGACCACCGGAGGACTTCGTGTCCCACGTGAGGCCCATCGAGCCAGCGGCCGTACTGCGATGTATGCAGACCAGACCATGCACGAGCCAAAAACCGAGATTGATCCGAACTCACCACTGTCATTCTCAATGGAAGGATCAAATCGCGATCAGCCGGGAGGGCTGTTGCCGTACGTCTGGTCGCCGGGGTGGAACTCCAATCAATCCGTATTCAAATTTCAACAAGAAGTTGCCGGACCATTGAGTGGCGGTGACCCTGGCGTTCATCTGCTCAAGAGCGCGACTCAGGCAGCCACCTCGTATCCAGTACCCATTGGCAACGAGCGATCGTCCGACGCGGGATTTTCGTTGAGGCCAACTTACGAAATATTCGGATCTGAAGAGCAAACAGCCCTGGCCTCGCCAATCTTAGAGCGCGGCCCTGCACCTTATATTCTGATTAACCCGGAGGATGCCCAAAGACTGGGCAGCTCTGCCGGCAGTGGGCTTGCTTGTGAGGAATTAGCAGCTTCTTTCGCAACGCGTATCAGTGAATCGGTCCCCATCGGCACGGCTTTCATCAGTGTCGGATTGTCGGGGGCAGACATCGCGCTGCCCTCAAACAATGTCTCTTTACGCGCAGATCCCGATTACGTGGCCCCAGGTCTGTCCGACGATGTCATCGTGAGAGGTTGAGATGGAAACGGGATATCTCATGATCTTACCCGTGCTACTCGGCGCTATGCTCGGAGCCCTGGTGCTGGTGTGGTGGGAACGCCGCTTATTAGGCTTTTGGCAAGATAGGCTCGGTCCTAACCGACTGGGTCCGTTTGGCACACTGCAAATGATTGCCGACCTATTAAAGCTGCTAACCAAGGACGACTGGGTACCGCCATTTGCCGACCGCGTCGTGTTCACCCTTGCACCGGTGGCCATTGTTGCCGCTATGTTACTCGGTTTTAGCGTGGTGCCGTTCGGCCCGGGTCTACACATCATCGACCTGAATATCGGCGTTTTATTTTTCCTCGCCATGACCTCACTCGCAGTCTATGGCGTGTTGCTCGGTGGCCTCGCAAGCAATAATAAATACGCTTTACTGGGTGGCCTGCGCAGCGCGGCGCAAATGGTGACCTATGAAGTGTTTATGGGCCTGTCGATCATGGGTGTCATCATCCTCAGCGGTTCGTTCAACCTCAACACCATCGTCGCTGCACAAGCCGACGGTTGGTTTGTGATCCCACAATTTTTTGGTTTTGTCGTCTTCTTGATTGCCGGCGTAGCCGAAGCGCACCGTTTGCCTTTTGACTTACCAGAAGCCGAGCATGAGTTAACGGCAGGATTCCATACCGAGTACAGCGGTATGAAATTCGCACTGGTCATGGTCGGCGAATACCTGTCTGTCATATTGACCTCAGCGATGACCGTTACTCTGTTTTTTGGCGGTTGGCTGGGACCCGATTTCCTGCCTCCGATTGTCTGGTTTGCTTTGAAAACCGGCTTCTTTATCAATCTCTTTATATTGTTGCGTGCGGCAATTCCGCGTCCTCGCTACGATCAACTGATGTCGCTCGGATGGAAAATTTTGTTACCGATCACACTGGTGAATTTGCTCGCTACCGGCGCCATTGTTTTGGCGATGGAGGGATGAAGTGCTGAGTCAGCTACGAACTCTGTGGACTGTGTTTATACATTTGTTTCGAAGAAATGAGACTGTGCAATATCCCGAAGAGATGCCTTATATGGCACCACGCTATCGTGGCCGGATCGTATTGACCCGTGACCCGGATGGTGAAGAACGCTGCGTCGCCTGTAATCTATGCGCGGTAGCATGCCCGGTGGATTGCATCGCCCTGCAGAAAACCGAACGCGACGACGGCCGCTGGTATCCGGAATTTTTCCGCATTAACTTCTCCCGTTGCATCATGTGTGGCATGTGTGAAGAAGCCTGCCCCACCTATGCCATTCAACTCACGCCAGATTTTGAACTCGGAGAATACGATCGCACCAATTTAGTCTATGAGAAAGAGCACCTGTTGATTAGTGGCACGGGCAAGTACCCCGAATACAGTTTTTGGCAGGTGGCAGGCAAAGCGATCAGCGGCAAGGACAAGGGCCAGGCACAAAACGAACGTGAACCAGTGGAGGTCAAAAGCTTGCTGCCTTGAGCGCAGGTGCAAACGACACATGGTGATGGAAACCCTACTTTTTTACATCGCGGCCATCGTGGCCGTGGTTTCAACCACACTGGTGGTTACGCGCAGCAACGCAACCCATGCATTGATCTACCTGATTGTTTCACTGTTGGCCGTCGCGGTGGTCTTCTACCTGATGGGTGCACCATTTGCCGCCGCACTTGAAATCGTGGTCTACGCCGGTGCGATCATGGTGCTGTTTGTCTTTGTCGTCATGATGCTGAACTTAAATCCACAAGCTAGAGCACAGGAAAGAAAATGGCTGGCACCCAACCTGTGGTACGGACCCGCGACATTGAGCTTTATTCTTTTCCTCGTCATGCTTTGGTTTATTGTCGGCACCCCGGAATCCACATCAGGCACGGCGGTGCCCCCCAAACAAGTCGGTGAACGCCTGTTCGGCAGTTATCTTTTAGCCGTAGAACTCGCGTCAATTCTGCTTTTGGCTGCACTGGTCGGGGCTTATCACCTGGGACGCCGCTACATGCGGGTAAGACGCGAGGAGATCAGTTAATGACTGCCGCCATTGTCCCCATTGAGCATGTGTTGCTGCTGGCAGTCGTCCTGTTTTTGATCGGCTTTGTTGGTGTGTTAGTGAGGCGCAACATTATATTTTTGCTTATGAGCCTAGAAATCATGATGAACGCCTGTGGTCTGGCCTTTGTTGCGGCCGGGGCGCGATGGGGTGACCCGGATGGCCAGGTCATGTTCATGTTAATACTCTCCTTAGCGGCAGCGGAGGTCGCAGTGGGTCTGGGACTGGTATTACAGTTGGATCGGCGCAGACGGAATCTGGATATCGATGCCACCAGCGAGTTATCGGGGTGAGCATGGAACTACTCTGGCTTGTACCTACACTACCGCTTGTCGGATTCTTAATTTTACTCCTCACAGGAGGTCGGCTGCCGAACAACATCGTGGCCTTGGTTGCCTGTGGGAGTGTGGGAGGCTCTGCCCTCGCCGCGCTGATTGCTGGGCTTGCCTTTCTTGAGCAAGGCAGCGAACCCTACAGCCTCCTGATGTGGCAATGGATGGATGTCGGTGGTTTTACACCTGCGTTCAAGCTGTACCTTGATGGTCTGGCTCTGGTGATGATCGGGGTGATAACCGGCGTTGGGTTTTTAATCCATTTGTATGCAAGCGGCTATATGAATTCAGAATCAGGCTATAGCCGCTTCTTTGCCTATATGAATTTATTTGTTTTCGCCATGCTGATGCTCGTGCTTGGCGATAACTTGTTGGTGCTCTTCCTGGGCTGGGAAGGCGTTGGGCTTTGTAGCTATCTGTTAATCGGCTTTTTCCACGACGACCCCGAAAACGGCTACGCTGCACGTAAAGCCTTTGTGGTCACGCGGGTGGGTGACACTGCGATGGCGCTGGGGCTGTTTCTTTTGTTCCGCGAACTGGGTTCGCTGGAAATTCAAACCGTATTAAGTGAGGCCAACCGGATGTGGCCGGATGGATCTGTGCTTTGCACCGGTATCGCCCTACTCCTGTTGGGCGGAGCAGTGGGTAAGTCGGCACAAGTGCCCTTACAAACCTGGTTGCCGGACGCGATGGCAGGCCCAACGCCCGTCAGCGCCCTGATACATGCTGCGACGATGGTAACCGCCGGGGTCTATCTCATCGCCCGTATGCATGACCTGTACTTATTATCACCCAGTGCACAATTTGCAGTGGCTGTGGTGGGCGTAGTGACACTATTCATATCGTCATTCACCGCATTGGTACAAACCGATATCAAACGCATATTGGCTTACTCGACCATGAGCCAGATCGGTTATATGTTTATGGCTCTGGGTGTCGGGGCATGGTCAGCGGCGATATTCCATCTGATGACCCACGCTTTTTTCAAGGCGCTACTGTTCTTAGCCGCGGGGTCGGTGATTCTCGCACTGCACCACGAACAGAATATTTTTAAGATGGGCGGGCTCGCAAAAAAACTCCCGGTGCCGTTCTGGAGCATGCTCATCGGAACCGCGGCATTAGCGGCATTGCCTCTGACATCCGGCTTTTATAGCAAAGACGCAATTCTGTTAACCGCCTGGGACTACTCTCACGGGGGCATGTGGTTTTGGCTGTTTGCAGCAATCGCCGCTTTCTTGACAACCCTCTACAGTGCGCGGCTCATGTTTATCGTTTTTTTTGGTGAGAGCAAAACCGAACCTCATGATGAATCGAAGATAAATATGTGGGGGGTTTTGGTCATCCTGGCAGTCTTGTCCCTGATCGGTGGATGGTTTGGCTTGGCACCCCTTGCAGCCGTTATGCCAGACGGGGGACTTGAAGCAGCGCATTCGGGATTGATCGTTTGGGTGACTGCCGCCGTACCCATCCTTGGCGTACTGGTTGGCTATGCTTTGTTCGGCCGCAAACAGGTAGATTTCCAGGCCTGGCTTGAATCCAAGGCCATAGATCCCCTCCGCCGCTTCTGGTTTGGCGGCTGGGGCTTTGATGCGCTGTATGATGTGGTACTTGTGAAGCCTTTTATTCGGCTCGCCGAGATCAACAAAAACGATGTCGTCGACCTTTTATATCGGGGCATAGCCGCGCTTGCGCGTAGCTTACACGGGGTGCTGAGTATCACTCAGACAGGCAAGCTCAGGTGGTATGCCGCCAATATGGGTGCTGGATTGCTGGTTGTTCTGGCGCTGGCGTTATACATATGAGCATATTTCACGCCATACTCTTTTTATTAGCAGGCGGCGGCGTCGCCTGGCTCGCTGAGCGCGTACACGTCAATGCATCCCGATGGGTGTCATTGATCGTCCTCATCGCCGGAAGTATCTGGATTTGCATGGTCTGGTTGGCCGGTGCAGATGCAGCGGGCAACTATGGCCTCGTAGAGTTTCCCTGGATACCGCGATTCGGCATCGACGTAATCCTCGTCATGGACGGTTTGAGCTTACTCATGGTCGCGCTGACACTGGTACTTGGGGTCGTGGCAGTTGTCTCTTCCTGGTCAGAAATCGATCAGCGTCGAGGATTTTTCCAGGCCAATTTACTGTGGACTCTGGCCGGTGTGGTCGGTGTGTTTACGGCGCTGGATTTATTCCTCTTTTTCGTCTTCTGGGAAGTCATGTTGGTGCCCATGTACTTCTTGATCGCCATCTGGGGCCATGAAAACCGCGGCTATGCGGCGATGAAGTTTTTCTTATTCACCCAAATCAGCGGTTTATTGCTGCTGTTGGCAATCTTGACGCTGGTATTCCTGAATTATCAATCCAGCGGTGAAATCACCTTTGCCTACCATAAGTTGCTTGAAGCACAACTACCCGAACATCTCACCGGCTATCTGATGCTCGGCTTCTTCATCGCTTTTGTCGTAAAGCTCCCGAGCATCCCTTTCCACACGTGGTTGCCTGATGCGCATACTCAGGCACCCACTGCAGGTAGCGTGATTCTTGCAGGTATCCTCTTAAAAACAGGTGCATATGGTCTTATCAGGTTCGTCGTGCCACTTTTCCCCGATGCCGCCATGGATTTTCGCTGGCCGGCCATGTTGTTGGGTGCTGGCAGTGTGATTTACGGCGGCTATATGGCCTACAGCCAATCCGATTTCAAACGACTGGTCGCCTATTCGAGTATCAGCCATATGGGCTTTGTCCTGCTGGGTGTATTTGCATGGAATGTACTCGCGCTGCAAGGGGCAATCGTACAGATGGTTGCCCATGGGTTTTCATCCGCCGCCTTATTTATGCTTGCAGGTGCCCTGCAGCAGCGTTTACATACCAGAGAAATGGATCGTTTTGGCGGGCTGTGGCAGCGAGCGCCAAGAATGGGCGTCATTGCACTGTTTTTCGTTGTCGCCTCTTTAGGGATGCCAGGTCTGGGGACATTTGTCGGTGAATTTCTTGTTCTGATGGGCAGCTTTCAAGTAGATGTGCCGCTCACTGTTGCTGCGGCCATTGGGATCATCGTGGCCGCAGTTTATTCTCTCAGTCTCATGCAGCGATCTTTTCAAGGTGGCGTCAATCCGGATACCGAAAACATGGCAGATTTCGGTGCACGAGAAATGAGCGTCATGGTACTGATGGCCATCGCGCTTATCGGTTTAGGCGTATTCCCACAACCGATTCTGGATATCTCCGCAGTGGTGGTGAACGGTCTACCAGGAGTCGGCTCATGACCTTGCATGACTTTGTCGCATTGGCGCCATTCAGTTTGCTCACCTTAGGCGTAATGATTCAGCTTTTAGCCATTTCTTTTTGGCGCTCTCAAAATGTCGCACTGTTCACCGCCCTCGCCGCTTTAATCGCAGCCTTGTTCGGCCTGACGGTTGATGGTGGGCTGGGTTCTTCCGTCTTACAAGATGTGCTCGTCCTTGACGGTATCACGCGATTTTTTAACAGCTTATTCTTAATCGCGGCCATCCTGACAGCACTTTTTTCGCACCTTTACCTGCAGGGTCGTGCAGGCGAGCAAGAGGAGTTTTTTGTTCTGCTCCTGCTGGCAACCTTAGGCGCGATGACCATGGCGGCAGCGAATCACTTCACCACGTTGTTATTGGGTCTGGAAATATTATCTATCTCGCTCTACGTGATGATCGGATATCCGGAGGAGCATCAGGCACCTTTGGAGGCGGCCCTTAAGTATTTAGTCTTGTCTGGGGTCGCGTCGACGATTTTGCTGTTTGGCATGGCCCTGGTGTACATGCAAACAGGCACCCTCAGCTTCGCACAAATCGGTGAGCACGGAAATGCGGGTAATCTGATGCTTATCGGGCAATCCATGATGCTCGCGGCGATTGCCTTTAAGCTGTCCTTGGTACCTTTCCATATGTGGACACCCGACGTTTACCAGGGTGCGCCGGCGCCCGTGACTGGTTACTTAGCGACCGTGTCAAAGGCTGCCATGCTCGTAGTCCTGCTGCGCTACGGCCTGGCGACAGACCTTCTCAGTAACGACAATGCCTTCATGCTGGTGACGCTGTTCGGCATCTTGTCGATGCTGGCGGGTAATGTGTTGGCATTGATGCAAGAAAACCTAAAACGAATGCTTGCTTACTCCTCTATCGCCCATCTCGGCTATCTTATGATCGCAGTTGCTGCATTGCGACTCGCCGCCGACCAGGAGACTGCCCTGGAAACAACCCTGGTGTATTTAAGCGCCTACTTCGCCATGAGCTTAGCGGCTTTCGGCGTAATTTCGATGCTGTCGGATGCGGCGGGGGACGGCGACACCGAAGCGATAGATGCCTACCAGGGCCTGTTCTGGCGACGTCCAGCTGTGGCCGCAGTACTGACTGTGAGCATGCTGGCGCTTGCTGGAATTCCTCTCACCTTAGGGTTCGTTGCAAAGTTCTACCTCATCACGACCGGCGTACAAGGCATGCTGTGGGCACTTGTATGGGCGCTCGTTGTGGGTAGCGCGGTCTCCATCTACTACTACTTACGGGTCGTGTTGGTCATGACCCGACAGGCATCAGATGTCCCGGACAATACAAGGCAACCCGCGATCTTTGAATATTCGTTGCTGACTGTTTTAGGTGCCATTGTGGTGTTTTTTGGAGTTCAGCCAACACCCCTGATTTCGCTGGTACGGGCCGCACTGGCCCTCTAGCATAGGATTCCACACCCACCGTTGAAGTCACGCAACTGAGAAGCCATCCTGCGACAGGTGAAGACCACTTTTCAGGATAAGTTTATTATCCCACCGACCTGAAACGGGTCAGCCTAAGCCCAGTTGCAAAAGATAATAAAACACCACCGCAAGCGCAGCACCCGCCGGCAGTGTGATGATCCAGGACATGAAGATGCTGCGGATGACAGCAAGATTGAGGGCGCTGATGCCACGGGCGAAACCGACCCCCAATACTGCCCCGACCAACGTGTGTGTCGTCGAGATCGGCAAGCCGGTACCACTCGCCACAACCACCGTCGTCGCCGCCGCTAGCTCCGCGGCAAACCCTCGGCTAGGCGTGAGTTCAGTGATGTTCTTGCCGACCGTGGCCATGACGCGACGTCCAAAAGTAGCCAGCCCAATGACGATACCGACGGCGCCTAAAAGCAGCACATACACAGACACCGGTGATGACTGGCCAATCTCTCCCGTGTTCACTGTCGATATAATCGCAGCGACCGGACCGATCGCATTTGCAACATCATTAGAACCGTGTGCAAAGGCCATTGCACAGGCGGTGACCACCATCAATACGGCGAACGATCGCTCGACATTGGCATATTGATGCGCGAGCGACGCACCTTTGCCAACCGGTTGCAGACGCTTGATCGCATAAGCGCCAATGGCCATGACAACACCACCAATCAATAACGATCCAAGCACCGCTTCCTGACCGCTCACCTCTAGGCCGACATGCTTCAGACCCTTCAGCAAGGTCACAAGCGAA
Organism: Pseudomonadota bacterium; assembly: GCA_036338285.1. Taxonomy (GTDB): domain Bacteria; phylum Pseudomonadota; class Gammaproteobacteria; order Pseudomonadales; family Azotimanducaceae; genus UBA4421. The sequence continues at coordinate 46,645 of JAYZCO010000080.1, forward strand.
ATCATGAAGGCGGCAAGGAAGATGTAGTAGGGCACATATCGCCGAGCACGCTCAGCTGGATCTTCATGATCGAAGATGAGCTTCTGTACCGATGTCACCAGCATAAATGCAATCACACCCGATAACATGGGTGACACGACCCAACTCGCGGCGATCGTGCCTAGTTTGTCCCAGTGGACGGCTTCAATCCCGATCGAAACCGTCGCAAAGCCGACGATCGCACCAACGATCGAATGTGTTGTTGATACCGGCCACCCCATCCGCGACGCGATCGTCAACCACACGGCCGCTGCAAGCAACGCCGCGAGCATGCCTAACACCAGTACATTGGCGTCCGTGATCATACTGGCATCGATAATTCCCTTGCGAATCGTCGAGGTCACCTCACCACCGGCTAAGAACGCACCAAGAAACTCAAAGACCGCCGCAACAAGAATCGCGCGTTTGACGGTCAGCGCTTTGGCTCCGACCGAAGTCGCCATTGCATTGGCCACGTCGTTCGCCCCAATCCCCCACGCCATATAGCAGCCAAAGGCAAACGCAAGCAATAGAATGATCGTGGATTGCTCCATTCAAAATTCCCTTAGTAGATTATGTCCGCTACTTCGCGATCATCATTTGTACACGATGTGCTACTCGTTCGGCGCAGTCTGCCAATTCGGCGATCATGTCCAGCACACGGTATAAGAAAATAGCTTGCACCGGCGCAAGCTCAGTTTCGACCTCATATAACTTTGCCCGAATACCCACAACGAGCGCGTCGGTATTTGCCTCCAGTTCCTCAACTTCTTCGATCATGGTGGCCACGCGCTTAGCTTCCAACCCACTGAAACCCGTTTCAATCAGTTCATCAAACTCGGAGATGAGTTCGGATACGCTTATGCACGTCGCAACGGCGCCCTGTACGAGTTCAATGATGTCCGCTTGTATAACAAGCGGAAACTGCATACGCCGCCCCAGCATGACGCCGGCGATATCCCGAGCATCATTGGCAATTTCGTCTTGGCGACTGAGCAGATCAAGCAAATCCGCTCGTGCAACGGGTAAGAAAAAACCACGCGGCAGCTTGCTACGTATCTTGCGTTTTTGCTTATCCGCCTTGTGTTCCAGATGGGTTAGCTTATCGTAATGGCGTTCTACTTCGTCCCACTTGCCCGCGTTTGCCGCCGGGAAGAGCAATAACAGCACTTCTGACGCTTCAGCGCAGACCGCAGCATGCTTCTGTAACGCCGGAAAAGGCGATTTACCGAAGATGCCAGAAAAATATGCGGGAACAATTGTCATAGGGTTGCATTGAGAAATTACACGGCGATTTTACCAGTACAAAATTGATGAACAAACCTATTTAAGCCTCAAACCGCCTCGGTGCCTACAATTGATAGGATGAATTCGACCAGCGAGTCACATACGATTGAGCGCATACGGCACCACCAAACAAAGGGAAATTCCATGCGTTCGACTCCATCTGCTGTTGTTCGTGAAGGCGTGACCGAGACGCTCCTGGACTATTGTCAATTCGTCGATGAAAAGCGGCTCGATGAATTTGCCGAACTTTTCATCGAAGACTGCTACTTCGACGAAGGTGGCGTTTATGAAGGTCGTGCGGCAGTACGCAAGGTCGTAGGGAAACTGGTCTCCGGGTTTGCCCGCATGAGCCATCACCTCTCGAACATCCGCATCTGGAGTACCGGCCCGGGCCAGGCGGAAGCTTTGTCCTATATATATGCGTGGCACGAGCGCAATGACGGTCAGCAATTCGAAATCTGGGGGCGCTATCAGGATGTGCTGCGCAAAGACGACGATCGCTGGCGCTTTTGCCGTCGAATGGTCCAGGCCCAGGGTTTCAAAGGCCTCGACCAACTCCCGATCAGCCGCGTACCGTTAAAAGAGGAAATTTAATTCCCAACCAAAGGTCACACAGCGGACACACTGAGCCGAACGATTCACGACCTTTGGCAGCGCAACATCAATGATATGATCAAAATAAAAGGACCCTAATGAAAACCATCATCAACCCGAAGGCAGATGCTCGATTACACCTGCCTTGTGTTCAAACCGCCAAGGACAGTCCTGCTCGCCTGCTGGCATACGAGCATATAGCCGGCGACCGACACTAACGGTGGAAATTGCCATTATTGGCGGTGGTCACGGCTGTTATGCCGCGGCGGCTGAGATGACCGATCAGGGCCATCGAGTTCGTCTATGGCGTCGAGATGTCGAGGCACTCGACGCAATTGCCAACGGCCTTACGTTGCGCGACTTCAAAGGTCAGCGCATTGTGCAAATTGCACACCTGTGTCGCCGAATTGAAGATGCCGTCGCTGGCGCAGAGCTTATTATCACGCCACTGCCGGCACACACCCACACCACGCTCGCTGCTCGGATTGCTCCGCTTCTGGAAGAAGGCCAGGTGGTCTACCTGCCGCCCGGCACCTTCGGCAGCGC
>JAYZCO010000081.1:0-16110 GCA_036338285.1 Pseudomonadota bacterium
TATGAGATTTGAGAGGAGCTGCTCCTAGTACGAGAGGACCGGAGTGGACGAACCTCTGGTGTTCCGGTTGTCACGCCAGTGGCATTGCCGGGTAGCTATGTTCGGAAGGGATAACCGCTGAAAGCATCTAAGCGGGAAGCCTCCCTCGAGATGAGATCTCACTAATCTTTGCGATTCTGAAGGGCCCTCGAAGACTACGAGGTTGATAGGCAGGGTGTGTAAGCGCTGTGAGGCGTTGAGCTAACCTGTACTAATTGCCCGTGAGGCTTGACCATATAATCGAGCGTATAACGTTCTTTGTATGTGTAAGTTGCTGTTTGAATCGAGACACATTAGTGAAAGATAGAAATCATACGTACATCATCAATCTTTGAACTTGTTAAAGCGCGCCCGGGGAGAATTCCGCGGGTGTACAGGATTGTGACGTTGAGATTTTCTCTTCGTTCAAAGTTTGTCCTGACGACAATAGCGAGTTGGAACCACCTGATCCCATATCGAACTCAGAAGTGAAACGATTCAGCGCCGATGGTAGTGTGGGGTCTCCCCACGTGAGAGTAGGTCATCGTCAGGCTTTTATATAAAACCCCGCCTTCGGCGGGGTTTTTTCGTTTTTAATGCCTGCTCGTGACCGAGTCGATCATTCGATAAATAGGGTGATACGTCGTGACCGGGTTATAGTTAAGCTTGGCCCATACCGGGCAGAGAGCCGATATTTGAGCACACACCTGGCCTGATTTGGGTGATAAGCTTGGTGGCAGATATGCAGCTTACAATGGTTAACACATTCTGCGACCCTGCTATCGGTTGCATCCGCATACCCAGCGGCGCCGACAAAGTGACTGGCCGACTGCGTACATGCGTTGTCTACCGTCAGTCGGGTTTGCCACGGCATGGTGGGCCGTGATCTCTCTCCTGAAATTCGCATTCTCAGCGGGCGTTTTAGTGGCGTTGTTAATGTTAATGGACCGAGAAGCCATTGGCCGTGCTTTAGCCGAAACGTCCTGGCTTGGGGTCTCTGTTGCGGCCGCCCTTTTGCTTGGTCAGGTTCCTTTGCTTGCCGCGCGCTGGCAGCAGATTGTCATCGGCCTGCGTGGCAGCATTACGTACTGGGACGCTGTCCGGATTACCCTCATAGGACGACTTTTCAATCAGATATTACCCACTTCCATCGGCGGAGACGTGGTTCGCTCCTGGTCCGCGACCAAAGTTGGATTATCCTCGGTGCAATCGGTACAAAGTGTATTGATTGAGCGAATAACAGGCATGCTTTCGTTGTTGGTGATTGTGGCTGTGACTTATCCGGTGGCCTATTTTGAACTTAATAACGATGTTCGGGATGCTACGTTTGTCATCGCTGGGTTCGTCGTGTTTGGGGGCGCACCTGTTGTCCTGCTTGTTGGGCTGAAGTTCGGCCTCTTCCCCAGTCGGGTTAACGACATTTTGGCCCCGATCTTAACTGTGATGACGGATGTCAAATTGCTACTAAGCACCGGCGGACTGGCAATTGTCTCAAATGGTCTGGCGGTACTTGCGACGTTAGTCCTTGCTCAAGACTTAGGCTTGATAATCAGTGTGAGCGTGTTGGCGGCCGTAGTCTCAACCGCGATTTTGTTATCTGTTGTACCGATATCTTTCGGCGGCTGGGGGGTGCGAGAAGGCATTTTCGTTGGCCTGTTGGCACTTTATGGTGTTGCAAATGAGCAGGCTTTGTTGCTCTCGCTGCTATTTGGATTTGCTTTGTTTATCGCATCCCTGACCGGACTCTTTGTCTGGTTGAAAGAGCGCAAAGTATAGGTTCCGTGGAATCGATAGAAAAAACCAACGAGGTCATCAAGACGCTGCTACTTGAAGGGCGTATAGACCGAAATCTATGGACGGAGGATCTTGTCCTCACGCCGGGGGAGCTAGGATTAACTTTGCATGATGGGGCTTACATCTGGCCGGATCGTCCGGACCTGCTGAATGATGCTGAGATTGCCAGATCGACAGACCTTACCAAACTGAAGGTGTTTCATGCAGTGGACTCGACCAGCACGGTGTTGTTAGCACGAGCGAACCAGCAATCTGTCGACCGTTGGCTCTACACAGCCGAGTGTCAAGTACGCGGGCGTGGCCGTCGTGGGCGAGTGTGGTCCTCACCTTTCGCGCGGAATCTCGCGCTAAGCTATGGACATGCGTCTAAGTACACAATGGCAGAACTGGGCGGATTGAGTCTCTTAACGGGGCTCGCCGTGGCTGAAGCGATTCACCGGATGGGTGCCCCTGATGTCAAGGTAAAGTGGCCTAATGACCTTGTGGTAAATGAACGCAAGCTCTGCGGAATTCTGATTGATCTCACGCAAACTGCGGGTAAAACGAATGTCGTGGTTGGCATAGGCATCAATGTGGACCTGACGCGCGCCGACAAGGGTAAGATCGACCGTTCGGTCATCGACCTAAGAGAACTCGGTCTAAAACAATCGCGTACAGAGATTTTGATCCAGATCGTGGGTTCATTGCAGACAATGCTCAGGCGTTTCGAAGATGAGGGTTTCCAGTCTTTTATCGAGACGTTTAACCACCACCACGCTTACCAGGATCAATCTTGCACCGTTCATATGGGGGATAGGATAATAGAAGGTGTTGTCAGAGGTGTCGCCATCGATGGCGCACTGGTCATGGAAACAGACCGTGGATATGAGCATTTTCGCGGTGGCGAAGTTTCGTTGCGAAAATACTGATGCAGACTGAGAACCCGCGTATGGTGCGTGACCGCTTGGCGAGGACTAAGCAATGGCTGTTCGTCAACAGTCGGCTCGTTATTGGTGCACTGCTCTGTGCGAACCTGGGTGTTGCCGGCCTCTTTTTGCTATCACATAAGCCGCGGCCCTCGACCCAGCCTGTATCTGCGGATGTGCTGGAGGGGTTGGAAATTGTCCTTCTATCCGAATTGGAAGTGCCTGCAGATGATGTCCTAGAAGATAGGCACCTAAACGAGGAGGTGATACCAACTGGTTCAGTTGCAACGCCCGCGCCATCGGCACGTGAATGCAGGGTGTGGGGCCCGCGTGCAACGGCGGATGAATTTTCCGAGGTCGAACGACAGCTGGCTGAAGAAGGTGGCTTTCCAGAAATCCGTGCCACTGAGGTGCGGGCATCGCCGGTGTATCTTGTTTATATCGATGTGCTTGATTCACGGACTCAGGCGCGACGTATAGCCCAGGAGCTAAAAACCATCAATATAGACAACCTGTGGATGCGGCGGGATTCGGGGGTTATCGTCTCTGTTGGCGTATTTTCTCGTCGTCTTCTGGCAGACCGTCAGTTATCGAGGATGCAGGAACTCGGCTATGAAGCCAAGCTTGAAGAGATGCCACGTCAGCAAACTGTGTACAAACTTTATGGGTACGTTAAGCCCGACGCACCTGTCTATGCGCAAAGCAGTAGTTCATGCGATTATGACGCAAGTTTTGAAGTTAGTGCGTCCTAACAATTAACGCCTGCAGAATATAAGTAGGGAGGTTGGCCAACTGGATTGCATAGCGACGGTTGTTTCTATAAAATCCGGCTCCCATTTTGGCCGCCATAGCTCAGCTGGTAGAGCAGCTCACTTGTAATGAGAAGGTCCAGGGTTCGACTCCTTGTGGCGGCACCAGTTAATTCGCTGAGGCGTTGGGGCCAGGATGGTGGGTAGACAATTTGGATGAGTATCATGAGGCAGTTCAGAAACGAAATTTAGGCCTTATGGTGCTTTAGTGTTTTTGAAAAATGTGTGCGACCGAGAAGTTTGAGATCGGGTGGGGTTCCCGAGTGGTCAAAGGGATCAGACTGTAAATCTGACGGCTTAGCCTTCGAAGGTTCAAATCCTTCCCCCACCACCAGTTGAACGAATTGCGGGTATGGTTCAATGGTAGAACCTCAGCCTTCCAAGCTGATGATGCGGGTTCGATTCCCGCTACCCGCTCCAGGTCGGGATTGCGTTAGAGTGGTCTCGGGTCTTTGGACAGATTGGGTTTTGAACCGGGTTTTGCGGTAGGCAAAAGGCTCGTTAAGGTTTCAGCTCAGGCCGAAACCAGCGCTCACATAGCTCAGGCGGTAGAGCACTTCCTTGGTAAGGAAGAGGTCATCGGTTCAAATCCGATTGTGAGCACCAGTATTGAGGCAGTCGAGCAGAGGTTCGACTGAGGCAATGAAGAATGCTGCTTTTATTTAACAGAGGCAGCTGTAAATGTCAGCGACTCAGTCGTTGAGTGTATTAACTATCTGGGCATATTTGAGGGTAAATAATGGCCAAAGAAAAATTTGAAAGAACCAAGCCTCACGTGAACGTGGGGACGATAGGACACGTTGACCATGGTAAGACGACGCTGACAGCGGCGTTGACTATGGTCTGTGCGCAAGCGTTTGGTGGAGAGACGAGAAATTTTGACCAGATAGATAATGCCCCGGAAGAGCGTGAGCGTGGCATTACGATTGCGACCTCACACGTGGAATATGAGAGTGAATCACGCCATTACGCGCACGTGGATTGCCCCGGGCACGCTGACTATGTGAAGAATATGATCACGGGCGCGGCGCAGATGGACGGTGCGATCCTGGTTGTATCGGCGGCAGACGGACCAATGCCGCAGACGCGAGAACACATTCTCCTCTCCCGCCAGGTGGGCGTGCCGAGGATAATCGTGTTCATGAACAAAGCGGACATGGTAGACGATGAAGAGCTTTTAGAATTGGTTGAAATGGAAGTACGCGAACTTCTCGACCACTACGAGTTCCCAGGTGACGATACGCCGATCATTATTGGCAGTGCACTGAAAGCTATGGAAGGCGATGCCGACCAGGCGGCAAAGGTTAAGGAATTAGTTGATGCGCTGGATGAATACATTCCGGAGCCTGAGCGGGCGGTAGATCAGCCGTTTCTGATGCCAATAGAGGATGTTTTCTCTATCTCGGGTAGAGGCACGGTTGTGACGGGACGCGTAGACCGTGGGATTGTTTCGGTTGGAGATGAGATCGAAATTATTGGCATCAAAGAGACGCAAACGACGACCTGCACAGGCGTCGAGATGTTCCGGAAGCTGTTGGATGAAGGCCGGGCAGGTGAGAACGTGGGTGTTCTACTGCGCGGAACGAAGCGAGAGGAAGTTGAGAGAGGCCAGGTGTTGGCTGTTCCAGGATCGATCACGCCACACTCAAAGTTTGAGGCGGCAGTGTATGTCCTGTCGAAGGATGAGGGTGGACGCCACACGCCGTTCTTCCAAGGGTATCGACCGCAGTTTTACTTCCGTACGACCGATGTAACCGGTTCGGTTGAATTGCCGCAGGATGTCGAGATGGTGATGCCTGGAGACAATGTGAACATGGTCGTGGAGTTGATCTCTCCGATTGCGATGGATGATGGATTGCGGTTTGCGATTCGCGAAGGCGGCCGTACGGTCGGTTCCGGTGTCGTTACGAAGGTTATTGAATAACATGCTCGGGGCCGGGGCTTGCTCTGGTCCGCTTAATTTCACCGGCTTAAGAAGCTGATGCGATTAATTAGGCCAGTAGCTCAATTGGTAGAGCAGCGGTCTCCAAAACCGCAGGTTGGGGGTTCGATTCCCTCCTGGCCTGCCATTCGGGCGTGACAGCGTTGGAGTGGAACGAATAGGACGTATTTTGAGTACAGGTTCAGAAACAACAGCGGCAAATAATCTCGACTGGCTGAAGTGGCTGGTTGTAGCTGCGCTCCTGGGTGGTGGTGTGTACGGTAATTGGTACTACACCGAAGAATCACTGTTGTTGCGTGTGGTGGTGATGTTGGCGGTGGCATTGATTGCAGGATTTATTGCGCTGCAGACCGAGCGCGGGCAGAGCACATGGAATTTGCTCAAAGAAGCCCGCAGTGAGATCCGACGCGTGGTGTGGCCGAGTAATCAGGAAACATCGCAAACGACCATGGTCGTGCTTGTGATAATCGTTATCTTCGCACTTATTTTGTGGGGCCTGGATTCAATGTTGGGCTGGATTGTCAGTTCAGTGATTGGATAGGAGCAAGCAAATGTCAAAAAAATGGTATGTAGTGCACGCCTATTCCGGCTATGAAAAGAATGTCTCACGCGCTCTGAAGGAGCGTATCGATTTGTCGCCACACGGTGAGTTTTTCGGTGAAATTCTCGTGCCGACCGAAGAAGTTGTAGAGATGCGTGGTGGACAAAAGCGTCGCAGTGAACGCAAGTTCTTTCCGGGCTATGTGCTGGTGGAAATGGAACTGAATGACGACACATGGCACCTAGTCAAAGAAACACCGCGGGTCATGGGTTTTATCGGGGGCACGGCCGATCAGCCTGCGCCGCTGAGCGACCGCGAAGCCGGGGCTATCCTTGATCGGGTAGCTGTAGGCAGCGAGAAGGCGACGCCTAAGACAGTATTTGAGCCGGGTGAGATCGTGCGGGTCGTGGACGGACCCTTCAATGATTTCAACGGCGTTGTGGAAGAAGTGAATTACGAAAAAAACCGGTTGAATGTCGCAGTGACTATATTTGGTCGTTCGACGCCGGTTGAATTGGATTTCGGGCAGGTGGAAAAAGGGTGATACTCGGTCGCGCGACGTGCCAATCATTAACTGGTGTCGCGTCAAAAGTTGCTGAGAGCGAAAGAAGCAAGGATTGAAATAAGAGGAGTGTAAGTGGGACGTGATCCCCGCACGTTTGGACTCAACTAGGAGAATGTTTTGGCCAAGAAAGTAGAAGCCTATATCAAGCTGCAGGTCCCTGCTGGACAAGCTAACCCGAGCCCGCCGGTTGGCCCTGCTTTGGGTCAGCAAGGCGTTAACATCATGGACTTTTGCAAAACGTTCAATGCCCAGACCCAGTCGATGGAGCAAGGCCTGCCTATTCCTGTTGTGATCACGGTATATTCGGATCGCAGCTTTACCTTTATCACCAAAACGCCGCCTGCGGCGATATTGCTGAAAAAGGCAGCTAAAATTGAGAAAGGTAGCCCGACTCCGAATACGGAGAAAGTGGCCAAGGTTACTCGCGCGCAGCTTGAAGAGATTGCTACGATCAAGATGCCGGACCTCACTGCTGCGGATATGAATGCAGCGGTCAGGACGATAGCGGGTACGGCACGGGCATCCGGGATCGACGTGGAGGGAGTCGAGTAATGGCAAAGTTAACGAAAAGGCAGCGCCTGTTTGCTGAGAAACTTGAAGCGGAAAAGGCGTATGCAATAGATGATGCCGTCTCGATCCTGAATGAACTGTCCAAGACTAAGTTTAAAGAGTCGTTCGATGTATCCGTCAATCTGGGCGTCGATCCGAGAAAATCGGATCAAGCCGTCCGCGGTGCGACGACGTTACCCCATGGATCAGGGAAATCGATCCGAGTGGCTGTTTTTGCGCAAGGTGACAATGCGGATGCCGCGACTGCGGCAGGTGCCGACAAGGTTGGCTTTGAAGACCTTGGTGATGAGATCAAGGGGGGTAACCTGGACTTTGACGTCGTCATCGCCACGCCTGATGCAATGCGGATAGTGGGTCAATTAGGAAAAGTACTGGGCCCTCGAGGATTGATGCCCAATCCGAAAACAGGAACCGTGACCCAGGATGTAGCGGCTGCTGTACAAAATGCCAAAGCAGGACAGGTTCAGTTTCGAACCGACAAGGCCGGGATTATCCACGGCAGTGTCGGCCAGGTGGGTTTCGAGCCGCAGGCGATCAAGGAAAACATCGAAGCCCTGCTCAATGACCTTAAGAAAGCCAAGCCTGCTGCGGCGAAAGGTGTGTATTTGAAGAAGGTTACACTCTCGACAACGATGGGTCCGGGTGTAGCGATTGACCAGGCTTCCTTAGAAGTCTGAACAGGAGGAGTTTTGGAGACCTCGATTGGATTCGAGGGCTGTCAAAAACCGTATAGGTGCCACTTTGTCCGAGAGGGCTAATTGAGGCATTAAATGACCCGCAAGGGGAACCTAGCGTAGATGGCGTACTGGTAACAGTATCTTCGAATAACGAGGCGATGGCCTCGCAACGAAGAAACGCCGGGGACGAGTAACTCGTCTCAACAAGAACCGGTAGGGTGCATAGCGCACTCTGCCATAAAGGAGTAAAGCAAGTGGCATTAAAGCTCGAGCAAAAGCAACAGATCGTTGCCGAAGTGAATGAGATTGCCGCATCTGCTTTGTCGGCAGTCGTTGCAGACTATCGCGGTCTAACGGTGGCGGAGATGACAGAAATGCGCGCGAAGGCGCGTGAATCTGGTGTGTATCTCCGTGTCGTACGCAATACGTTAGCGAAAAGAGCTGTAGAAGGAACGGAATATGAATGTCTCGACGAGACGTTCATTGGTCCCACCCTAATGGCGTTTTCTCAGGAAGACCCAGGCTCTGCCGCACGATTATTGAAAGACTATGCGAAAGCGCACGAAGCCCTGGAGGTTAGAGCACTTGCGATTGGTGGGGAGATGCTGGCTGCGGATCAAATCGACCGCGTTGCCAAGCTACCCACCCTCGACGAGGCACGTGCGATGTTGCTTTCAGTGATGCTCGCACCGGTCGTGAAGATTGTGCGTACCTTAAACGAGGTACCGAGCAAGCTCACCCGAACGGTCGCTGCCATCAGAGATCAGAAAGAGGCAGGAAGTTAGGGCCTTGGCCTTAACTGACTTTGGCTACGGTTTAGTTATTTAGGAGATACGAAATGGCATTGTCCGCAGACGATATATTGAACGGGATCGCTGAGATGAGCGTTATGGAGGTCGTTGAACTGGTCCAGGCAATGGAAGAAAAGTTCGGCGTTTCTGCCGCGGCCGCGGTTGCCGCGGCCCCGGTTGCAGCTGGTGGTGACGCTGGCGGCGCCGCGGCTGAGGAGAAGGACGAATTCGACGTCGTTCTCACTGAGATTGGTGAAAAGAAGGTCAATGTGATCAAAGCAGTACGCGCGATCACAGGCCTTGGTTTGAAAGAAGCGAAAGCAGTGGTAGACGAAGCGCCTTCTCCTGTAAAGGAAGGGGCAACAAAGGACGAAGCTGAAGACTTCAAAAAGCAGCTGGAAGAAGCCGGCGCAACGGTCGAGCTCAAGTAGTCACGATCTCATTACGAGATTGTTGAACTTTGAACCGACAGAGTTGTTTTCATACTGGGCTAGCCCGGGAATTGCATCGCAGTTCGCGCGCCGGCCCGTTTGTGGTTGGGAGGACGCTCTTTCCGGGGACCCCGACCAAATACTCGCAAATGCATAGCCGTTAAGGCTGGGAGACTCGCATGGCGTATAGCTTTACTGAGAAAAAACGAATCCGTAAGGATTTCGGCAAGTTATCGGAATCGATGGAATTGCCCTATCTTCTGGCGATCCAGACCGAATCCTATGACAAGTTTCTACAAGTAGATACGGACGCAGAAACAAGGGCCGAAGCCGGATTGCATGCCGCTTTTCGCTCGGTTTTTCCGATTGTCAGCTACTCGGGTAGTGCTGCATTGGAGTATGTCGATTATCGTTTGGGCGAACCTGCCTTTGACGTAAAAGAATGTGTGCTTCGTAGTATCACGTATGCGGCCCCGCTGCGCGTAAAGGTGCGCCTCATCATTTACGACAGAGAGTCGTCAAATAAAGCGGTTAAGGACGTAAAAGAACAGGAAGTCTACATGGGCGAAATTCCGCTCATGACAGACAATGGTACGTTCGTGATCAATGGCACCGAACGTGTGGTTGTTTCGCAGCTGCATAGATCTCCGGGGGTCTTCTTTGATCATGACCGTGGGAAAACTCATTCATCAGGGAAGCTTTTGTACAACGCTCGAGTTATTCCCTACCGAGGTTCGTGGCTGGATTTTGAATTCGACCCCAAAGATTGTCTTTTTGTACGCATTGACCGTCGTCGCAAACTCCCAGCGACGATCATGTTGCGCGCGCTGGAGTACAGTAGTGAGCAAATTCTGGAGACATTTTTTGACAGCAATCTGTTTTACATCGACGGTGAAGAGATCTTGGCTGAGCTCACCCCCGATAGAATGCGGGGGGACGTTGCAAGCTTCGACATTGTAGACGAAGCCGGTGAAGTGATTGTTGAAAGTGGTCGACGGATTACCGCACGGCATGTACGCATGCTGGAAGAAACTGGAATGTCCCGGTTGGCAGTACCAAAGGAGTACTTGGTCGAGCGGGTGACGGCCAAGGATCTTGTCGATGAAAGCACTGGCGAAATCGTCGTGCCGTGTAACACAATCATTACGGAAGAGGTGCTCGAAAAGCTTTTCGAAATGAATGTGAAGACTGTGGAGACCATTTACACAAATGATCTCGACTGCGGGCCATTTATCTCAGATACCCTGCGTATCGATCCATCAAGCAACCGCCTTGAGGCCCTGGTCGAAATATATCGGATGATGCGACCGGGCGAGCCGCCTACGAAAGAGGCAGCTGAGAATCTATTTACAAACCTATTTTTCTCAAATGAACGCTACGACTTGTCTGGCGTGGGTCGCATGAAATTCAATCGGCGGCTAAATCGGGAAGCGATCGAAGGGGAAGGTACCCTAGATGTGAGCGATATAGTCGCGGTGATGGATACGCTTCTGGACATCAGAAACGGTAAGGGCTCGGTGGATGACATTGACCACTTAGGCAACCGTCGAGTTCGTTCTGTGGGTGAGATGGCCGAAAACCAATTTCGGGTGGGTTTGATTCGTGTTGAACGGGCAGTTAAAGAGCGGTTGAGCCTCGCTGAGTCAGAAGGCCTTATGCCGCAAGATATGATCAACGCCAAGCCCGTCGCTGCCGCGATCAAAGAGTTTTTTGGTTCATCGCAACTGTCGCAGTTCATGGACCAGAACAATCCGCTGTCAGAGGTGACGCACAAGCGCCGCGTATCAGCACTTGGGCCGGGCGGCCTGACGAGGGAGCGTGCAGGCTTCGAGGTCCGCGATGTACATCCGACTCACTACGGTCGGGTTTGTCCTATCGAGACGCCTGAAGGCCCTAATATCGGCCTGATCAACAGCCTCGCAACGTATGCCCGCACTAACGAGTACGGCTTTTTGGAATCGCCTTATCGCAAAGTAGAAGCGGGTAAAGTGAAGGACGAGATTGAGTATTTGTCCGCCATCGACGAAGCCAATTATGTCATTGCTCAAGCCAGTGTGCCCTTGACCAACACGGGTACATTTGACGCTGAGCTGGTGGACGTGCGTCATCAGAACGAATTTACGAAAACCGCGCCTGAAAACGTGAATTACATGGACGTGTCGCCTAAACAGGTTGTATCAGTCGCGGCCTCGCTCATTCCATTCCTTGAACACGACGACGCAAACCGGGCACTCATGGGGTCAAACATGCAACGTCAGGCGGTTCCCACATTGCGTGCTGAAAAGCCGCTCGTGGGTACGGGCATGGAACGTGATGTCGCACGTGACTCAGGGGTTTGTGTCATCGCCAATCGCGGTGGGGTCGTCGATATCGTTGACGCGGCACGGATCGTTGTTCGAGTGAACGATACGGAAGTTGAAACCGGTGAAGCAGGTGTAGATATATACAACCTCACCAAATTCACCCGCTCCAACCAGAACACCTGTATCAATCAGCGCCCACTAGTGACGCCGGGCGACATCATTGCCAAAGGTGACACGCTGGCTGACGGACCGTCTATAGATATGGGCGAACTCGCGCTGGGGCAGAACATGCGCATCGCATTCATGCCCTGGAATGGTTACAACTTCGAAGACTCAATTCTCGTTTCCGAACGAGTGGTCCAGGAAGATCGCTTCACCAGTATCCATATTCAGGAACTTACCTGTATTGCTCGAGATACCAAGCTCGGACCGGAAGAAATCACCTGTGACATACCTAACGTCGGTGAAGGTGCGCTGTCGAAGCTTGACGAGTCGGGGATTGTCTACATCGGGGCTGAAGTGGCTGCTGGGGACATCCTGGTGGGTAAAGTGACACCTAAGGGTGAAACACAGCTAACACCGGAGGAGAAGCTCCTGCGCGCCATTTTCGGGGAGAAGGCTTCTGATGTTAAAGACACCTCGCTCAGAGTACCTACCAGTGTTAAAGGTACGGTCATCGATGTACAGGTCTTCACACGTGATGGAGTTGAGAAGGACCAGCGCGCCAGAGACATAGAATATGCGCAGCTTGCGCAGATACGAAAAGACCTCGATGACGAATATCGCATTGTCGAGACGGCAACGTATGAGCGATTGCAGAAAGCGATACTTGGCCAAAAGGCGGCGAGTGCGCCAGGCAGTAGTAAGGGTGCGAGCATCGATGAGGAATACCTTGAGAGCATCGGTTTGGACGACTGGTTCAAAATCCGCATGCAAGATGACAGTTTAAATACGCTCCTTGAAAGTGCGGATATACAACTGAAAGAGCGTAAAGAAGCGCTAGATGCAGTGTATGCGGATAAGCGCGCGAAGCTCGAAAGCGGTGATGATCTTGCACCAGGCGTACTGAAAATTACCAAGGTCTATCTGGCGATCAAACGTCGGATCCAGCCTGGCGACAAGATGGCAGGTCGGCATGGTAACAAGGGTGTAATTTCTGTGATCATGCCTGTAGAGGACATGCCGTTTGATGAGGATGGTGAGCCTGTTGATATCGTTCTCAATCCGCTGGGCGTACCCTCGCGCATGAACGTAGGCCAGGTTTTGGAAGCGCATCTTGGTTGGGCCGCGCACGGTGTCGGAGACCGCATCAATCGGATGCTTGAAGAGCAACGGAAAATCGCCGAGGTCAGAGGCTTTCTGGAAGAGGTTTACAACAAGATCGGTGACTCGGGTGTCGATCTGAAATCACTTTCAGACACCGAGGTCATCGAAATGGCGGGCAATCTGCGGGGTGGTGTGCCGATGGCGACACCGGCCTTCGATGGCGCCTCCGAGGAGGAAATCAAAGGCATGCTGGAATTGGCGGGCTTACCGACGTCAGGCCAGGCACATCTGTTTGATGGCCGCAGTGGCGATCCTTTCGACCGACCTGTAACCATCGGCTACATGTACATGTTGAAACTCAATCACCTGGTAGACGACAAGATGCACGCGCGTTCTACTGGTTCATACAGTCTTGTCACGCAGCAACCGCTGGGTGGTAAGGCTCAGTTTGGAGGACAACGGTTTGGGGAGATGGAGGTTTGGGCGCTCGAAGCATATGGCGCGGCATACACCCTTCAGGAAATGTTGACTGTGAAATCGGATGACGTCATGGGTCGGACCAAGATGTATAAGAACATTGTGGACGGCAACTATGAGATGGACCCCGCTATGCCAGAGTCATTCAATGTGTTGGTCAAGGAGATCCGTTCGCTTGGCATCAACATTGAACTGGAAAGCGAGTAACTCAACCCTGAACCTATAAAGGAGAAAGCTCTTGAAAGACTTACTTAACTTACTGAAGGCACAGGGTAATGCAGATGAGTTTGATTCCCTGCGCATTGGGCTGTCATCTCCAGAGATGATTCGCTCTTGGTCCTTTGGCGAAGTAAAGAAACCGGAGACCATCAACTATCGAACATTTAAGCCGGAGCGTGATGGTCTTTTCTGTGCGCGCATCTTTGGGCCTACCAAAGACTACGAATGCCTGTGTGGAAAATACAAGCGCCTTAAGCACCGAGGTGTAATTTGTGAGAAATGCGGTGTGGAAGTAACGCTGACCAAGGTGCGCCGCGAGCGCATGGGCCATATCGAGTTGGCTTGCCCAACTGCGCACATCTGGTTCTTGAAGTCGCTGCCTTCTCGGATTGGCTTGCTGCTTGATATGACGCTGCGGGACATCGAACGCGTGTTGTATTTCGAATCTTTTCTCGTTGTCGACCCGGGATTGACTGATCTCGAAGTTGGACAGCTGCTCAGTGATGAAGAGTATTACGCCAAGCTCGAGGAATTCGGCGATGAATTCGACGCGAGAATGGGTGCAGAAGCGATCCAGGAACTGCTCATTGCGCTCGATCTCGACGCTGAAATCGCACATCTTCGTGAAGAAATTCCCGCAACGAATTCGGAAACAAAGATCAAGAAATTCTCAAAGCGCCTGAAGCTCATGGAGGGTTTCGTCAATTCCGGTAACAAGCCGGAGTGGATGGTCATGACCGTACTGCCAGTGCTGCCACCCGATCTAAGACCACTGGTCCCGCTCGATGGTGGGCGTTTTGCGACTTCTGACCTCAATGACCTGTATCGTCGAGTCATTAACCGCAACAATCGCCTCAAGCGTCTGCTCGATCTGGCGGCACCGGACATCATCGTTCGCAATGAAAAGCGGATGCTGCAGGAATCAGTGGATGCACTGCTCGACAACGGCCGTCGTGGTCGTGCCATTACCGGTTCTAACAAGCGTCCGCTGAAATCCCTTGCCGATATGATTAAGGGTAAACAGGGTCGCTTCCGTCAGAATCTGCTCGGTAAGCGGGTCGACTATTCAGGTCGTTCGGTCATCGTGGTCGGGCCTACCTTAAAGCTGCATCAGTGTGGGTTGCCAAAAAAGATGGCGCTTGAACTGTTCAAACCATTTATTTTTGGCAAGCTGGAAGATCGTCAATCAGCCTCAACCATTAAAGCTGCGAAGAAGATGGTTGAGCGTGAAACCGCTGAAGTCTGGGATATCCTGGCAGAGGTTATTCGTGAGCATCCGGTGCTTCTGAACAGGGCGCCGACATTGCACCGTCTCGGTATTCAAGCCTTTGAACCTGTATTGATCGAAGGGAAAGCGATACAGCTGCATCCTTTAGTGTGTGCGGCCTACAACGCGGATTTCGATGGGGACCAGATGGCGGTCCACGTGCCGCTGACGCTCGAAGCTCAGCTTGAGTCACGTGCGCTCATGATGTCGACCAACAATATCCTTTCCCCTGCATCGGGAGAACCGATCATAGTGCCCTCACAAGATGTCGTCTTGGGCGTGTACTACATGACTCGGGAGATGATCAATGCCAAAGGCGAAGGCCAGGTTTTTGCCGATGTTGAAGAAGTGCATCGAGCTTATTACGCACAGCAGGTTGACCTGCATGCGAAAGTAAAAGTACGCATTGAAGAGGAAGTGACAAGCGAAGACGGAACTGTCCGAATGCAGCGATCGCTGTATGACACGACCGTAGGTCGAGCGCTCTTGTACAACATTGTGCCGAAATCCCTGCCTTTCAGTCTGGTCAATAAAGCGATGGACAAACGCTCCATCTCAAACTTGATTAACGACTGCTACCGTCGGTGTGGATTGAAAGACACGGTGATTTTCGCAGACCAGTTGATGTATACCGGTTTTGCCCATTCTACGGCGTCTGGTGCTTCAATCGGCGTGGACGATTTCGTTATCCCCGGCGAAAAAGCGACCATTATTGGTGAAGCGGAAGCTGAAGTGGCTGAAATCGAGTCACAATATGCATCCGGCCTTGTGACCCAAGGCGAGAAGTACAACAAGGTTGTTGATATTTGGGGAAGAGCGAACGATCTGGTTGCCCGGTCCATGATGGATGGTATCTCCACTGAAAGCGTTAAGAATAGTGAAGGTAAGGATGAGCAACAGGATTCTTTCAACTCGGTATATATCTATGCGGACTCTGGTGCGCGGGGGTCACCTGCGCAGATTCGTCAGTTGGCGGGTATGCGAGGCCTGATGACGCGGCCGGATGGCAGCATTATCGAAAATGCGATCACGGCTAATTTCCGTGAAGGATTGACAGTCAATGAGTACTTCATTTCGACGCATGGTGCTCGCAAGGGTCTTGCCGACACGGCACTGAAGACCGCGAACTCGGGCTATCTGACCCGCCGCCTAGTCGATGTGGCGCAGGATGTTGTGATTACAGACATTGATTGCGGTACTACTGCCGGTCTGTTTACTACTTCGATTATCGAAGGTGGTGATGTGGTTGAGCCGCTGGGTGACCGTGTGCTTGGCCGTGTGGTTGCTGAAGATGTTCTCGATGTGGACGGTAAGAACGTCCTGATACCGAGCGGTACGATCATTGATGAAGCTTGGGTAGAGCAGCTCGATGAGCTGGGTGTAGACGAGATGATCGTCCGCAGCCCGATCACCTGTGATACCTCCTATGGCGTGTGTTCAAGTTGTTATGGCCGAGATCTTGCGCGCGGACATATGATCAATGTCGGTGAAAGTGTGGGTGTGATAGCCGCACAGTCGATCGGAGAACCGGGCAC
>JAYZCO010000082.1:0-14498 GCA_036338285.1 Pseudomonadota bacterium
TGTTCATGTGGCGAGATATGTGGCCCGCACTTGCCGATACCCTGGGTGTCGAAATAGGTGATGACGAACCCATTGATCTCGCGGCCTATATGGAGGCCCATTCGGATAGCTGGCACAGGATCGTGATTAAATACGGTCTGAGGGACCTTGAGCTCGCCGCCTTTTTAGGAGAATCCCATCATTACGCCAACCTCTGCTTCGGCTACGGGGCACAATCTCCTCCTTCTCCGACGTTCGTCAGCACGGTAAAAATCAAGCAGGCTGGCTTCACTGAAACTTACGACACCCAAGCCAGTTTCTGTTACTGGCTACAGGATCTAAAACAACGCAAAGTCATCCCAACTTTTTGACCCTTAAGCCCCGACCTCCACGCGTGCCTCTGGCCACAGGCGTAGAAAGTTCTCGCTGTAGAACTTGCTCTTAGTCTCTTCCTCGACCTCTCCGAGCGTGCGTTCAAAACGACCAATCGGATCCTTAGTACCTTCGATATGGGGATAATCGCTTGAAAAGAGGTACAGCTCCGGGTTGGATTCTACAATCATCTGACCGACATCTTCGTTGGGCATGGGTGTAAAACCCATCTGCTCGGAAAGCTGCTCCGAAGGCTTGCGATCAAAGCGCACTGATTCATCATTGCGAGCAAATATACGACAAACATCATCCAGCCGTCGAAGCATGCCCGGTACCCAACCGGCACCGAGTTCGACTGCAGCACCTTTCAGCTTGGGGTGACGTTCAAAAACCCCATCTATCACCATCATGCTAACAAACATCTCAGGTACCTGATGCAGCACCGCAGCATCCTTGGTCCGCACATTCTCACCACCCCCAAGCCAGTCCTTGGTTGCCTTGCGGCCATTATTTCCCCAGGATTTATGCACTTGCAGAGGTGCACCCCCTACATGCAGAACAAATGGCACGCCGGCTTCGGCCAAACGGGCCCAGAAGCCATCTAGTTCAACATGACCCGGCGCACGATCGATGGGTGCACGATGCGGCACCCAGATGGATTCAAGACCGTTCTCAATACACCACTCAACTTCTGTAATCGCCAAGTCAGGATCATCGAGGGGCACCGCACCCACGCCCATCAAGCGCGAATCATGTTTGCAAAAATCAACCATATGCCGATTGTGACCTCGGGCGGCACCGTAGCGAACTTTGGAACTCTTCTTGGAACTTGGGTGGAACGGGGTTACCAAACTGTGGGTAGCAAAAACGAGCTGCTTCTTGAAGCCAAGCAAATCCATAGCCATGGCCCGATCAGCACCGTTGAAGGCACCTAGGGCTTGAATCTCCTTACTTTTCGCAATGAGTTCGTCTCCCATGGCAAGCTGCGTAGCAACATGATCGTCGCTGTGTCTGCCTCCCTGTTCCATGATGACAGCAACTTCTTCATCCGTAACAATTGAAGCGCTATAGCTCACCTCAGGGATATCATCACGCACATCCGGGTCGGCATACGACGTTATGAAATCCGGCAGTTCCATAATATGGCTGTCGGCATCGTAATAGGGGCGTGTGGCAGGTACATAAGCCATGAGTTGTTCCACCTGGAAATTGTCGATTGAATAACTTAACCCTTTTCCTGCTTATTGACCACGCGCAATAATGTCTCTTTACCTACACAGAGATCACCTATGAACAGTCCATTTGATCTGAACGGACGCTTAGCCGTCGTAACCGGCGCGGGCAAAGGCATTGGCCGTGGCATCGCTTTGCAACTCGCGCAAGCAGGCGCGGATGTGGTGGTCAGTTCGCGAACCGCTTCTGACCTCGACGAAGTCGTCAGCGCGATCACTGCATTAGGCCGACAAGCAACCGCTGTGGTTACCGACGTCACGAACGCTGATCAGCTCAAGCGTTTGGCTGCAACCGCCGAACAACCCATCGACATCTGGGTTAACAACGCCGGGGGACTGCCTGATGCCACGCCACGTTATCTCACACGCACGCCAGAGGAACACTGGGATGCACAACTGAATCTGAACCTGAAGGCTGTATTCAATGCGACACAAAGTGCTGCTGCACACATGGACAACGGCGTCATCATCAACATTTCATCCAGCGCGGCTCGCGCGCGCGGGTCGATAAAAAACGGCCCCTATGCCGCCTCCAAAGCAGCCGTGAACAGTCTAACCGCCACTTTCGCGATCGAACTCGCCCCCAAGATCAGGGTCAATGCCATCGCGCCCGGCCCGATACCAACCGACAATTTCATCCAATCGACCAATTTTCCACCCGACAAACCACTTGAAAAAATCATGGGTGTACCGCTCGGTCGCATGGGCACTCCGGATGACATAGGACATGCGGTCGTCTTTATGGCAAGCGATGCTGCCAGTTGGATAACCGGCCAGTGCCTGTACGTGACAGGCGGCCTGTAAACTGGGCGCCTGACCTCTTAAGTTACGCCAGCCCGAACAGAGGCGCTGCGTTATCCCAGAAAATCTTACGCCTGGCCTCATCGCTGATGGGTTGGTTTTCCAAATCTGCCATACCCTGTGGCCAGGTACCATCAGGATGGGGATAGTCGGTATTAAAGGTCAAATAGTCCTCGCCAATAAGCCCAACCGCAGCCGGCAGTGTCATCTCATCACCACGCGCCGCAACCAGAAAATTCGTTTTAAAATATTCCGTAGGGCGTTTTTTCAGCAGTGGATGCTCAGCCTTACCGGAGAAATCAAAATGCTGTTCCTGGCGTTGCAACCAGTACGGAACCCAACCCGCATCTGCTTCAACATGAACCACCTTCAGTCCCGGGTAGCGTTCAATCACCCCGAACCAGATCAGTGACATCATCGCCACCATGGCTTCAACCGGGTGTGCAATGATGTGTCCGGCCGTGTGCGTATCCATTCGCTCACCATAACTTGGCCAGTAGGGTGAGCCTGAATCGTGGATGCAGATAGGTCGTCCGGATGCTTCGATAGCAGACCAGAGCGGATCGTAATCTTGGTGATAGAGGTTACGGCCTTGCACCGGGTTTGGGCGGATATAGAAACAAGCGGCGCCTTTATCGACCACGCGCTGGACTTCTTCAACCGCCAGGTCTGGTGCCTGTACAGGCAACATGGCCGCCATCCGCAGTCTTGCCCCGTCCGTCGCACAATATTCAAGACTCCAGTCGTTGTAGGCACGGCAAACCGCATGTAAAAGCTCAGGGTCCTTGAATGGTTTACCCAGAATCTGGCCACCTACTGTGGGGTAGATCACCTGTGCATCTACGCCCTCTTCTTCCATGTCTTCGAGTCGGCTTGCCGCGCTGAAACCCTGCTTGCGGGCCCGCCCGAACCGTTCCATCGCTTTGCGGGCTGCCTGCAGAAATTCTTCTGAATGCATCGGATAAGATCCATCCTGCTTCGCAATGGGTTCACCTTCGCACAACATACCCCGCTCGCCATTGCCCAGATCACCCTGGCAGGGCGCCCTGTCTTTGAAGTTTTCATCCATATAATCGGCCCAAATGGACGCTGGTTCCATCTGGTGCGCATCGGTATCGAGTACCTTGTAACCATTCCGCATGACTCATCCTCCCTATGCCTATGTCGACTTTACAAGGATTTACAGGAGAGTAAAAACACCACTTTTGGCAACACACGACAAACTGCGGGAAAAACCGTGAATCCCCATGGTCGTATTAAAACAAAAGAGAGTCGTTGAGCTTTGGCTCGAATCACCATCTTTTACGGAATCGAGCAAAGCCTGCGCCATTTTCTGTCTCCCACCGAAACTCATTGCACGAACAGAATGATGTGTTGCGCAAACAAACCTGCATGCCCCGGTTATCTCTCACCTGATATTTGCCTTCGTTATAACTATTCACCTAACTATTAGCCCACAGACATGTTCCGGGGCCAGGTAAGGATTGTCCAACGTCCGGTCAACAGGTATAGCCTCGTTATTTTGTGTACTCTAGAGGTTTTGGCACTGGGAATCCGTGTGAGAAAGGCACTTGATCTAATCTGGCAGGCGCACCGCCACCCGCCCGATGCGGACTCTGAAAGCCTGAGCAACCTGGACTTGGATTTCGAGCAAGGTCAGGCAATGCAGCTTGAACTGTTAACCCGTTATCTGGAGCAGGGTGAAACACTTGGCGGCTGGAAGATCGGCATGACCTCCGGTGCCAGCCGTAATGCCATGGGTCAGGGCATTCGACCCTTCGGCTTCATCCTGCAAAGCCGCATCATCCAATCCGGCACAACCCTGCCGCTGGAGACCCTGCACACCGGCCAGGTGGAAAACGAGCTCTGCTTTCTCATCGGCAAAGAGCTTGGCAGCGGCACAACGCGGAACTCAGCGCGTGGTGCCGTCAAAGGCGTTGTGCCCGCATTCGAGGTGAATCAGAAGCGTCTGCCCACAAAAGCGAGCACAGGGGTGCGCGTGGCTGACGATCTTTCCCAATGGGGTATCGTCGTCGGTACACCCGTAGACCCGGCGGAGAACTATATGAACATGACCGCCACCCTTTCCGGTCATCAAGGTGTTATAGAGTCCGTGCATTCTGCTGAGCACATCGATGACCACTTTGATTCCCTCGCTACCCTCGCCAACCGACTCGCCGACTATGGTCATGCGCTGCAGCCAGGACAGTACATCATCACCGGCGCCTATGGAAAAACACCCTTCGCCGAGGGAACCTTCACAGGTGAATTCGACTGTGGGGTCGGTCATGTGGAGATAACCCTTTCATGAGTATCAAAGTGATCGTGATCCCGGGGCTGACGCTGAATCATCTCGAAGAAAACGATTTAGCTCGAATTCAAGAAGCTGCGGGCGCAGGCAGTAAAGTCATTGTCAGTGACTATAAGCAAGCCCAGACAGAAGTTCATGATGCCAATGTCATCCTCGGCATCGTGCCACCTAAACTCTTTGCGTCGGCATCAGAACTTCGTTGGGTACAATCGATATCCTCAGGCGTCGACTCTTTTATGTACCCTGAGTTTATCAACAGCACGGTTGTACTCACCAGCGAGAAGGGCCTGGTAGGCGAACACCTTGCTGATCATGGTTTCGGATTGCTCCTCATGCTGACACGCCAGCTGGCCAGCGCTCGTGACCTCGGCCCGGATGCCTGGAACCATCGTCCGGAACTGCGGGCTAAGGAAATTGAACTGACCGGTTCAACCATGGGCATCATTGGCCTGGGTGGCACCGGTCGCGCGATGGCGCGCAGAGCCTTAGCGTTTGGCATGAAAGCAGTGGCAATCGACCGCGACGAGGTCGCCGAAATGGACGGAGTAGACCTTTATGTTGGCTCAGAGCACCTACCAGGGGTGCTAAAAAATGCTGATGTGGTGGCAATCTGTTGCCCTCTCACCGAGGAAACGAACAAGCTCATCAACGCGACCAACATCGCTTTGATGAAAGAAGGGGTTTTTCTCATCAACGTCACTCGAGGCGAAGTGCTGGATGAACAAGACCTTATTGCTGCACTGAAAAGTGGGCAGATCAGAGGCGCAGGGCTGGATGTCACGCCCAGGGAACCGTTGCCGCCCGATAGTGGTCTTTGGGCCCTGCCTAACGTCGTGATGACGCCCCATACTGCTGGTGCAAGCCAGTATCGCGCCCGGCGCAATCTGGAGCGTTTTATCGAAAACTTGAAAAAATTTGTTAATAATGAACCTCTGGAAGGCATCATCGACAAGACATTGGGGTATTAAGGAGCTTTTATGAGACTGGATGGGAAAATCGCAGCCATAACCGGCGCCGCGAGTGGTTTTGGTGCGGCGGCGGCTAAACTCTTCGTCGAACAGGGTGCAAAAGTTGTACTAGGGGACATTCAGGAACAAGCAGGGCAAGCAATCGCAGACGATCTCGGTGATGCTGCTGTCTTTGTCAACTGCAACGTCACGTCGGAAGACGATATCGCAAATCTTGTCGACACAGCGCTCGACCATTTTGGACAACTCGACGTCATGTACAACAACGCCGGCATCGTCGGCACAGTCGGTCCCATTGCAACGACACCCCAAGACGAGTGGAAGTTTACGGTTGATATACTTCTCAACGGCGTTTTCTACGGCTGCAAGCACGCGGCTCGCGTAATGACACCACAAGGATCGGGGTCCATCATCAGTATGGCCAGTACGGCTGGAATACTGGGTGGGCTAGGCCCTCACTGTTATACCGCTTGTAAACACGCGGTCGTGGGTCTGACCAAGGGGGTAGCTGCCGAGCTATGTGCGCACAATATTCGCGTCAACTGTATTGCACCTGCCGGTATGGCAACTGCCATGGTGGCCAACGTGTCCACCGGTGATCACACGGCAATTGAAAAGACGAAAGAGGTTCTGGCAGCGGGTTCACCGCTTAAAGGTCGCCCGGGACTTGCCGAAGATGTCGCCAATGCGGCCCTCTTCCTTGCCAGCGACGAATCGGGATACACCACCGGTCATTGTCTAACCACTGATGCAGGCACAACCACAGGCGCCAGCACGAGGGGCGTGGCCTTCGACGAATACCAGCCACTGTTCCGTGAGGCTGGCAAAAAAGGCCTGTGAAACGAACACTTGGTGCTCTAATCGGCAGACAAAACCTGTCTAATATCAATGCCCGCTCAATTGGAGGATGAACTTTGGCCGAAGCAACCGACGACAACCGAAACAATGAGGAAATTGAGATACTCGAGCCTGGCCTGGCAGGCATGTTGGTACGGGATGCTGCCTTAATTTTTGCGGCGTTATCTTTGTGGGCCGCAGCTGATGCCTGGCTTCAGGTCACAGGTCTGTGGTTCGCACAAGTTCTGGCAGTAGGAGATGCACTCCTGGTCGGGCTCCTGCTTGCAGCATTGTTCCATGAATGGGGGCATTACTCCGGCGCCGTCGCTGCAGGGGCAAAAGTCCGTCGCAAAGCGCCCGAAGGTGTGTCGTTCCTTCGCTTCGATTTCGACTATGCGGCAAACGATCACAAGCAATTCCACTGGATGACTTATGGCGGCCACGTGTTGCACTGGACCATCCTGCTATTACTTCTGATTGCATTACCCCTCGACAGTATCAGCCGAATAGCGCTGGTTAGCAGCATCTTCGGCTTCGTCGTTTTCGCCACAGTGATCGAGTACAACATCATTAAGGATACATGGCAGGGCACCAGCCCGGGCGAGCGCCTGCAACAAATCACGCCTAAAGATTTTCAACAGGCCTCTATCATCGGTGGTCTAAGTGGACTCTTCGCGATCGCCGTCCTGGCTTGAGATGACGCTGACCCGACTCTATCGAGACGCGGCGCATCGCCGCGGCGTGGAGATGGGCCCGTATCCCCTTGAAACCCTCCCATCGGGGCCTGAATTCGCCCTTACAAACCGGCTTCAAGCTGAACCAAGACCTGCTGTCCCGGCCACGACGCAACTGGCTGCTACAGCCTCGTGGTATGCAGATTTGTTTATCGCCTGCGCAAAGCAGGACCCTGCGCCGGTCGGGGAAGGCAGCACCAACCCGGATGTTCGCGCGAGGGAAGTCAAAGGCGCTGCTTATTATCTCGATGCCGCTCATGTGGGTATCTGCGAAGTGCCGGATTTCGCCTGGTTCGGCTTGCCAAAAAACAATGCAGATTTCGCCATCGTCATGCTGGTCGAACATGGATGCCGCGTTGAATCTGAGAATCTCGCCAGCGAATGGTTACAAGGCAGCGAACACGATATCGCGCGCATGCGGGCTCATGAAATCGGCGTATCGATCCTTGGGCATCTGCGAGCCCTGGGATACCCCGCAGATATTTACGTGGAAGCAAACACCAGCCTCTGCCTCGATACTCTATGCGTCCAGGCAGGTGTAGCAATTGCCCACGAAGGCTGCAGTGTCAGCCCCTTTATTGGCAAGCGCTTCGCCATGGTGGCAGTGACCACTTCCTATCTACTCACCACAGATAAACCACTATCTCCCAACACGCATGTTTCGAACTGGCGATACTGGCTAGGGATCAACGGATCTATCAGCGGTCGCGAGCACAGACGTCGGGCAAAACGTGCTTCACACATGAGTTATTACCCCATGGAGCAGGTCACTCGAGTAGATAATCCCACGACACGCATCTTCAGCGATGAGGTGCCACGTGTGCCTAAGCGCGCTGAATTCTTTCAGCGGGCGCGTTTAGGTGACCTCGGCACAAAGGCCCAAAGGGAAGTCCAGCGATTCGCCTTCAAGCACCCTTTGACTGACGGCATGATGTACCCATTGCGTGCGATGGTGCCGCATCAGAATGGGGACGCAGCATCAGTAGTAGATCATGCACTCACCGATCCCGAAGTGAACGCCCGGGCAATCAAGTCTTTGAGTTACCATCTAGGCGCGGACCTCACCGGGATCTGTGAAATACCCGATTACGCCTGGTACTCCCATGGGCCTAAAGGTGAAGTAATCGAAACAAAACATAAGTACGCCATCGTCATGCTGATCGACCAGGGCTACGACACGATGGAGGGCGCATCCGGTGACGACTGGATCTCCGGATGCCAGTCCATGCGCGGATACATACGCGGTGCAGAAATCGCCGGGACTATGGCCGAATTTCTGCGCAAAAAAGGTTACGACTCACGCGCGCAGACCAACGCGGATAGCCAAGTGTTGCATATTCCCCTCGTTCTCCTCGCCGGATTGGGTGAATTGAGCCGCATCGGCGAGTTGGTCCTAAACCCGTTTGTGGGCCCGCGTTTCAAATCGGTCGTGCTTACAACCAACCTTCCGCTCGTACCTGACAAACCCATCGACTTTGGTCTGCAGGAATTCTGTGGGCACTGTTTGAAGTGCGCCCGCGAGTGCCCCGTCAATGCCATTCCTTTCGGAGACAAAATTCTTTTCAACGGCTATGAAATCTGGAAGCCCGATGTCGAACGATGTACGCGCTATCGAGTCACCAATCCCAAAGGTTCTGCTTGTGGGCGCTGCATGAAAACCTGCCCGTTAAACAAGGTGGTTTCTGCCGATGGCGCGTGGCTGCATAGAGTCGGTACCTGGTTGGGCGTGAATGCGCGCTGGTTAAAGAAACTTTTGGTACCAATCGCCGTATCTTGGGACGACAAACTGGGTTACGGCAAGCGCAACCCAGTCAAACACTGGTGGCAGGACCTTGAAATCATCGACGGCGTAGCACGCAAACCGAAGGCCACCAACGAACGGGAGATTGACGTCAATGCCGATACGACCGGTGCCAAATCCCCAGTCGGCTACTACCACGCGCAGAACAACCCGCCACCCAATGCAACAGAACCTGTCGCTGCCAATCACAAAGCCGCCGTTGAGCGGGCGGCCCTGATCGAAACCGTTGACGCCGCGCTCGCCCGCCGAGCGAACGGCGAAGCCAGACCCAAACATTACAACCCAACACCTCCAATCCCCTTAACTGATACCACCCATGCGTGAATTTATCGCCCTGGCGTGGCAGACGGATGTGCGTATTCGCGCACTGAAAGTCGCCGCCGTGGTGGGCAGTCTATTAGTACTAATCAATCAAAGCGATGCTGTGGTTTCAGGTCAATTAACCACCAACCAACTTCTGCAAATCCTTCTTACCTATTGCGTCCCTTATGGTGTTTCCACCTACAGCAGCGTCAAGGCATTGAGCTTAAATTCAGATCCGAGCCAGCAGCCTGAATGAAACTGAGCGGATCAATCCTCTAGGATGTGCCAATAGAGAGCAGATTGTCGACTGGCTGGTATAGCTCTTCGAGATAATCAACGTCGGCCGCATCCAGCATTATTTCCGTCGCCCCAACCAATTGTTCGAGTTGTTCAATCTTTGAAACCCCAACGATGGGCGCGGTGATCTCATCCTTGTTGAGCATCCAGGCAAGCGCGATCTGTGCCGGCGTTTTACCGTACTTACCAGCGATCTCGACCACCCGTTCGGCGATCGGGAAAACATGATCGCCGTGGTAGAGACTTTCTGTCCGGCGCCGGTCTCCGCCTTGCGACCGGTTGGTGCTGCCACCTTCAAAACCACCCTGGTAAGCCCCTGTCAGAATGCCTCGAGCCAGTGGTGACCAAGGCATGAGTGCGACACCTGTCGAGGCACAATACGGATTCATTTCACGTTCTTCTTCACGGTAGATCAGATTGTAGTGATTCTGCATCGAAATGAACTTAGTCCAGCCATTCATTTCTGCTGTCATCTGCAATTCAGTAAACTGCCACGCAAACATCGACGAAGCGCCAAGATAAAGTGCCTTACCCGCCTTCACGATGTCATGGAGCGCCTCCATCGTTTCCTCGATGGGTGGCCTTGCTGAAATCGGGATACCGTGGGGATGTCGATGAATGACGAGATGATCAATGTAGTCGAGGCCCAAACGCTGCAGGCAGGCATCGACCCCTTCCATCACATGCTTCCGGCTCAAACCACCTGAGTTCGCCCCGGCTCCCATCGGCATGGAGATTTTTGTTGCCAGAACAAACTCGTCACGAGGCAGAAGTTCCCGTAAGAGGGCCCCGACAACTTCTTCCGACGCGCCCAATCCATATACGTCTGCACAGTCAAAATAGAAGAGCCCCTTGTCCAGCGCTGCCTTAAAAATTGGCCTTGCCTGCTCGATATCCAGGGTCCAGTCTCCCTGGTGGCCTCGTCCCGGTATACCGAAATTCATCGTTCCCAGACAAAGTTCAGACGCTCTCACGCCACTGTTCCCGAGTTGAATGGGCTTTAACATCACGCTTCCTTACTCTTTAATAGCTAATCTAATGACACGCACCTCGCGTATGTTAGAGCCTGGCTTCAAAAAGGGGAATTAAATGACACAAGATATCTACCAGCCGTCCGACCCGGGCCTCGCCCCTGGCGCCGCACGTTGCCCGGGCCCAAGCGTCCAGGATATCATCGCTCGCGACGCCGACACGCCACCCGCACCCCTCCTTGCCAGTGCGTATGAGTTTCAAGGCAGCGAAGACATATCCCTGGATCGTTACACTTCCCAGGCATTTTACGACCTCGAGATGGAGAAAATGTGGACGAAAACATGGCAATGGGCCTGTCGAGAGGAACACATTCCCAA
This sequence comes from Pseudomonadota bacterium, assembly GCA_036338285.1. GTDB lineage: Bacteria > Pseudomonadota > Gammaproteobacteria > Pseudomonadales > Azotimanducaceae > UBA4421. The sequence goes on from JAYZCO010000082.1 coordinate 10,985, forward strand.
AGCCGGTGACTACCACGTTTACGACATCGGCCAATACTCAGTCATCGTTGTACGGGGTGAAGATCTCCAGATCCGAGCCTTTATCAACTCCTGCCCACACCGGGGCATGCAATTCTGTAACTCAGGCGAACAGGGTAGCGGCAAGCAATTCTTGCGCTGCCCATTTCACGGTATGTCGTGGCATCTGGACGGGTCTTTGCGCGAGATACCCTGTCGTTGGGACTTCCCTCACGTACATGACGAAACCTTCAAGCTTTTCGAGGTGCCTTGCGACAACTGGGGTGGGTTTGTCTTCATCAACCTCGATCGTGACGCGCAACCACTCGACGAATACCTTGAAGTTCTGCCAGAGCACTTTGCGCACTGGCCGCTCGAAGATCGCTACATCGTGCTCCACACTGAAAAGGTACTGCCTGGTAATTGGAAAATGTGCATGGAAGGCTTCCTCGAGGCTTATCATGTACTCGCCACGCACCCTGAGGGTTTGCGTGCATCGGGCTGGGCAAACACCCAGTACGACCTTTTCAGTCCGCATGTGACCCGTTTCTTGCAAAATCTGTCCTGCGGCAATCCACACTTTGAGAAAGATTACACTCAGCAGGAGTTATACGAATTTCTCGGGCACAAAGACGAATCTCTACCGAAACATCAGAACGCCCGTCAGGCGCACGCCGACGGCCTCCGCACGAGCCTCGGTAACAGTATGAAGGTTGATCTGTCGAGCTTGTCCAATTCAGAACTTCTCGACAGCATCGAATACCATGTGTTCCCGAACGCCTGTTTCTTCCCCGGAATCGTAATCCCGTTGATCTATCGCTTCCGACCACTCGGTGTTGACCGATGTATCCACGACATCATGATGCTGCAACCCCTCCCCGACGACGGCGACCGACCCGAACCGGCCCTGAAAGAGCATCTTGAGATCGACCAACCTTACGTCTCCCTTGATTCGTTCAGGACAAATCGCCTGAGTCATGTACTCGACCAGGACACCAATAATTTTGAGCGCCAGTGGGCAGGCATGAAGGCCTCCCTGAAAGGCACGCAAACGCTTGGTAACTACCAGGAAGCGCGTATCCGACATTTCCATAACACGCTTGATACTTACCTCTCGGCATCGCCATGACTGTCGAAGAATTACTGGCAAAGCAGGAAATCACGGACCTGGTGGGACGCTACATGCGCGGGCTAGACCGTTTAGACAAAATACTCCTGCGTTCGACCTTTCACGACGATGCAAATACCGATTACGGTTTTTTTCAAGGCGGCCCGGACGACTTCGTAGAGATGGCTTACAACGCGCTTAAAGGTCATTCAGCCAACCACCATATGATTGGACAGGTGAACATCGAACTTGAATCGGACACCCTCGCCTTTGGTGAAGTTTACTTTCAGGCGTTTCACCGGATTGTCACGGACGACGAAGAACGAGACCTTTTCATTTCCGGACGTTACGTCGACCGCTATGAAAAGCGCGATGGGGAATGGAAGTTTGCCTTTCGAAGCGAGGTCAACGACTGGGCACGCAACGATCCGGCCACAGACGACTATTTCCAGACCAACACTCAATCTCTGCGCGGTGGCCGCCTGGATGACTTTTCCTACCAGCGAGACGAAATCAAAAAGCGTTGAGCATGTACATTCTTTACATCGGCAATAAAAATTATTCTTCGTGGTCACTGCGCCCCTGGATTCTGCTCAAAGAACTTCAAATTCCATTTGATGAACGTCTCGTCCCGTTCGACAATCTCTCCAGCTACGAGACGTTCCGATCTTTCTCTCCGACCGGCCTGGTGCCATGCCTGATTGATGGGGATGAAACAATCTGGGAGTCCCTTGCAATCGTCGAATATCTGTCTGAAGCCCACCCACCTGTCTGGCCATACAAAAAATCTGCCCGGGCGTGGGCACGTGCAGCCTCTGCAGAAATGCATGCCGGGTTCGCACATCTGCGCCAGGAGTGCCCCATGACCGTGAGTCTTCGCATTCGCCTGCACGCCATATCACGAGACCTGCAGAAAGACTTAGATCGTATCCTAGAGCTCTGGCAGGAGGGCCTGAATCGGTTCAAGGGCCCGTATCTGGCTGGAAATCGGTTCACAGCAGTTGATGCTTATTTCGCTCCGGTTGTTTTCCGTTTGCAGACCTATTGTTTTCAATTGCCCGAATTTGCACAAAATTACGTTGACCGCATGTTGCGTTCGAGGGCCATGCAAACCTGGGCGCAAGCCGCACAAGAGGAACCTTTTCGCGAACCCGCCCACGAAAAGGAAATTAAAGCGCTGGGTGAATGGTTAGAGGATCGGCGCAGTTGAGCACTTCTCAACGAGTTGGCCTTGTCGGCGCCGGCGTCGCCGGTCTTTGCACAGCACTTGCTCTGTCCCGTAAAGGCTTCGCAGTCGATGTGTTCGAAAGAGACATTCCTCCACCCGAGGGCAGTCCGGATCAGGCTTTTTTTGAATGGCAACGCCGCGGTGCTGCTCAATTCAAGCACCCACACGCCTTTTTAGGCCTGATGTGCAGTATTCTGGAACAACACTACCCCGACCTGCTGGCAGATTTTTATGCTGCGGGGGCACGCAAAGTGGCGTTTGACCAAATGGTACCGCCGCACCTCAAAGAACAGTACATCCCCGAATCAGGCGATGAAAAAATGTGGGTGCTCATGTGCCGCCGTGCCACCATGGAAACAGTTTTTCGCAGCTACGTCGAAAAACAAGAAAATATACGTATCATCAACACGACCTACGTCACCAAATTGCACACCGAGCAAACCGGAGGCGAAATATCGGTAACCGGACTCGAACTTACCGATCGACAAAACGGCAATAGCAAATCGACATATCACGCCGACCTTTACGTCGACGCTGCAGGGCGCGCAAGTAAATTTCGACGATGGCTGCAAGACGCCGGAGCCGACATTAGTGAACAACGAGACGATGCCGAGATCGTTTACTACACACGCCACTTTAAGTTGCTGGCTGGTGTCGACGAACCAGACAGACACAAAAACGATCCCTCCGCCGGCGACCTTGGATACATGAAGTATGGTGTTTTCCCCGGCGATGGTGGCCACTTCGCGTTGATCATTTGCCTGCCCAATGATGAAACCGAACTGCGCCAAGCCGTGAAAGACGGGGACAAATTCGACGCCATCTGTCGACAGATTCCAGGCCTGGTACCGTGGATCGCCTCCGACAAAGCCGAACCCACCACGCCGGCATTTGGTATCGGCGAAATCCATGCCGTGTGGCGTTACTTCCAGAAACAAGAATCTGCACAAATCTTAAACTTCTTCGCCGTCGGTGACGCCTGTACGCGCACCAACCCGTTATACGGTCGAGGTTGCAGCATCGGGATCCTGCATGCACACATCCTCGCCGACACACTTGCAGAATTTTCTGACCCTATACAGAGAGCGATCGAATTTGAGAAGCGCACACTTGAACGTATACGCCCCATTTACGATGCAAGTCTGAATGAAGACAAAAATGGAATTCGCAGAGCCGCTGCC
>JAYZCO010000083.1:0-14052 GCA_036338285.1 Pseudomonadota bacterium
GGAGCGTATACTCCAAGTATTTACATTGAGCCTTCGCAACAATACTTCAGTCTCCCGCACGGGTAAGCCCATTACAGAGCTGAAGCTACCTTCTATCCGCTCCACAAATATACCTCCAATCCCCTGAATACCATAACTCCCCGCTTTGTCATGTCCCTCACCCGTGGACCAGTAAGCATTTATCTGCTGATCTGTCATCGCAGTGAATGTGACCAGCGATGAAACTACCGTCGATTCAAGCTGTGTCCCATCGCCAACTGCAACGCCAGATAAGACTGTATGGGTCCTGCCTGCAAGGCGCTTGAGCATTGCCACACTTTCCTTTAGACCACGAGGTTTGCCAAGAATTTCATCATCTATCAGGACGATGGTGTCAGCGCCAATCACAACGAACGGCGCCGCGATATTTTCAGCAGATTCAGCCAGCCCAAATCCAGCCTGACATTTAGCAACGGCCAACCGTTTGACATAGTCACACGGCGTTTCACCTTTTTGCTTGGACTCGTCGACATTTGTGACAACCACCACAAAAGGAAGCGCCATCTGGCGAAGGAGCTCAGCGCGACGCGGAGATTGCGATGCAAGTATCAGACTATGATTCATTCGACCCTTACGGCCGTTTGAACACGCATCAATACAACGTATACAACGGGCCAGAACAAGATTGAACTTAAGACCGTCAGCAAAACAAGCAAACTGAAAGGTTGCTCGTAGGCGAGGTCCAACACCAGACCACGCACGAGTTCGCATGCAAGTATGAGTGCCGCCAGTACCCCACACTGTTGGTAAACAGAATACATGCGCAGACGTTCAAAAAATCGCCATGTAACGAACGTAAATCCGGCTAAAAGAAATCCATTCAACCCCAGTGGTTGACCGAGCAATCCATCTACGAGCAATCCGAGAAACCATGCTGCGATCAGGCCAATCCGGTGTGGCAATTCCATGACCCAGAAAAAAAGTATCAACAGCAGCCAGCTGGGACGCAACCAACCCAACCAATCCGGCGACCCTTCGGGTAAGTGTACAACGGCCAATATCATGGCAACCAGCAGACTCAACAGAATGACCCAGCCACCTTTCATCGGGTTCACGGTGCCACCGTCCTTGGTTCGAATATGACAAGCACGTGACGGGATCGGTCAAGTTCTGCCGATGCTTGTACAAGCACCTGCACATATGAAGAGGTTGGCTCAATGAGCACAGATGTGACTCTACCCACCGGATAGCCAACCGGGAAACGCCCGCCGAGACCAGACGTTTCGACAAGATCACCTTCAACGATCTCCGACGATACTGGCACATTCTCCAGTTCAAGCCTGTCCAGGATTCCTGTACCACCCGCAACACTGCGAACCCCATTTCTGTTGATCTGCACAGGCACCGCATGGTTCCTGTCGGTGATCAAAAGGACACGGCTGGTAAATGGGGAAACCGTTACAACCTGACCAAACAGGCCCTGAGCATCGAGTACTGCCTGGCCGGCAACAAGGCCGGCATCACCCCCCTTGTCAATGATGACTTGAAAAGTTCCCGGGTCCGGAACAATGCCGACAACCTCAGCGATCAAAACTTCGTGCGGTAGCCTGCCTTGCGACCCAAGCAGCTCTTGCAGCCGCTCATTTTCGGCTTTGAGTGCAACAAACTGTTGTGAGATGTGCGTGAGCTCAAGGATCTGGCGCTGCAAGGCAAGATTGCGTTGCCGTAAATCAGCGTGCGTGGAAAGCACCTCGCCAACCTGTCGAACCACCACATGCGGGGCCTCGGCGAGCAGATAAACCGGACTGGCAACTCCTTCTATCTTCGCCCGTATGGGCTGCAGGAGTCCGGTAGAAGACTCGATGGCAATAAGTAACAGAGACAAAGACGCCAAGCCCGTAAGGAGATATCCAGCACCACTTTCTCTGACAAACAGCGCTTTGATGGGCATTCCCTCAGTCGATCAAGACTCGATCAGTATCCCTTATTGCGTCGATAAGAGATCCGCGTTTCCTGCAGCATCCATGAGCTCCAGGGCCTTCCCGCCTCCACGTGCAACGCAAGTCATAGGATCCTCTGCAACGATGACCGGCAAGCCTGTTTCTTCCGAGAAAAGTATGTCGAGGTCACGCAACAGCGCACCGCCTCCTGTCAATACCATGCCTGTCTCTGCAATATCCGAAGCAAGTTCCGGTGGGCATAACTCCAACGCGCTCTTAACCGACTGTACGATCATCGACAATGGCTCTTGTAGCGCTTCAAGAATTTCATTGCTGTTCAACGTAAACGCGCGCGGCACACCTTCAGCCAGATTTCGTCCCCGCACATCTATTTCCCGGATTTCCTTTTGTGGATAGGCTGCACCAATTTCCTGCTTGATCCGTTCTGCTGTTGCTTCACCAATCAAGCTGCCTTGCGTACGCCGCACATATGCCACAATCGCTTCATCAAAACGATCACCTCCCACGCGTACAGCATCCGAAAGCACCACGCCGTTAAGCGAGATAATGGCGATTTCAGTCGTACCACCACCGATATCAACGACCATCGTTCCGACGGCTTCTTGCACCGGCAGTCCAGCGCCAATAGCCGCTGCCATGGGTTCCTCAACAAGGCGCACATCACGCGCCCCCGCGGAAAGCGCACTCTCACGAATAGCTCGACGCTCTACCTCTGTAGACTTGCAAGGTACACAAACCAGGACACGCGGGCTTGGGCGTATAAAGGAATTCTCATGCACTTTGCTCATGAAATACTTGAGCATCTTTTCCGTCACCAAAAAGTCGGCAATCACACCGTCCTTGAGTGGACGTATCGCGGTGATATTCCCTGGTGTTCGACCGAGCATTCTTTTCGCATCAAGACCTACCGCCGTCACCACTTTCTGAGTGCCACTTACACGTATGGCGACCACGGAAGGTTCATTAAGTACGATACCTTGTTCGCGAACGTAAATCAGTGTGTTGGCGGTGCCGAGATCTATGGAAAGGTCACGAGAGAACAGCCCACGGATTTTTTTGAACATCTAGTACTAGAGCCTAGGTTGGAAAGCGCAATAATAGTTCATATTGCCAACTAAAAGCACGGGAGAAGCCTGGAAATATTTTGGAGGGTACTCTAAGGTTCGCGTCCCCGAAACTAGGAATTTGGGCATGTCCGGCGAAGAATTGAATATAGTCCATATCGCACGGCTTGCACGACTGTCTTTGACTTCAGAAGACGAGATTGCCGTGCGTGGTGATCTCGAAAGCATCATTGAAATGATCGATGCGATGCAGAGTGTCGCCACCGAAAACGTAGCACCGATGGCCAATCCTCTCGACGCCACGCAACGACTGCGTGACGATAAGGTTACCGAAAACGTTGAGCGAGGGCGTTTCCAGGCAAATGCGCCATCCACCGACGCCGGCTATTATCTCGTGCCAAGAGTTATCGAATAATGTCCCTACGTTATGCCACGGTTTACGATCTCGCTGAAGGGCTCGCAAGTCACAGGTTTTCCAGCACTGAATTGACACAAGATTACCTTGCACGCATTGACGCCGACGGCAGCAATGCGCTCGTCTCCGTCACCCGAGAGGCCGCTCTAGATGCTGCCGGTGCTGCCGATAAGGCGCGCGCCAAAGGGGGTGCTCATGCCCTCGCTGGTGTGCCAATGGTACATAAGGACATCTTCTGTACGAACGGCGTCACTACTACCGCCGGCTCTCGTATGCTCGAAAATTTCGTTGCACCCTATGATGCAACCGTCGTCGAGAAAATTGCTGCCACAGGCATGATTATGCTTGGTAAAGCCAACATGGACGAGTTTGCAATGGGCTCATCCAACGAAAACAGCCACTTCGGTCCCGTACACAACCCCTGGGGTAAGAATCTGGTCCCGGGGGGGTCATCCGGAGGTTCAGCGACGGCAGTGGCCGCTGGCCTCACGCCCTTTGCAACGGGCACCGATACAGGAGGTTCGATACGTCAGCCTGCCGCTTTGTGCGGAATTACCGGCTTAAAGCCGACATACGGCCGTGCATCGCGTTATGGCATGATCGCTTTTGCCTCAAGCTTGGATCAGGCAGGTCCGATGACCCACGATGCCAGAGATGCCGCAATGCTCCTGAGCGTTATGTCCGGTTTCGATGCTCGCGATTCAACAAGTGTCAATCGAGACGACCCGTGGCTCGAGGATTTCGCAAACGGCAAACTCCAGCCCCCAGAGGGACTCCGTATAGGATTGCCACGTCAATACTATCGACTGGATCCTGCGTCACGACCTCAACTCGATGCTGTACGAGGGGTTTTTGAGCGTCTAGGGCATACGTTTGTCGATGTCGATTTGCCACATACAGACGCAGCTATCCCGTCTTATTACGTCATAGCCGGCGCGGAAGCATCCACAAATTTATCACGCTATGACGGCGTTAGATTCGGCCACCGTTGTGAAAACCCGGAATCGCTCGAAGACCTCTACCAACGTTCGCGTAGCGAAGGTTTCGGTACGGAAGTCAAAAGACGCATCCTGACAGGGACTTACGCCCTGTCGGTTGGCTATTACGATGCCTATTACCTCAAAGCCCAAAAGATCAGGAGGTTAATCGCCAATGATTTCACCTCCGCGTTTGATCAGGTAGACGTTCTGTTGGCGCCGACAACAGATGGTCCGGCATTTTCACATAATACCCTCACCACCGACCCTGTGAAGATGTATCAACAGGACAAATACACCGTTCCCGTCTCTCTCGCCGGGCTGCCAGCGCTATCAATGCCTTGCGGTTTTATTGACGGCCTGCCAGTCGGCGCACAACTGATTGCGCCGGCTTTTCGAGAGGATCTGATTCTTAATCTTGCGCATGCATTCCAGTCTGAGACTGACTGGCACCTTAAGCATCCGGAGGCAGCATGAACTGGGAACCTGTGATTGGCCTTGAAATACACGTACAGCTCGCCACCGAGAGCAAAATATTCTCAGGCGCATCCGCCACTTTTGGCGCGGAGCCGAACGCTCAGGCCTGTGCAGTAGACCTTGGCTTGCCGGGAGTTCTACCTGTTCTCAATCAGCAGGCGGTGATCATGGCGATCAAGTTCGGGCTCGCCGTGGGCGCCAAAATCAATCTGCACTCCATCTTCGACAGAAAAAATTACTTCTACCCCGATCTGCCAAAGGGTTACCAAATCAGTCAATTCGAAACCCCGATTGTAGGTCGGGGAGAAATAACGCTACATATGGACGATGGCACAGACCGAGTCATCGGTATTACCCGCGCACACCTTGAGGAAGATGCGGGCAAGTCGGTCCATGACCTTTTCCCTGCTCAGACAGGCATCGATCTCAATCGCACGGGTACACCTTTGCTCGAAATTGTCTCCGAGCCCGATTTTCGCACTGCCAAAGAAGCCTCGACCTATTTCCGCCAACTCCATGGCCTCGTACGTTACTTAAGAATTTGCGACGGCAATCTGGCTCAGGGGAGCATGAGATGCGACGCCAACGTATCTGTTCGACCGGCGGGGCACAAAGCATACGGTGAGCGCACTGAAATCAAGAACATCAACTCCTTCCGCTTCGTGGAACAGGCGATAGAGGTAGAGATTGAACGCCAGATCGATGTGCTTGAAGCAGGCGAGAAAATCGAGCGGGAAACACGCCTTTACGATCCGGATCGTAACGAAACCCGATCGATGCGAAGTAAAGAATTTAGCGAAGATTACCGCTATTTCCCTGATCCGGATCTGTTGCCGCTGCATTTCACCAAGGAATTCGTCGATCAGGTCGCTGCTGACATGCCGGAATTGCCTGAAGCACGGCGTGCCAGATACATTGGCTCTCTCGCTCTTTCCGATTACGACGCAAGCCGGTTGAGCACCGACCCTGATCTGGCTGAGTATTTCGATCAGACGCTTGATGTCTGTGCCAATGCCAAGGGTGCGGCAAACTGGGTGATGGGCGAACTTTCGGCACATCTGAATCGCCATGAGCTACCCATTGCACAAAGCCCCGTCTCACCCCTTCAACTCGGTCACCTCGTTAAGCGGCTAGAGGATGACACATTGTCATCGAAAACTGCTAAGGAACTCTTTGAAGCACTATGGGTTAACGGTGGAACTGTAGATACCCTGATTGAAGAACTTGGCCTCAAACAATTGAGTGACACAGGTGAACTCGAAGCCATCGTCGTTCAGATTATGGCTGACAATCCAGACCAGGTAGAGCAGCTTCGCGAGGGTAAAGATAAGGTGCTCGGCTTTTTCGTCGGCCAGGTCATGAAGGCGACCCAAGGCAAAGCCAACCCCAAACAGGTGAACGAGCTGATTCGGAAGAATATTTGAGCACCATTTCAAAGATGCACCGCAACACCCTCGGCCTATCTTTAGGGTAAAAAAAGCGCCGTCACCTGGATGGAGTCGGCTTCGCATCTAAATAAATCGCAACAAGCTGAGGCGTAGTTTCTGACTTTATTTCTCTCCTTGGCCCTGCCATGCGGCTACATATATTTATTACGCCCATCTCATGCCCCAAATCAACGCAAAGAGAATAGCAACTAAGGTGCGTTCAGATCTGGAACAGACCCCTGTCTGCGTAGTAAGCTTGGCTACTAACAGATCAAACAGAGGGGATTATGAGCGATCAGCCACTGCCGGCCGTACCATATATAAAAATTCCAGATGGCGGCGACCCGTATCTCGAAGGACACAAGTGCGGTAGTTGCGGTGCTACATTTCTGGGGGAACGTGAAGTCTGCTCCAAATGCGGGGCACGCGATCAAATAAGCACGGTAACATTGCCGACTTCCGGCAAGCTGTATTCATATTCAATCGTTCATCGATCTTTCCCAGGTATTGAAGTGCCTTATATCAGCGCAATTGTCGATCTGGATGACGGCACCGCCATTAAAGGAAATCTGATCAACGTCGAACCAGATCCCGAGCAAATTCAATTCGATATGCCAGTAGACGTGGTATTTGATGACGCACTTGGCCGCAAGGACAAGGACGGCAATGCTTACATATCGTATTTTTTTCAACCCAAAGCTGGCTAAAGCCAGTCACTCAAGGAGAAAACCATGACTGACGCATACATTGTTGGCGTAGACATGATCAAATTCGGCCGCTTCCCTGAGAAGACGGTTCCTCAAATCGGTGCTCAATCCGCGCTTTTAGCGCTGGATGACTGCGGCCTCGCCATACAGGATATGCAAGCCCTGTATTGTGGGAACCTGGGTCAGGCATCAGGGATGGTGGGCCAGCGAATCCTCCAGGAAATCGGTCAAACTGGTATCCCTGTGGTTAACGTTTCAAACGCATGTGCCACCGGGGCCACTGCTTTCCGTGAAGCCTGGGCGTCTGTGAAAGCCGGCCTTTATGACTGCGTTCTTGCAGTCGGTGTTGAACAGATGGGTAAAGGGCTCCTCGGCGGCGCAGGCGGTGCAGTCGGCATACCTAAAGAAGGGCTCCTTGGTTCAGGCACCATGCCTGCCGTATTTGCCGAAGCCGGGATGGAACACACCCGCAAGTATGGTACGACCTTCGAGCAATTTGCCAAGGTATCCGTAAAAAATCATCACCATTCAACCTTAAACCCGAAAGCGATGTACCAGATCGAGACGCCTCTGGATGAGGTAATGAATGCCGAAATGATCTCTTATCCGAATACGAAGCTTATGTGCTCGGTCAATGTCGACGGTTCAGCTGCTGCGGTTATCTGTTCTGAGCAGAAAGCCAAAGAGCTGGGTTTGATGAACCGCGCGATTAAGGTTCGTGCTTCAGTAATGGCCTCCGACCCCTGGCAGGAAAGAGACCTTGTCATGCCCGACGTTAATTCATGCACGCGCAGGGCGGCGGCTGAAGCCTATGAAATGGCAGGCCTCGGTGCTGATGATATCGATCTAATCGAGCTGCACGATTGCTTCGCTACTGCAGAAATTCTGCACTACGAAAACCTCGGTATTTGCGCCGACGGTGAAGCAGGTCGCTTGATCGATGAAGGCGAAGTCGCCCTCGGCGGCCGCATTCCGGTGAACGTGTCCGGCGGACTCCTCTCCAAGGGACATCCACTGGGTGCGACCGGGATCGCTAACATCTATGAAGTGAGCACACACCTGCGAGGTGAGGCAGGTGGGCGACAGGTCGAAGGTGCACGGATTGGTATGACCCACGTTATCGGCCTCGGCTCCGCGTGCGGTATACACATTCTCGAAAAAGCCTGAGCCGTACCCTTCCAATTCGGGGCCGGCTTCTTTGAGGCCGGCCCCTTTTGTTATCTCAGATATTTACCTAACCCGTAAACAAATATGCGTGTAGGCGTCGTTTCCGACACACATAACCACCTTAAGAATGTGGCCAGAATTGTTGAGTTATTCAATGACGCGGGCGTCGATTGGGTCATTCACACAGGCGACATTACCCAGGCCAAAACACTCGATGTGTTAGCCCATCTCGATGCGCCACTCTTCGGCGTCTTTGGCAACAATGACAAAGAACGCGACAGCCTTGATGCAGCCATCACTCGACATGGTTTCAGTATCTGCGAGCCACCTTACTCTATCGTCTGGCATGACAGGGAGATCATCGTTGTGCACGACCCGCTCGAACTGGATCAGCATCTTGATGAAAAGTATCACCTGGCATTGCACGGCCATACGCATCGCTATCGCCTAGATCTCTGGGGGCATCAGACCACCATCTTTAACCCCGGTGAATGTGCAGGTCACCTGCAGGGATTCAATGCGATCGGGATTGTGAATCTGGCAGATCTATCTACTGAACTCATCAAGTTCTAGTTAGTGATTGCTCTGAATACGGCTTTAACCTAATGACGGTTCCGCGCACATAATCCCCGTCCTTTGAGGCAGTTCTATATTCTCCTTACCCTTCTACTTTTTTGAGGTGCCCATCCCACATGCGCCAGACCTCATCAGCCAATACTGCTAATCGGGGATCGTGGGTCACTGTAATGAGTGTGCAAGTAAGCGTTCTCAGTACATCATTTATGACCTCGACGCTTGCCGAATCCAAATTCACAGTGGCTTCGTCAAGAAAGAGATAAGCAGGTTTCCGGTACAGCGCTCTTGCCAGATATATTCTTTGCAACTGCCCCGACGACATGTTTGATCCTATATCACCTATTTGAGTCAACATGCCTAACGGCAGGCTATCGACGACCTCCAACATGCCCACCTGCATAAGGACCTCACGAACCCGCATCTGATCCGGACTCGTAAACAGTGCGATATTGTCGGCGATAGAACCCGAAAACAATCCATCTTCCTGCAACACGCACCCACACTGACGACGGAACGCAACCGCGTGATGGCCAATTAGATTTTTTTTGCCCACGACCACCTCACCATGTTCCGGGACAAGCAACCCCATCATGATCCGTAGAAGCGTCGACTTCCCCGAACCAGAATCACCGACAATGGCAATCCAGCCCCCCGGAGGGATAACCAGATCAACCCCTGCAAGCACCGCGTTGCCCCCCGGGTAACAGAAACTAACGTTCTTTATGAATAATCGATCCGGTTCCGAAGTTTGACTCCTTCCCGTTAATCTCGGCTCTGGAGACTCGAACCAAACATCTTCCAGTCGTGCAAGATGCACCGACAGCGTCTTAATACCCATAAGGTGTTCCGAAACTGCTCGCAAATGCCCGCTGAAATAGCCTCGATAGCTTAAGAAAGCCATCAGCATCCCGATGCTGAATCCTTGGCCTTCAAGTACCCTGAGCCCGCCTAAGCTCACCACTAACAAAAGCTCGAGCCCTGAGATCAGAGCACTCATTGTCATCAAGCCCAGTTGTGTACGCTGCAAACTCATGCTGGATGAAAGCGTATCGGCGTGAAGCTTTTGCCAAGCATGCAGGCGTGCTTCTTCTTGCGAGTAAACCTTTACAGTGTTGACGCTGCGAACAGATTCCATCAGTTGCGATTGCTCACGTGCCTGGGTTACGACCACACGCATGTTTTGCTCACGTATTCTTCCAGCAAGTATTAGGCAGCCCGCCACATAAATTCCCTGCAAACCAGTCACCAAAGCCGCTAATTGCCATTGATAAATCACCATTAACACCAGACTCAACAACACCAGCGTCGCGTCGACGCAGAAATTTGCCGCACCTTGCGTAAAGAAGTCCCGGATCGGTTGCAGTGATCCAAAGCGAGAAATGATGTCGCCTACGCTGCGCCGGTGAAACCAATTCAGCGGCAGGCGCAATAGACGGTCCAGCAACTGGCCAGTAAAAGAGAACGATAGCCCATGCCCCAACTCAATAACGACCGAACCTCGTAGCCAATACACCACAACCCGCAAACCCAACAGGACACCAAAGCCCAGGGCGAGAACACCGACAAGATGCACATCACCTTGCATCAAGGCCTCATCAACAAGCCACTGAACATGCCATGGCCCAATCAACAACAGCAGCTGTAGCGCGATGGACAAGACCAGAATCCAGGCAATATTTTGCGTACTACCACTGACTTCCTTCCAGATCTGCCGCAAACCAAGCCGTCTTGTCGTATGTTGCAGGGGGGTATGTTCCCGGCCTGGCCAGAGCTCGAGCGCAACGCCTGTAAAGTGACGGGAAACTTCATCGAGTCTAAGCGCCTGGAGACCTACCGCGGGGTCTGCAATGATTAAGCGGCGACCACGCAAACCTTGTAAAACGACAAAATGATCCAGATCCCAATGCAATACGGCCGGTGTTTTGAGTGAGCCCAATTCTTCACACTCAAGTTTAAGACCGCGTACGGCAAACCCAACCTCTTTCGCATATCCTGCAATCTGCGCCAACGTCGCACCACCTCTGTGTATGGGAAAGCGCGATCGGAGTTCATAGAGAGAGACCAGCGAGCCAAAGTGACGCATGACCATAGCAAGACATGCAAGACCACACTCTGACCGTTCATTCTGATAGATGATCTGCAACTACAATCGCACCCACGTTGCTTCAAGTGGTTTGAGGAACCAGCGCCACAGTGGATTGCTGGCGAGCTCGAGGTATGCAGAGACATTCATACCAGCAGGAAGGGCGATGGCATCACGCGGGAAACGGTCGATCTCAACTACAGCACGATAAAACGCCTGTCCGTTCGTGAAGTTGGCAACTTCAGCTACCTCACGTATCGTTCCGTCGCCAAAGCCGTGATCTGTGACAGGGTATGCCGTGAAGCTAAGCTTCGTTCGCATTCCGACCAGGACCCTACCTGCCGCTGCCGACGGAAGTGCAAGCTCCACCGTGGGGCGAGAATCCGGATCAACCAGGGTAAATAACAACTCTCCCTGAGCCACCCCAGCACCCGGCTGGATCCTCATATCTGTCACCTGCCCATATACAGGTGCTCGGACAGCCTCTTCAACACCTTCAAGAATACGCATGCGTTTGATTACAAGTTGACCAACACGATCCTGAAGCTGGCTTTTTTGAAAATCCCATTGCGCTCTCAGCAAGCCAATAGAGCGCTGTTGATCAAGCAAGGATGCCTGAAGGTCCGCAATCACTGAGACTTGTTCTAGACGCTGGCGCTCATGCTGCAAATAAAGTGCTTCCAGGTGTTGTCTGTCCGCGACTGCAAGACTTTGCGTCTTAACAAGGACATCGGCTCTAGCGAGAGATGCCTTAGCTAACTCACTTTGCCTGGCGAGCACCGAGCGACTAGCCATTGCGGTCTTAAGCTTCTGTCGATCAAGTTTGATTCGTGCTGCCACTTCCTCACACTTAAGTTTCTGAATTTCGGCGCCTGCAGCTAACTGGACCTCCAGATACTGTATTTGTTCGTCCGCCTCTCGCACTTGCAACATCACCCGCACACGACCATTCCCGGCAAACGAACGTCGATCAACCAAAGCAACGATAGCCCCCGCGTCAACCTCTTCCCCTTCACGCACGAGCACTTCCTGGAGCCTCCCATGTACCGGTGCAACTATTCGAGTCGGCTTCTGTTCCGGCATAACGATGCCCGTCACGCTCAGTTTTTCCGTATAGGGCAGCCGCATGACAAACACTGCAAACAATGACAGAAGCGTTAGCGCTGCAAGACAGAAAGCTCGCTGCTTAGGTGGGTGCCAATGAATTACACTCCCATGAGGATTTGCTCGGGATTCGTACACTTCTGCACGAAAGAGGCTCGTCAATATTCATCCGTCGTAAGGAGTTGTTCGCATAAATCATGGCGCAGCAGGCGACGTCGAAGCCAGCTGAAAACTCTCCCACATCTGTGAGCCTGGGGCGATAAGCCATCCAAGAACCAGCTTAGGAAAGTACGATTGACCCTCTTCGTACTGGTTTAACAGGCCAATTTGGCTCTAAAGAAGCGAACGGTACGCTCGACTGAGCCCGTCATCTATGCACCCAGGAGTGCCAAGATCTCACCAATGCGTTCGGCATTTTTGCCGAGATCCGATTGTCCTACTCGAGAGATGCTGCGTACGTCGACTACCGATCCACCCCCTTCAGGGCGTATACGGATCACCACATCATCCTTGAATCCAAACCAGAAGGTGGTATCGGTCGCTTCTAGAAGACCGTTTGATTGGTCGGCAGATACCAACTCCATACCCATCGACTCAATAACTGTAACAGCCTTGGTAAACATGGCGGTCGGACTGTCGCCCGATACAAGCGGTTTAACATAGGGGTAGGCAGCCTTTTGCGGTGCGGCTAACACCTCGGCCTCGTAGACAAGAGGGTTTGCTCCCTCGGCTTCGCGGATGGCAACAATTTTGTTGAACGCTGGAGGCTCAACCACATCTGTACTGATGTTGTGGATGGCTGGGACAGAACCCACCGTCAAACCCTGATTGCCCATCAAACCAAGTATCACAATACTGATTGCCACTCCGATTAAAACGCTCCGTCTCTCTTCTCTGAGGCCTTTTGAATTGGCGTAAACGGCTGCAATAATACCGAGAAAAAATACAATCGTGGCGAGGACAATACCCAACGCTAACAACATAAACCCTCCGGTGAAATCCCATACGCCGGCCCGCGTCCCAAACGCGCCCAAAGGTAATGCTGCCAATCCCACCAGGGCACCAACTAAAAGGGCCTTGGCCCACCACTTGCGCGCATCATCGGGTGTCTGTTCACTCACGTCTTAACCTCAATATATCGAATCGTCCATTCGTTTTACGTGATCGTTGAGCCGTCTTCAACCACGGTATCCTCACCGACCACAATCGACAGGCCCAAAGCACCACCTGTCCGTTGTCATCAGGACCTTGATCACCCCCACACAAACAAGTCGCGTACCATGATTCACCACACAAACGGCGCTCACCATATCGACTACCGTTACGGCTTTGTAAGCCCACAAGTGTCTTTTTTCCGGTATGATTCGCGCGCTTTGAGACAGGACCCAGGCACGGTGACAGCAAAAAACATGGAAGAACTCGTCGCGCTTTCGAAACGACGCGGTTTCATTTTCCAAAGCAGTGACATTTACGGCGGATTGCAGGGCGTCTACGACTACGGTCCACTCGGCGTCGAGCTCAAAAACAACCTAAAGTCGGCATGGTGGCGAGCCATGGTCTACGAGCGTGACGATGTCGAAGGCCTCGATGCGGCAATCCTCACAAACCCAACGACTCTAAGATATTCGGGGCACGAAGCGACTTTTACAGACCCCCTGATCGATTGCCGCCAGTGTAAAAGTCGATGGCGTGCGGATCACCTGGAGACCGACCAGTGCCCAAACTGCAATTCAACAGACCTCACGGATCCCCGCCCATTCAATCTGATGTTCAAGACGGCTGTCGGGCCTGTGGACGATGGCAGTTCTTTCGCCTATCTGCGCCCCGAAACCGCTCAGGCAATATTCACCAACTTTAAGAACGTGTTGGATTCTTCGTCGCCAAAGCTACCATTTGGCATAGCCCAGATTGGCAAGGCTTTCCGCAATGAGATTACACCGCGCAACTTTTTATTCCGAGTGCGTGAATTCGAACAGATGGAACTCGAGTTTTTCGTTAAACCTGGCGAAGACGAGTATTGGCATAACCTATGGGTCAACGAACGTCTCGATTGGTGGACAGCTCAGGGCGTAAACCAGAACAATCTTGAGCTATACCACGTGCCAGGCGATGAGC
>JAYZCO010000084.1:0-12182 GCA_036338285.1 Pseudomonadota bacterium
TATTACGTACGGACCCGTGCATTCATCGGATCAGCCTGGGGTACCAAGGCGACCCCACGCAACGGTAATTCGGGAGGGCTGGCGCCGGTCAACATTTACCCCTGCAAACCATTCGGCCCCAACGACTACATCTATCTCATGCCGGCCAATGATGGCCACCTTGACGCGTTGTATGCCGCAATTGATCGCCCAGACCTGGCGATCGATCCCCGTTTTAATTCCATGGAAGCTCGCATCCAAAATGGCGAAGCACTTTGCAGCGAAATCAGCAAGTGGACAAGTGAGCGCACCAAACTGGACGCGATGGAAACCATTGCAGGAGCCGGAGTCCCTTGCTCTGCTTGTCTTGATACCAGCGAGCTGCACCACGATAAGCACCTATTAGCACGCGAGTTTGTGCAAGATATCGAGCTTCCTGTACACGGTAATGTGCCCATGTTGGGATTCGCGCCAAGCCTGTCGGCTTCAAATGTAGACATCTCCCGTCCGCCGCGCCTTGGGGAGCATACTGAGGATGTGCTGGCGACCGAATTGGGGCTGGGTGCTGAGGATTTTCAAGCCATGCGAGCATCAGGGGTGATTGGCGATAAAAACCGGTTTATTAAGACATAACAAAGGCCAATAAGCCTATATCGAGGCCTGATCGGAAAAGGGAAAACAAATGAGTGAAGACGCAGAAGTGAGAAGTGGACCTTATATAGGCAAAGAACTTTCAAAACATAGTTTTGTCGTCGATGAGCCAACGCTTGTAAGCTACTACGCCGGTCTTGAGTTGACTCGACCGGGTGAAGTTGATGCATTGACGCCCTCATTGATCGCAAGCGGGCCAGACAACGCGCCATTTGGCGAGATCGCCTTCGACAACCATATGGGTCACCTGTGGATGCGTCAGGAATGGGCTCTATACAGCCCGTTGCAGACTGGTGAGCAATATGTGACAGGTGGGCGAATTACCGACATCTACCAGAAGCGCGATCGCAACGTGGTGCGATATAGCGTGGAGGTGCATGATGCTGCAGGGAATCTTATGGTCGCCACTCAGCACCACCAGAGTTTCCTGCTCGAAAGACCTTCAGGCGAGGTTACATTCCGCGACCCCCAAGCTAAAGCAGGCGCGCGCAAATTCATTATTCCAGAGGGGCAACGCTTCCAGCCCCTTGAACGTACGATCACCCTGGCGATGTGCGATGATTTCTGGCAGGGCGACAAAAATTATCACTCGAATCGTGAGGAGTCTGAAAAACTCGGATTTAAAGACGTCGTGGTCGGCGGGCGCATGACGCAGCCTTACATCGCGTCGTTACTTGAAGATCGGTACGGCGCATCATGGTGGACCAGCGGTCTCCTCGACATAAAATTCACCAATCCGGTCTGGTTGGGCGATACGATAACAGCACACGGTGTTGAGACGGGCGTCTCTGCTGATGATCCGAAGAGGACCTCCGTTTTTCTTTGGATTAGCAAATCTGACGACACGGTGGTCCTGATTGCCAATGCCAGTGTTGAAAATCCGGATTAAGCCTGGGTATCGAAATAGATTTTATCCAGCGCAACTCGGATAAATTGAATCTTTCGATACACCTGTTCATTGTAAAGAACGGGTGATTCATCCTCTCCATTCGACAGTGCGTTACTGATCGGCAGTGATACCCATTCCGCTGCTGAAATGCGCTTTCAGACCTGCGCGATTTGCAGTTCTGGACAACGACCCAAGGGCTGCTAGGCTACATAAAACCATTCGGAGAGCGCCACATGACCGATCCATATGTCAGCATTGATAAGGATGGGCCCGTCGCCACCGTAACCTTCGACCGTCACAAAAACCTAAACGCTTTTGATGGCCAGTTGATCCTGGAACTGACCGATGCGGCCCGTTCTTTTCACGATGACCTTAAAACACGTGTCGTCATTTTGACAGGCAGCAAAGACTACTTCTCAGCGGGTGCAGACCTTGAGGATTTGTCTTCCCGCAGTGCAGGTACGGACATTGAAAAACGTCAAACCTACTTTCGCGGTGTACGCTTATGTGAGGCCT
This sequence comes from Pseudomonadota bacterium, assembly GCA_036338285.1. Classification (GTDB taxonomy): domain Bacteria; phylum Pseudomonadota; class Gammaproteobacteria; order Pseudomonadales; family Azotimanducaceae; genus UBA4421. The sequence continues at coordinate 2,036 of JAYZCO010000084.1, forward strand.
GGGAAGCCATGCCACAAATCACCATTGCCTGCATGGAAAAACTCGCCGTGGGCGCCGGCGTCGCGTTGCCGTTGGCCTGCGACTGGCGAGTCCTGGGCGAAAGCTGCTATTTGTACGTACCGGAAGTGAAGATTGGCCTGAATCTGCAATGGGGCGCATTGCCTCGTCTGATTAATCTTGTCGGGCCATCGCGGGCCAAACGCATCTGCCTGTTGAGCGAAAAAATGGATGCGCAAACGGCACTGGATTGGGGGCTGGCGGAAGAAGTCACGCCAGATGGGGAAACCGTCGCGCGTGCTCGGGAAATGGCCGCTACCGTGTGTGAAATGCCCCAGGTCGCCACGCAGATGGTCAAAGAGGCAGTTAATGCCACCGCAGCAGCACTGAATCGCGCCACCAGTTTTGCGGATGCGGATCAGAGTTGGCTCACTGCCATGACCGACGATGCCCAGGGTGCTCGGGACCGTTTCAACAAAAATTCCTAAGGTCCATCGAGGCGCACTCAGAACCTGCGCAAGTTAGCGTCGTTAAGCACGTGCACGGTTTAAGTGGCCTCAATGAAAGGTCACCTATTTATTGTACAATCTCGCTGCACAGACAGTCTTGAGGAAGGCCCATGTACAGACTCATCGCGGCGTGTACGCTGCTTATCCTGATGAGCGGGTGCGAGCAGAGTTCACCATCACAGAAAGCGCCGTTGAATGGGCCCGAGTCGGTCGCCGCCCCTGGCGCTATAGCCGAACACCTCATCTCGTACAGTGAAGAGCGCGAACCTTGCGCCCATGCTGATCCCCTGGGCATGCCACTATTTGGCGATGTGCACGTACACACCAGCTACTCCTTCGATGCCGCCGCCAACAGCATCGGCACCACGCCCGAAGATGCACATCGCTTTGCACTTGGCGAGTCAATTCCTTTTTTTCCTGTCGACGATTCCGGCGTGCCAACGGGCACCATCCGCATCGACCGACCGCTTGATTTCTTAACCGTTACCGACCATGGAGAATTTCTTGGTGAACGCGCGCTGTGCCGGGTGCCCGGGTCACCAAAATACGATTCCGGTTTCTGTGTCGAATATCGGTCAAATGAGCGTCTGGGTATGCGCATGCTGGGGACAGTCATCACCTCAGAACGACCCGAACGAATTAATGAGCTGTGCGGCGATCAGGGCGAACTTTGTCTGGAATATGCCCAGGGCCCCTGGAGTCGTATCATTGAGGCGGCAGAAACCGCCTACGACCGTTCTTCGGCGTGCAAATTTACCAGTTTCGTGGGTTACGAATACACAGGGACCCCGGGCACCTCGAACTATCACCGCAATGTGATTTTCCGCAATGCAAATGTACCCGCACGACCGGTTTCGTACATTGATGCACCTTTTGACAGCCTATTGTGGAATGCACTGGATGCGTCTTGTACTGCAGAGGCCGGTTGCGACTATCTCACCATTCCTCATAACACCAACCTGGCGAATGGTCGAATGGGCCCCTACCGTGCGTTTGAAGTCACCGAAGCAAACAAACGTGCCTACGCGATACAGCGCCAGCAGCGCGAGCCAATCATGGAAATATTTCAGCACAAAGGCGGTTCGGAGTGCATCAATGGGCTGACAACGGTGCTGAGCGCGCCGGACGAGTTGTGTGATGTGGAGGCGGTGCGAGTGATCGGCCGTTCTGAAACCTACCAAAGTGCAAGCCAGGTGGATGGCAAGATGGTCATCAACAACGTCCAGGTAGTCACGCAAGAGTGCGCGCCCGGCGAAATTTCAAGCTACGGGATGCTCGGCGCGGGTTGCGTATCCGCTACCGATTTTGCCCGTTCGGCTTTACTTGTTGGTCTCAAAGAAGAGCAGGCGCTCGGCGTGAACCCCGTCAAACTAGGCATCATTGCATCCACCGATACACACACCACCACCCCCGGCGCGGTCGCAGAAGACAACTGGCAGGGCCATGTCACCGGCGAGGCCACGCCCGAGGAACGGTTGCAACCTGGGTTGCTCACCAGTGGCATCGATGGCAACCCGGGCGGTCTGGCCGGGGTCTGGGCCGTGGAGAATTCTCGCGATGCAATCTTTGATGCCATGCTGCGTCGCGAGGTGTTCGGGACATCCGGCCCGCGCATTGCACCGCGGTTCTTTGCCGGCTGGGATTTTGACCCGCAAATGTGCAGCCGCGATGACATGGTGGCTCAAGGCTATGCGAGAGGGGTACCCATGGGCGGTGATCTCCAACACAGCACAGCAGATGCCAAACCGATATTTTTAGCCTATGCGGCGCGTGACTCAGCATCGGGGGCTCAACCACTACAGGCATTGCAATTGATCAAAGGCTGGATCGACTCGAGCGGTCAAGCTCGAAATGTGGTGGTTCCCATTGCCAGTGCGGATGGTAGAAATGGCGACAGCCTCTGCACCGTCTACCGTGACGATGATTTTGATTCTTCCCGATCATCCTACTATTACCTGCGCGTGGTCGAACCACCCACACCTCGGTGGAGTACTTACGATTGCGCGCGCATCCCCGAAGCGGATCGACCGGCCGTTTGCAGCGACGGTTCCTACCCCGAGATGATTCAGGAGATGGCCTGGACGTCACCCATCTGGTACACACCCTAAGCAACAAACTAATCGGTTAAAACCAGCACCGAATCTGGCCGTTTGAAAGGTGTGCGATGTGTAGGTGATAAGTAGTAGCCCTGCAGGAAAAGGCTGAATCACGCCGCGATGCCACGTAAGGTGTCGGTAGGTGTTGTCCGTCAGTACAATGGGCAATGCTTGCTGTGCAATCTCAGTGGATGAGCTGGCAGCGTCTCGACTCGGCACGATGCAATAAGTTGTTAATGTTTTAACAAATATAAAGGAGCCCGCATGCCCCTCCCCATCAAGCCACTTAAGGAAGCGGAACTGCCAGAGCGCAAGACGCCCATTTTAAAGATGATGGGTCCCGGCGTGGTGATGGCAGGCCTTGCCATCGGGTCCGGTGAGCTGATCATGTGGCCGTGGATCACATCTGTGGTCGGCGCTCAGCTACTGTGGGCGGCAGCGATCGGAATCTTTTTGCAATTATGGGTCAACATTGAAATTGGCCGCTGGACCATCGTCACCGGCGAGAGCCCGTTTACCGGCATGGCACGGGTGCTCAAGTTCTTGGTGTATCTGTTCGTCTTCATGATCATCGTTGGTAAATTTCTGCCGGGTTGGGCCAGAGAGACAGGGATAGCCCTGCGTGATCTGATATTTGGGCCGCAACACGACAGTCCGCCGTGGCTGTGGACAGCGCTCGTCTTTGCGCTGGTTGCTGCCATCCTGTTCGGTCCCAAGGTCATCTATACCGCCGTAGAGCGCTGTATCATGGTCTTGATCGCCATCATCGTCAGCGGTCTCATTTATGTCGTGTGGGAGATTGGAACCGTAGAAATCTTCCTTGCCATGTGGGAAGGCGTGACAAACGTGTTCAGCTTTCCGGACTTTCCCGTTGATGTGATGGCGGACGATGGGTCGGTGCGTGATCAACTCACGTTCAGCCGCTTTTTCGGCGCCGTGGTGTTCGCTGGTGCAGGCGGGCTCGGCAATCTCTATTACGCCTACTACCTGCGCGAAAAACGCGTTGGCATGGGCGCGCGCATGCCAACCCTCATGAGTGCCGTGCACAAGCACGAAATCAAGGAAATGGACACAGGGTATTTTTACCCCGACACGCCAGACAACCAGCGGCGCTTCAAGGACTGGTTCCGATTCGTGGTAGTCGATCAGACATTGTTTTTCTGGCTGCTCGGCACCTTCACTATGTTCCTGTTTGTTTTTGGCGCGCTGGCCGTCCTCCATCCCATCGGACTGGTGCCGGATCGTGCCAGCCTGGTATGGGACCTTGCTTCCATCTTAGAGCAGAGTATGGGCACCTTTGGCCGTTACCTGTTCCTCATCGTTGGCATTGCCGCATTGTTCAGCACTCAGCTGGGTGGCGTAGATGGCGGGAGCCGCATTTTTTCCGACCTGTTGCATACCAACTTCAAGTTCGGACGCAGGTTTCGCCTGGAGCAGTGGTATCTGATTCTGGTCAGCACGACGATGATCATTGGTATTTTCAGCGTCTGGTTCTTTGGCAAATACGACATCGCCGGGCTCGATTTTCTTTTCATCTCGGCACTTATAAGCGGTTTCGCCATGGCAGTTTACGTGCCGATCATCCTCTATATGAACCTCACCTATTTACCGAAGTCGGCGCGACCTGGTTGGATCAACATCGTCTTCATGGTACTGGCTTCAGCGATGTATATAGGATTCGCCGGTTATACCATTTACGTAAAGGTCGTCGATATCCTCACCTAATCAAAATGACGGAGCATTGACCAATATCGTGGCAATCCTATCCGCTGTCTTGCGGGTCAGCGCTCCCAAACCCTGTCCTCAAAACAATAAACGCACGCCTACTTCTATCGTTCTCCCGGACGCAGGGGCAAATTCCTTTATAAACGAAGTGTGGTGTCGTTGTTCATCATCGGTCAAATTCTTGCCTTGAGCGAACACACTTAACAAGCGTTCCCCCAAAGGAATGGTCATCCCGATGTATGCACTGAGATCTTCATAATCCGGTGACATCAATTCCCCTTCAGCGACATCGTCCTGCTCACTTACGCCCATGTAGTCAAGCGAAGCGGTTAGCTTACCCGCCTTAAACTCAAGACCCGCACCAAATCTCATGGGTGGTATCCGAGGAAGGTTGTCGTTGCCGCTGACGTCAAGTTCTGCATCTACATAATCGGCCATGCCTCGAATCGTTAAGGACCCTCCTTCCCACTCGGAAAGCTTAGCAGAGACTTCTAGATCGAAACCGAGAAAGCGCGCATCCTCCTGTTGGAACTGAAAAATCGGCAGTCCATCTGCCATGTTCCCAGTAGCCTGTTCGAAGATGAAGTCAGTAAAGCGGCTGATATACGTCGTGACGGTTGCTTGCCAGACCTCCCCTGAGTAACGGAAGGTTGCGGCCAGATTGACAGCACGCTCTTTGTCCAGCTCAGGATCGCCCACTTCAAAGGCGTTGGTGACAAGATGTGGCCCATTTGAATAGAGTTCTTCGGTCACCGGCGCTCTTGCAGAATAATCCGAGAGCAATCCGACTTGCAAACCGTCGGATAATGGGACGACAAACCCGAGCGAAGCAGAATAAGTCGTGAAATCCCGATCCGAGCCCTCTTGTGGGTCGTGTTGAACCTTGCCAACACGTATACCTCCTTCAAGATCGAAGCCTGAAAACGAGCGTTCGGCAACCCAAAATAGTCCGGAATCACGCGTGTCGACCGGGGGTACGAAGGCTTCTTCACCAACAGCAGAAAATTCTCGATCTGTGTGTTGGAAACCCAGGCCACCCGACCATCGCTCGGAGTTATAGACAAGTTCAGTACGCAGCTCCCAAGCTTCATTTGAAAAGGTAGAGGCTATCTCGCCATTCGGCTCGATCTCTTCATGTTCATAGTCGTTTATTCCCAGTCGTACATTCAGGCTCGAAAACACGCCAAAGGGGTCATTAAGACCAAGTTCGAAGTCGGTTCGTGTTTGTTCTAACTCGAGGAAAGGATTACCTTCTTCATGCTCACCTTCTTCGTGTTCCCCTTCTTCATGATCACCTTCTTCGTGATCGTCCTCGTGTCCGTGACTGCCCGGCAGGCCGTAATCGGCACTCATTTTGCCGATCGATACGCCAATAAATCCGCGATCGAAGATATAGGAAACGCCACTGGCATAGGCCTTCGCGTCGAAAGCTGAGCCGGGTACAACACCACGAATTTCATCCTCATGGTCTTCCTCTTCCTCATGGTGTTCCTCCTCATGGTGTTCCTCCTCATGGTCTTCCTCCTCAAGGGCCCGAAAACGAGCTGATTCCGCATAGCCTGGGATCTCGTAGTCGTCTCCGTCTTTCCAAGTTCCATCCAGATGCCATGCTAATTTGCCTCTACCACCGTTGAGCTCCAGAACATTGGCGTGCCCGTCTGTGTTGTTATCAAAACGCATTTCAAGGCCGCCAGAAAGTTCCTGGTCGGGAACAGTGTGCGGGATGCGTCCAGTGTGGACATCGACGACACCGCCGATTGCGCCCGAGCCATAAAGCAGCGTGGAGGGTCCTTTAATGATTTCTATTCTGTCAGCGATGAAGGGTTCTATCGCAACTGCGTGGTCAGCACTCGTCACAGATAGGTCTAGCACATCAATCCGGTCTTCCATGACGCGCACGCGAGGACCGCCCAAACCATGGATGACCGGCCGCCCAACTGCATGACCAAATTGAGCTGAATGGATGCCGGGTTCATTTGCTAACGTTTGGCCGATACTCGTCGACCGTTTACGCTCCAACTCGGTCCCCTGCAACACATCGGTCGCCTGAGACAACCCCTCTCCAGATAAGGGATGAGCGATAACAATAATTTCTTCTAAAATATCTGACGAATCATCAGCCATCGCGCACTCACAGGATAAGACACTCCCCATGAGCGCTGCACTGAACTTCAACGTATCGATTTTCATCAATCGTTCTACTCCTCTACCAATAGGACAACCAAGCAACAAGGCTTGGATCTAAACCAAATTTTCTTCCGGATGGTTAGAGAACGGGAGGAGCGCGAACGTGGGGTGTATGACGAACAAAAAGGGGCTTTTTGATCTCAAACAGCGGTTTGGCGAGTCTGGCATACCCTTGAACCAGGACAGTCGCTGAAGGATTCGCGTTGCCAGCAGGTACTTCGCTGGCGTGTGTGCAGACCGGGCAAGAGGTTGGACTGTCGGTGGCGTGAAAGTGCTGCGCAGCGTAAGCCTGGCTTGCCAAAACAGCAACGACGACCAGCGTAATACTTAAATGACCTTTAAACATTGTCCCTTTGCCTATGGAGGAACCCCAGCATCACGATACTATCGGTTTCGTCCATGACTATCCAGAGACCAACCGAGAACCAAGGCCGATCCGCGCCAATACCCCCGGCACAATTCATGTTCCTATAAGCCGGCTATGATCAAGTGCTCACGGGCATGCGTCGAGGTTGCCTTTGGGCCTGGCGCCTCGGGCCGCACCACAACCACATCAGTCCGAAGTCATTTCACCTGCAAGATATGTGTCCAGTGTTTCATGGAACGCCCTGATCCGGCTTTCCTGATAGTTTGCCAGGCTGACAGCCCTTTTCGCGCTTGCCTGCAAACCTTTCTGGATGCGGGGAAAGTTTGGCGTGTCCTGGTCGATCACTGGACCGTAACCACTCAATTCACGGACCTCCGCCCATGCCTGGTCGTCATCTAATCGAAGATCATCCATTGTCGCCGGGTGCGTACCATCGTCCGCTATGGGATACAGCATCCAGATTTCAAAGACCGATCGCGTCGGGTCATCACCCTCTGGGCGAAAACGATAGCAAAGAGGGGCAACGATGGTTGGCCAGATCGTAAAATTTGGAAACAGCGTGTATTGAATCTGATCGATCATTTCCGCATCACTGTGAGCAGACAAATCTACCCGGTGTCGTTCACCCCATATCTTGCGATTGTGTTGGGCAATCACGGATCTGGCCGTTTGACCCGGCTCCAATTTGATTGAATCCCCGGCGTTGAGCCGAAAATAAGCATCAACGATCGTCTGATCATCAAGAACCTGATCTGCAATATAACCACTGGCAATTCCGCCCAGCATATTCATACGGGTAACATGGGGCGGCCAGTAATCGTACTGAATTGAAGTATCGTAATTGGACACTGCAGCACCCGTCGCAGCGAGACTGCCGTCAGAATTCTTATCATAATGTGTTTGCGCTACGTGATAACCCTCAATAAACGCTTCCTGGGCCACTTTCCAATTACAGGGCACAATTTTGGATACATGCACGGCTTTGTAGCGCTTGTCGATGTTGAACGCATCAAGATGCTCCGGCAGTACGCCAAGATAGTCGTGCAAGGGCGCACACTCAGGGTCCAGATTAATGAATACAAAACCTGCCCATTGATCGATCCGCACTCTGGGTAATTGAGTGTTCTTAAGGTCCAGGTGAGAAAAATCCCAGGCGCCGGGTACAAACTCAAGCTCACCTGAGAGTGCATAAGTCCAGCCATGATAGGGGCACCTGAATTCAGAACAATTGCCCGCCCCCTCGGCCAGCGTCGTAGCCCGATGCAGGCACGAATTGGTAAAAGCCACCACTTCAGCGCCGGCAGTTCTGACAACAATCACGCTGTCATCGACGATGTCATAGACAACATAGTCACCCACCTCAGGGATCTCTTCGATCCGACAGGCGACCTGCCAGGTTTTTTTCCACACATGCTCTACTTCGCGACGATGCCATTCATAGGAGAAATACCGTTCAACAGATACATCCTCAGTCGCAAGGTCGTCACAAGCTGAATTTAAAAGCCCCGCAGGCGCAGAGTGCTGATCATGAGGATAGATATCCTGCACCCAGGGTCGCGGCACTTGATTTGCGAAGTGCTGGGTCTTGTTCTTATTTGTACTGCTCCTGTTCGACATGGTTATCTTCCTAACGTTTGCCTCTAATCCGATTCCAGTGTCAATCCTCTCCGGGCCACCTCTGCCTGTAACCTAACCGTGTCAGAAGACAACAAGGCACCTCGCTCACTCGCCTCCAATACCCCCGCCTGATCTTTTCGCATCTTTTCCATATCAAAAGTGATCCACTTGACTGGCGTTATTTCCAGTACCGTGCGTAAAGGAGAGGAGAGTTTTTCGATCAACGCAAGCATGGCAGCCTCGTCGCCACCACTCATCTTGCGGGCAAGCAGGCGATAGTGTTGCTGCTTAGTTGGTTCATCGTCGTGGAACGTCACACGGCCTTTCATGGTTGCCTGTCCCTGAGGTCCATCTAGGGACGCACTCGAACTGGATACGATAATTGAGACGCGAGGATCTCTGCGTATCGCTGCAGCACGGTGACGATGACTCATGAAGTTCAACCACACTTTTCCTTCGTGCCAAACGAAAACATGCATCACACCCACCGCCCAGCCATCGGATGTGGTCCAATTGAGGGCGCATTCCCATGCTGTGCTCATCAGTCCATCAATCTGCTCTTTCGACAGCGGAAATCCCGACGCCTGATTGGGATAGCCCAGCTTCACATCCGCCATTTTTGCCTCCCCATATAAACGTATCACTGAATAATACTGTTATTCCCCTTAGTTTGTGGGTACGCATACTCACAACAGATGCTTCGATCTCCACGACATTGTACTTGCACGGCGTCCGATAACGGGGCCAACGTTTGCACGGCAACCCGGAAGAGTTAGTGGCCACGATGAATTGGACTGAGTTTCAATACATTTCTGCGGTGCTCGCAGGGCAGCCGTTGTCTAAGTAGATCGGATGAGATCAATGATGACCTGCGCTACCTGGTCTGGAGCATTCTCCTGGACGAAGTGACCACCCTCTTTAATGGTCCTGTGAGGTAATCCTTTTGTTCCCGGGACTTTCTCCTTGAATTCCGTTTCACCCCCACGGGAAACGGGATCATTGTCTGCAAAGGCACAAAGAAAGGGTTTATCGAAAGTCTCAAAGAAAATCCAGGCTTTGCGTTGTTCTTCCAAGGAAGGAGAGGTGGGGAGCGTAGGTACCTGGCTTGGCATGGCACGAGGCCCCATCTTGTAACTCGCGTCCGGAAAGGGCGCGTCATAGGCTCTGGCAAGCGGAGTAGGCAAAGGAGACGTCACGCCGGCTTTGTTCAACAGGAATTTGAACGCCTGTAAGGGCTTCGCTGGCGATTCAAGCACCATCGACATGAGAAAGCCCACCGGCAGATCCTCTGTTTCCCAGCACCACTTCTGCCAGTAAGCGAACTTGCGGGCTGGATGCTCACCTTCGCCCATGACACTCAGCGCTTTCTGCATTTCTACGAGGCTGGGCGTGGGTACGTTCGCACGGAAATTTTCGATTTCCTTTACAAGACCATCCGGCACGTCCGGGTTGTAGGGCAGGCCGGTATTGGAGATGACGACTCGGTCGAAGCGACCCGGATACTTGACCACGAGCCGCAACCCGATGAGCCCGCCCCAGTCCTGGCCAAAAAAGGTGATCCCTGAAAAGTCATTGCTTTCGAGCCACCGTCCCATCCATTCAACCTGGCGTTCGTAGCTGTAATCTTCGCGCGCAGCAGGTTTGTCTGA
>JAYZCO010000085.1:0-84821 GCA_036338285.1 Pseudomonadota bacterium
GTTAGGCTTTGCATCTGGCTTTTACTACATGGGCGTACCGGTTGGCACCGGCCTCAGCTTACTGGTTGTCGGCTATCTTGGCCCTGCGATTGGCTGGCGTAATTGCTTTTACCTTCTGGGTGCCATCGGCGTCGTTCTCGCCATCATCATGTGGTTTATCAAAGAAACACCACGCAGACACATCGCTGCGGAAAAACCACCCGGATTCAAAGAGATCGGTGTAACCGTCGCCCGCGTCCTGCCTAAGTCGCCAGCACTCATGCTGACGATTGGAGGGGGGGTCGCTTATCACTTCATTCTCGGTGCATCCTCATTCGATCAGCTCTGGTACGTCCAGGAGCGTGGATTCGAGCGTGCGGAGATTGCCCAATATACCGGCTGGATTGGCATCGCAGGAGGCATCCTCGGCAACCTGTTTGGCGGTATGGGAAGTGACTGGTTTCACAAGAAAACCGGCGTAGGTCGGCCGATGTTCTTGTTCTGGATCATGATCATCGTCGCACCGATCAATATCGCTTTTCGTCTGGTCGACCCAGGTTCGTTCATCTTCTGGTTGGGGATATTCATCGGATTCTTTCAGCTGGGTTGCTTTTACGGGCCAACCTTCTCAACGGTCCAGGAACTCGTTCCCGGCCAGGTGCGTGCGACCATCGTTGCGTTCTACCTACTGCTGCTGAATCTCGTCGGTGTCGGGATCGGGGTCACTCTGGCAGGCGTGACCATTGATTGGATGTTTGCAAACGGCATTGACGAGCCATACACCAAGGCACTCCTTGGATTTACGGTGATCTCCCTGCTGGCAATACCTCTATTTTATTTTGCCGGAAAACGTTTCGAACGTGACAAAGCTGCACTGAGTGAGATGGATGCCGCATGACGCGGCCAGCTGATGCCGCAAAGGCCTGTGCGGCTGCTTTTATTGACGCTTTCAATGCCCAGGACCACGAAGCCCTGGCAGAAACGTTGAACTATCCTCATGTTCGCCTCGCCAACGGTCACTTTGCGACAGTCGAGCATCGCCAATCGTTCATTGATCGATCGCGAGCGGGTAAGGCTTTTCTGGAAAAAGAAGGATGGCATCACACCACAATGACCTCCAATGACGTGGTGCACGAAGGCCCCGACAAAGTGCACCTGGCCATTCGTAATGATCGCTGCCACGAAGACGGCTCAGTCTATAATACGTTTGATACGCTTTGGATCGTCACCTGCATCGATGGTCACTGGGGTATCCAATTCCGCTCAAGTTACCTCATCTAACCCGTGACGGCACTGACCCCCGAAGTACCCCTACACAAAAACAGCGCATTCTTATCCCTGTGGAGCCTCGGCGCGCTGAACAGCACCGGACGGTGGCTGGAAACGCTGGTCGTGGCAATCTTCGTCTTCGACCAGACCGCCTCACCATTTCTCGTCGCCTTGATGCTGGTGCTGCGCCTGCTACCCATGAGTCTATTCGGTTTATTCGGGGGGATTATCGCCCAGCGCCTGGAACGATTCGTCATCCTGAAATTTGCCTCTGCCGTTATCACCCTGGTTACGTTCTTTATCTACCTGCTTGCGGCCGAGGGATTGCTCACCATCTGGCACGTCGGGGGCGCTTCGTTTATCTCCGGGCTCGTCTGGTCCACCGACTTTCCCGTGCGAAGGACCCTCATGGGTGATCTCGCGGGGCCGGCGCGGATCAGCCGAGCCATGAGTCTCGACATCCTTGCTGGTTCAGGTACACGACTGTTGGGACCATTGTTCGGTGGGGTCCTCTACCAGCAAATCGGAATCCATGGTGCGTTCCTCTTAAGTACGGGTCTTTATTTAGCAGGCTTTGTGCTTATCCTCGTCACACCTTACGTTCCCGATCGGATTTCTGAGACCCAGCAATCCATAGCGGAAGATCTAGCGGCCGGTTGGAGGGTGCTGAAACGCAATGAATTCCTCCCCGGCCTCCTCATCGTTACAGTGATTTTCAACATCTGGGGCTTTCCCTTCATGTCCATGGTGCCAGTCCTCGGCAAAGAACACCTCGGACTGAATGATGCTGCCACTGGTCTGCTCGCCAGTGCCGAGGGCGCCGGCGCACTGATCGCAGCGATCGCCCTCTCGATATTCGCGCGCTCTCGACATGCCAGAATCTACTTCAGCCTGGCGGTGCTCACTTACTGCCTGTTTGCATTGCTTTTTACCCTGTCGAACGTTATCTGGCTTTCGGGCTTGCTCCTGCTGGCAGTGGGTTTTGTTAGTGCCGCTTTCGCTGCCATGCAGAGCGCACTTGTGTTGATGAATTCTCCTGAAAAGTATCAACGCCAGATGATGGGGGTTTTGGCAGTCTGCATTGGTACCGCACCCATTGGTTTTTTACATATCGGTTATCTGGCAGAGCTCCTTGGAGCGACCACAGCCTGTTTGGTAGCAGCCATTGAAGGCATGATCGCCATGTTGTTCGCATTCTGGCGGTGGCCTAATTTGTTACATACCCAACCTGTAGAGTAAGGTCCGTGACAGAGCCAAATCTTGGTCAGACCTGGAGAGAAGAGAACAAGACATGAGCGAATTCAATCAGCCTCTGTCCGGCAATGATATGCCCCGCTTCGGCGGCACGCCCACCATGTTTCGCCTGCCCTTCGCCGCCCCTGAGACAGCGATAGATGTGGCGATCGTCGGGGTACCACTGGATATCGGCACCAGCAACCGGGTCGGCACACGTTATGGACCGCGCCAGATCCGCTCCGAATCCGTACTTGTGCGTCCCTACGGCATGGCCACCGGCGCAGCCCCGTTTGATTCTTTTCAAATTGCCGACACTGGCGACGTTGCAGTGAACCCCTACAACCTTTTGAAATCAGTAGACATTATCGAAGACCACTTTCGCAGGCTGATCACCCAGGCGAGCGTTCCCGTCGCCCTGGGTGGAGATCATACGGTTACGCTGCCCATTCTCAGAGCGCTGGCTGCGCACCACGGCCCAGTTGCGTTGATCCACGTTGATGCGCATGCCGACATGAATGACGAAATGTTCGGTGAGCGTATTACTCATGGCACCATTTTTCGCCGCGCCATAGAAGAAGGCCTGATCGCAGCAGAGAAAATGTATCAAATCGGTTTGAGGGCAACCGGCTACAGCACGGAGGATTTTGACTGGGGACGAGGCCAGGGCGTGACCGTTATTTCAGCCGAACAATGCTGGTATAACTCACTCGCCCCAACCATGGACCGTATCCGTGCCGCCTTGGGCAGCGAACAACCCGTTTATCTTTCGTTCGACATTGATGGCCTCGACCCGTCGGCCGCGCCCGGCACCGGGACGCCAGAACCCGGAGGTCTTACCAGCAGTCAGGGCCTTGAAATCATTCGTGGGTGTTTCGGGCTCAATCTCATCGGCTGCGATCTGGTCGAAGTCGCGCCACCCTACGACCCAACCGGCAACACCGCGCTCCTGGCAAGCAATCTGGTGTTTGAAATGCTCTGTGCCTTGCCAGGTTGTAAACGGCGTTAACGTTCTTTGATCGCCCGCAGCGCAAGGCCATACCCTGCGTAGCCAAAACCGCAGATCCCACCCTGGCACACGGGCAGAATCGTCGAGCGAATGTCTCGCGATGAAGGGTTGGAGGCATGCACCTCGAAAAATGCAAGCCCCGTCCCGGCGATGGCTTCAGGCAACGCGCCTTTCAACGCAGTGAACCCCGAGGGATTGATGACTCCGCCGATAAATTGCCCTTCTGGCAGCGATTCAAGGTAGGCCACGGTTTCGGCTTCGTCGTTGGATTGAAAAATCACGACACCCAGGCCCAGCTCGCTCGCTTCCCGCTCAATACGTGTATTTATCTCTTCAAGCGTATCCGGGCCAAATATTTCGATCTGCACCTTGCCCCGCATATCCATGCCCGCACCCTGTATGACAACCACTCTGTCCACGCTTTACCTCTAGATCCGGTTACTCAATTCCATAGAGTTTCGCTGCGTTGTCTCGCAGAATTTTCTTTTGCACTTCAACTTCGAGGAGTGAGACCGCATCACGAGCCCGTGTACGGCTGTCGGGATAGAGACAGGTTGGGTGCGGAAAATCAGTTTCAAACATGACCTGCGATGCACCCAGAAAGTCGATGGATGGTTTCAACATAGCAGACTCAAACCAGAAGCAGCCGTAAAACTGACGACGAAAATAGTCAGATGGCAGCATCGACAGATGGGAAAGATGCTCAGGCGCTGTCTCGCCAAACTGATAGTCTAGCGCCTCAAGCAGGAACGGCAGCCAGCCGATACCACTTTCTACGGACACGAATTTAAGATTCGGATATCGCTCAGGTACATCGCTGATCAGCAGGTTCGCCAACCAGCGGAGTTGTCCAAGAAATATTGCCGCGCCACCCAGCGACAGCTTCACATCGCCCGGCCAGGTATCGTAGGGAACCGCGCCAGACCAATCGATATCTCCTTCCGATGCACCGATATGAAAATTGATCGGCATCTCAAGATCTTCACAGATTTCCCAGAAAGGCCGCCAGTCCGGCTGGGCAAAGTTCGGCATACCGGAGTCATGGGGATTAGAGCACATGACGATGCCCCTTGAGCCCATCTCTTTTGCCCGCCTGATTTCTGCCACGCAGGCCTCTATGTCCCACCACGGCACCAGTGTCATCGGCAGAATGCGGCCGTTCGACTGCCTCTGCAAATCATTCATCCAGTCATTGTAGATCTGTACACAGGCAATCCGAAGTTGCTGATCCTCTACGCGCAAGAATCGTTGATTACCGAAACCACCCACATTGGGATAGACGATGCCGTGAGAAATCCCAAATTCGTCCATCATCTCAAGACGTGCCTGACAGTCATAGGAAGCCGCATGTACTCGTTCAATGTCCGCACGCAAGAATCGAAGTCCGAGCATTTTTTCGCCATCCGGCAGGATCGCCGATACGGCGGAATCGCCCGCGATTGGTATATCGCCGTTCACCACCCACATTCGTTTGCCGTTGCGTTCCTTTATCTGCGGGACCAGATCTTTGTATTTTGCCGGCGCAAGGCTCGTCCACAAATCATGCGGTTCACTCCAGTGCGTGTCGCTATCAATGATCTCTACGTCAGCAAATATTGGTTCGGCCATGCAATCTCCTTATGGTCAACCGGTCGTTCAGGCTGAATCTCAATTATCACATTCTGAGTTATTAGATGCTTCAACGACCTGAAACCTTATCAGCCCGCACTATACCCCCCTTTTCACCGATAAACGCAGAGCCTGCCCATCCCACAATCGTCACAACGAACGCACCCATGAGCGCTGCGAACACACCCTCTACATAGAACCCATCCACTGCCCATGCAGCAAGACTAAGCATTGCTGCATTGATAAAGAGCAGGAACAAGCCAAGGGTAACCAGCGTAAATGGCAACGTGAGCAGAATCAGAACCGGACGAACGACGGCATTAACCAGCCCCAGAGCAATCGCCGCCCAGATCAGGTCCCCGCCGGAGTCGGTGTAAATTCCATTCAGGGCAGACGAGGCCACCCAGAGGCCCAGGACATTGAGCAGTAGTCTGAGCAGGATGCCGCGCATGCGCTAATAACCGGTTTGTTCTTTCGTTTCTTGGCGCGTCTGCTTCGCTTCAGAGAGTTCCTGAGCGGCAAGTCGTGCCATAAATGCACCGTCAGTTCCGAGCGTGATTAAGTTGAAACCCTGTTTAAGATAACGCTTTGTATAGTCGAGATTGCCTGTGTGGATACCTGCCGCGATTCCTGCACGACGACAAGCATCAAGAATTATTGCCACCGTATCGATATGGATCTGCTCTTCAAACTGACCAAAGGGTTTCAATCCCAGTGCATAAGATAAATCAGACGGCCCGATGTAAAGCGCATCTAACCCCGGCGTGGTTGCGATCGCATCCAGGTTTTCCAAACCTTCAGCCGTTTCAATCATGGCAATACACGCGATGTGCGTATTGGCCTCATCGGCATATCCGCGACCACCGTACATAGCAGCCCGTACTGGACCAAACGATCGCAACCCATCAGGTGGATATCTGCAAGCTGACACTGCCTGCTCCGCTTCTTGCCGATTGTTAACCATTGGCACGATAACCCCATAGGCACCTGCATCGAGGGCTTTCATGATTTCGTATGGTTCATTCCAAGGAACGCGAACGAAAGGAATCGTATCCGTCGTAGATATCGCGGGTAGCATGTATTTCAGATCGTCATAGCTGAGCATCCCGTGCTGCAGGTCAATGCAAAGCCAATCAAAGCCCAGACCAGCCATCGTTTCGGCCGTATGGGCATTACCGATACTGAGCCAGCCGCCTACAGTCTGGCCACCCGCACGCCAGGTAGTCAATACGCTATTGTCTCTCATGGGTATCCACCAAAATTCAAAGTCTTACCTTAGCGCCTCCGCCAGCGCCGGGGCAATTGCTTTGTTTTGGGGAGGAATACTTAAATCGCGAGCTCATCGACCAACGGATTAGCCGAAAATTAACCTGATTAGCCTAATCGAACGTTGGTTCGGTCGGGGCCTCGGTCACTTGTGCACTCAGGTAAGCCACTACCCGATCGACTGCATTTTGCCGAATATCTAAGTGAAAAAAGCTGAAGTCGTATATGTGGTAGTTACCCGGCCCCATAAATTCGCTCTTGTAGTTCGGCGAACGTACCTCGCTAACGTGCAGGCGGCCATTCACACACTGAGCATCGACAACGCCCTGCTCAACTTGACCCTCAGCCCCATAGTCAACGGCACCCAGATGGTCCGTAAAGTCGGCCCGACTGCCGTCATTCTTCCAGTTGATCGGGTTGATGCATATGGATGCAGTTGTATCTTGAAAACTTCCGCTGTCCGGGGCCACTGCATTCCACGTCGCCTGACAGCCTGTCTGCGTCGCATTTTCGCAAACCGGCACACTCCCCTCACCGGTGATGTAGTACCCCACCGGATATGCCGCTACGAGGCGGTTTTCAAGATCCGTCCCAGCAATTTTGTTTTTTAGCAGAGTATCGGCATGTAGCCCACCCTGACTGTGCCCGGCTATGATGAAAGGCCTGCCTTGATTGTAATGTGCCAGATAGTAATCAAATGCGTCTTCCACATCCTCATAGGCAAATGCGATTGCCTGTTGACCATCCCCACTCGTGTCCATGAAAGAAAAAAGGGTTGCCTGGCGATAGCGAGGCGCATAGACCGCACAACACGTGTTGAAGACTGCTGCCTGACCACGCATGACCTGCTCATCCGTAATCTTGTTGGCATCCGCATCATCAAGAGGCTGCAGCCAGAACTCGTTTTTGTAATAGGTGGTTGGGTGGATAAAGAAGACATCAACCACTGCTTTTGCCTGCAGATTTTCGGCACCTGCGGGTGTGACGTCTGCCATATCGTCTTGCGAAGGCAGCGCCGCCCACGCACCAAATTGACTATAGTCCGGTGCTTCGTGACGTGTGTCTTCGGCAAATCCCTGATCAGGCTGCATCGCGGCGAAAGCAAGCATCATGCCGATGGTGTCGCGAAAAAAGAAACCAAGGACAAGGAGAAGGGTGATCAAAATTCCTACTCCAATCATGAACTTCTTCATCATCGCCCCTTTTTTGCGGGTATCTGTCTCTACCTTCCCTCTACGGATTCAGTCTGCGCCCGGACTGTCTTGCGATTGAGCTTTGCGCGCAACCAGACTCTGGGGGGTATCCCCTTTGTAACGCAGCGTTGTAAAGCCGAAGAACATCTCGTGCATCGTCTGCAGACCAAAATGTACCGGTTTTGAAGGGTCCGGGTTGCCGGGATTTCTGGCCGAGTTATCCATCGCACCTTTCGCAATTAGACGCGTCCCCGCCGGTAGAAAAAGCGGCTCTTCCAGCGCGTAATCGAACTGCCAGTTGAAGTCATACTTAGGCACTGACAAAAGCACCTCATTTGTCCCGTCTGGATACTCAGCGGTGTAACTCATGTATTTCCCACGAAAGTGCATATGCGGATTGAGCCCATAGAGATAGGCATCCCGCTTGATCTCCTGCACACCTTGCAGTTTGTATTCTTTTTCATAAGGAGGAACAAGAAATCTGCGCTGTCCGGCGACACCACCGGACATGACGAACGCCGGCGGTTCATCATGCAGATAGATACCAATCTCGGTTTCATCGACGGTTGCGCGCCCTGCCGTGGTGTAGTGCATTTGCAAGAGAAGATTAGAACCTTTCTTAAGCAGGCGACCGCTGTTGTCTCGGAACTGATCAGGTTGGCGACCCGGCGCGAATCCTCCGACACTTTCTCCTCGCGCAGCACCGGTCTGGCGACCTCTTACAGTTTTGTCCGCGGGACTCGAGACATAAGCAATCACATGGTGCAATACGGCGCGGTCTCCCGGAACGAATTCCATTGCACGAACCCATACATCACGATCCAGATTCAGTTGCAGCGGTACGTAGCGATAGTCGAGCACACCTGTAGCTGGGATGTCCTGCGCTGTGATCTTGTATACGAGATCAGGTTCACCCAGAGTGTACTTAGCATTTGCGAAGCGCACGCCCACCAAAGGATCTTCCTCGCCCTCAGCCAGAGGCGCGCCCGCATCTATCCAGCGGATCAGTTTGCGTTTTTCCTCAGGCGTCAAACCCGCAACATCCATGATTGCTCTGCCAACATGCGAATCCACCTGACCTGGTGGCATTCGCCGCGTCAAAACCACTTCCCGCATCATTGGCGACCAGCCTTGAACCATCGCATGACTGGTCATCGCCCAGGGTGCGATACCCCCTTCGTGATGACACGAGACACAGTTTTCTGCAAGGATCGGCGCGATGTCTTGACTGAAAGAAACCGGGGCTTCATGAATGTAGTCTATGATCGCGCCTGAACCGATTCCCCCATCCGATACCTTCTCACCCGCCAACACTCGAGGTAACGCAACAGCCACATCATCCAGGTGGCCTTTGTAAAGCAAGGTCAGATTGCTTGGATCGACGACGCGCACTTCCCCTACACGTGCCAAGCCCAAAGATTGAGCAACCATTTGCGATTCATCAACAAGCACAGGTATCGAGCCGGCAGATATCGCCGCACTCAGACTTTGTCTCGTCTCATCCTGCATCGCGTTGATGTAGTAGACGAGCACACCATCCAACGAAAACAGGCTCTCAGGAATGGTTAAATCAGCTTGCGTGCTGTGAGCAGCCAATACAACCGCTTTGTGATCACCGAAGTACGAGAGTTGATGGAATTTACCGCTTTGATCAAGGAGGGCAAAGTCGCCCACACGGGTCGGATTTGCGGTCGCGACTGTTGTCGCTATAAACAGTAATACGCCCGACACTACAACACTAAATTTCATGCAATAACCACGTGATATGAGATCAAGATAACTCTAGCATACCCAGGTTGTACTTCCTTCTATGCAATCACGCGGTATCAATGCAGCATCTGGTTAATTTTTTAGTCGAAAAGCGATTCTTTCTGTTCGTCTTCGCAATTCTTGGGGCGTTCACGGTGGTCTATGGCATGACGATGTCGACCATCGATACCACAGCGCGGTCCATACTGAGCGAAAACGACCCCTACAAAAAAGAAGTAGATCAGACCCGCGCAGATTTCCCTGGCAGCACGAATGTACTCTTTGCCTTCCAGTCGGACGAAGACGTATTCAATTTCCAAGCGCTTCGGGCAATGGATGAACTGGTGCAACGCCACACCGAAATTAAGGGCGCAATCTCTATCGGTTCCCTCATGAACAGGCGGCTGAATGAGGCAGACGCAGAACGTTACGCCAGGGATTATCTCGTTCCCCACCTCGATTCCATTGCCCTTAAGGACCTGGCGGAAATTAAAACAATTGCCCTACAAGATGTTGATCTTACTAAACGTTTTCTCTCAAAAGAGGGCGATATGGCGCTCGCAGTCGTTAAATACAGCATCAAGCCTGACGAGCAGGCCACACGCCTAGCGACTGCTCGCTCGGTCTATGCGCTGCGCGACGCTCTGCGCGAAAAGTACCCAGACGTTGAGATCTATACGTTCGGTGGCGCTTTGTTCGAGATGGATGGTTACAACGCCACCATCAAGGACCGAACCGTCTTATTCCCCCTCGTCATATCAATCTCAATTCTACTTCTGTGGTATTGCCTGCGTTCGCTACCCTACGCGATTTGTCTGTTCCTCATTTCGTTTGCCTCCATCGGCTTATCGGTCGGCAGTTTCGGCTGGTTAAACATCCCATTTAATCAGATATCGAGCCTGGGTCCGATCGTAGTCCTGGTCATCGCGATGGCCCATGGCATTCATATCGTTTCAATTTATGCTCAAGGTTTGCATGCAGGGCACCACCGATTAGATGCTATGCGCGAAAGCCTGGCCATCAATCTCCAACCTGTCACCCTCGCAAGTATCACGACGGCAATGGGTTTTTTAAGCCTTAATTACTCGTCATCACCCGGCATCTATGGTTTTGGGAATATCATCGCAGTGGGCGTGTTATGGGCCTACCTGATCACTTTGACTGCCCTCCCAACCCTCATTCTGCTGTTGCCCGTAAATAAAGTGCCTAAACCACTCGGTGTGCGGGGCTTCATCAAGCACGTCGCTAATCTGGTTCGTACCCGAGGCAGCGTCCTGTTTTGGGGCAGTACGGTACTCATCGTCGCAACACTGGCCATGCTGCCGCTCAACAAAATGGATTTTAATCGCTACAGTTTTATTGACGAGGACTCAGACCTGCACCATGTCATGACCGCCCTGGCCGAAAAAATCGGCAACGATAAAAGCCTGGTTTACAGTGTGCAAAGTGGCGAATACTACGGCATTACAGAGCCGGAATTTCTACGCCAGGTTGATGAATTCTCCCAGTGGGTCGAAGCTCAACCCGAGGCAAGTTTTGTCTCAAGCTATACGGATCTTCTGCGCAGCCTTAACAAGTCCGAACACGATGATGACCCCGCGTGGGATAAGCTGCCGGAAGATAAACTGCAGGTCATCGATTATCTGGTTGGCTATCAACTCATCCAGGAGATCGAGCCAAATCTCGAACCAATATTCAATACGGATTATTCAGCGGTCCGATTGGTCATCGGCACATCTAACCTATCCAACGCTGAGTTGATCAACTTCAACGATCGTACCGATCAGTGGATCGCAAACAACGTCGATTCAAAGTATAAAGTTCTGCACGGCGACAACAGCATCCTCTTTGCCCGCCTCGATCGCACAATCACCGAGGAACTGATGAAAGGTTTTTCGCTCAGTTTTCTGCTCATCACCCTCACCATGTTAATTGGCCTTAGAAGCGTGAAATACGGTTTATTGAGCATTATGCCGAATATCTTTCCGGCAACCATCGTCTTCGGCTTTTGGGGCCTTTTTGTCGGTGAATTGAGCCCTTACATCCTCATGCTCTTCTCTATCAGCATCGGTCTGGTTGTCGATGATTCAGTACACGTTATGAGCAAATACATAACTGACAGGCGACGTGGTGCCAGCCCCGAAGCCGCGGTCGATTACTCGCTCGATAAAGCCGGGTCAGCGATCACCATTACGACCCTGTCGCTGGCGGTCGGCACATTCATCCTGGTCTTTTCTAATACCTTCCACTTTCAAAATGTGGCGCTTCTGCTCACCCCAATCATCGTCGTGGCCTGGTTACTGGACCTTCTATTTCTTCCACCGTTGCTGATCCGGTTTGACAACTGGCTCTCAAGACATCGCGGCCTGGTCACAAATCCACTATGAACCTGCTTCCAGTCTGACCTTGCATTTGACCCGGGTAGAAAAACCCCTGTAGGCCAAAAGCGAATCGGCATCCGTTAACCCCAGCTGCACAACCGTATATACCGCGTAACGGAAAGCCGGCGATACGAAAACTACAACTATACGTCCTTGTCCGGCGTCACGAAGCCCGCTCGATGACTTCCTGGCACGCCTAAGATAAAACCGAGCCAATCGTGATAGTGCTGGACCCGCACCTCATCATCGCAGAGTTTTTGTGATGTGAAGCCTCTCGAATGCATACCGGCCTGAACGTCACGAATGAGGTGTATGTCCTGATCGATTGTGATTGTCATCGTCTTACGCCCCTCAATGATATCGTCCTGGCTGAACTCATCATGTTCGGGTCGATGGCTTGGAGAATCCCCCATGGCATCATTCGGCGCAAAAGATAACCCTGCATTCGCCGCAACTTGAGCGTCGGGGTAACGGTGGAATGTCAACTTGTCCCATAAGCACTTGTCGGGATCGGTCGGGTGAGGGCGTGCGCGTGTAATCAGTACGTCGTCAGGCTGCACGGTAATCATTGCATTGGGAAACAGGTTGTACTGTTCGATGTCACTGAGACGCTCATCGGACATTCGGCTGTAATCCCAACCGAGCCTCGGCCCGGATGCCCGCCTGAGTTTTTGCAAGTCCAGTCTGATATCAAGCACACGCCCGTTGTAATCCTCCGGGTCCGCGCCGAAGGTCTTGAGTTGGTGAGTCAGGTATCCGTTGGGCTTTTCCGGTATGGGCAGTCGCGGGTTGAGTGTGTGACCATCAATAATGACCCCCGTATGCCCATAGTCATAAAGATGAATCTCCGCGGCAGGACAGTTAAACATTTTTTCATGCTGGGGATGGATATGGTCGACGTGGTAAAGCTCGCCGAAATTATCAAAGACCGCCTTCCAATTGCAGTCGAGGTGTACCGTCTGATCGCCAATTAATGTCATTTTATCAACCGCATAAGGTGCAATGGCCTCGGCAATCGGGCCCAGGAAATCAAGCAATTCAGGCGTATCATCATCCATGCAGACGAACACCATATCGGCAAAACAGTCAACGCGAACCGGCTTAAGCGACCTTTCTTGACAGTTGACGGGCTCGGAGAAACGTTCCGCGTCCGGGACCTGGATCAGGGTGCCATCACAGGCGTAAGTCCAACCGTGATATGGACAGACGAATTTTTCCACCCAGCCACCGGCATTAACCATGACCCGCGCGCCACGGTGCTGACACACATTGTAAAACGCGGCCAGATCGCCGGTCTGCGTCCGGGAAACGAGGATCGACTCATCACCAATATTGAACACCTGGTACTCACCAGGATCTGCCACGTCTCGCTCCAGGCAGGCAAAAAGCCAGGTTGTCGGAAATAGCACTTGTTGCTCCCGGTCCAGCCATTCCCTGGAGATGTACCTCTCCGCTGTGATCGGTGCAGACTCAAGCGGCGCTGATTTGTGCACGATTGTGGGCCTTGGATCGACTATCCGTTTATCCATTGCTGCCTCCAGATATTTTGGTTAATTACAGTCTGGCCAGTTGCCCGCCATCGAGTGCTAAGGAGTGCCCATTGATCATACTACTCGCTTCGCTGGCGAGAAAAACGACCCCTCTTGCCACCTCCACGGCATTGAGCAGCCTTGCCTGGGGATTTAATTCGCCAATACGTAACGCTGCAGTTTCCGGGTCAAGGTCGGATCGATTTAGCGTAACTTCCGTGAGGGTGGGCCCCGGAGATACCGCGTTAACACGAATTCCTGACTGTGCGTATTCCAGGGCTGCCTGTCGAGTGAGACCCAACACGGCATGCTTGGCTGCGACGTATGCAGGGCTCGCCCGTTCGCTACCCCGATGCGCGACGGTGGATGCATTATTGATGATGCAACCACCACCACCCGCGAGCATGTGCCGGATCTCAATCTGCATCGAGCGAAAGACACTGGTTAAATTAGTGTCCAGCATACGGAGCCAATCCGCCCGGCTGTATTCGTGGAACGCGCTATCCCGATCAAAGATACCGGCATTGTTAAAGGCGACATCCACGCGCCCGAATTCATCAATGAGGGCATTCATGGCTCCGTCCATATCATCATCATTGCGCACATCTGCGCACACATAGCGCACCTCGCCAAGACTGGACAGTTCGCCAACCAGAGTTTCACCACGTTCGATGCGACGTCCGGTAAAGACTACCGCACTGCCTGCTTTAACTAACTCTCGAACGGTTGCCTCACCTATGCCCGAAGTGCCACCCGTGACAAAGCTCACTTTCCCCTCAAGTTCCCTCATATCAACACCTTGAACTGCAATTGCATACGACCAAGCATTTCCCGCTCACGCGATCAACAGGCCCTTTTTTGCCAACGTGTCTATCGTCGCCGCTTGCATCCCGGTTGCCAGCAGCACTTCTCTCGTATGACGCCCAAGCGTCGGGGTTGGACCCTGAACGCTCAATGGGGTTTTACTGAATTTAACAGGAGGGCCGACAACCGTCATACCCCCCAGTTCCTCATGCTCTAACCGCACCAAGTAGTCATTTTCCCAACACTGCGCATCGTTAAGTATCTGCTCTTTCATATTGACAACACCTGCAGGAACACCGACCTCCTCAAAAGCTGCCAGCCAATGTGCCGTTGTTTCATTAGAAAGCCGTGCTTGCACATCAGACCGGGTCATGGCCGTATGGGCAGCCACATCCTGGGGCTGAAAACCGGCATCTTTAAGGCTCGGGTCTTCTATACCAAGCAACCCGGCAACTTTCCGTCTGAGCGCCAGGCCGCCCGCGGCCAGCGCTAAAAATCCATCCTGGGTGCGGAAAAAGCCGTAGTAAGGTGGCGCAATCGTCGGTTTGAGCGTTTCGCGGTGTGCAAGTACGTCAGCGAACGAATGACCACGCGAAAATGCCTCCTTTAGATAATCGACAAATTCCTCCCGCCAACCATCCACCGTGTCTATATGATTGACCGAGTTGTTCTGAATGACCAGCGCGGCCTGCAACAGGGACACATCGAGGCGCTGCCCGGTACCCGTTTTTTCACGCGCATAAAGTGCCGTGGCCACCCCCCAAGCCATCAGGAGAGCCGCCGTGTAGTCAACTATCGGATCTATGTTCATCTCCGGACCACTCTCTTTGAGTGATGCCACACCCGCATAGGCTTGCAGGAGAACATCCATACCGGCCTTAGCGGCCATCGGCCCAGTCGGGCCAAACGCGGTGTTTTCGGCATAAATCACGTTCGAGTTGCGAACTCGAACTTGCTCATAAGCAAGCCCGAGTTTCTCAGCCTGGCCAGGGCGAAAGTTCGCAAGTACGACATCCGCGGTATCAACAAGACGGGCAATACTTTCACGTATCATCGCATCGCTCAGATCCACCGCCACACAGCGCTTGCCACGATTCTTGTTGATATATTGACGGGCTTCTGTGGCCGATAAACGGGTCCCATTGCGGCGCGAATCATCGCCGATCACAGGTTCAATCTTGATTACATCTGCGCCACCATCGGCAAATAACTGACCGCAATAGGGCGCAGCGATAAATCGACCAAACTCGACAATACGCAGACTTTTATAAGGCGGCAGCATCTAGACGTCGGGTAATCCGAGCACACGCTTAGCGATGATGTTCATCTGCACTTCGTTGGAGCCTCCGGCAATTGAACCCGCCTTGGAACCCAGCCAATTGCGCGTCACGTCTCTTTCCTCGTCACTGAAACTCTCACCAGCCCACCCCAAGGCCTGAGTACCCCTGGCCTTTAATTGCAGTTCCAGTTGTTCTTTTCGCAATTCTGCTCCACGAAGCTTGAAGACAGAGGTCGTGAAACCAGGGGTACCTCCTTGGGATTCTTCAAGACTACGCGCCTGGGTGAGACTCAGGGCACGTGTATTCATCAGGTGAGCCGTGATTTCGCCACGCAGTACAGGGTCGGCAATTTTTCCGGTTGGTCCGCTACCTACATAAGCTTTGGCAGATTCTTCTATCGGCATACCCGCTGTCGCACGGGCATCTCTGCCGGCAGCCGCCTGGGCGAGCGCCTGAATTCCCGAGCGTTCATGCTGAAGCAAACGCTTGCCCACCGTCCAACCTTTGTTCAGCCGATCGATCAGATTTTTCTTCTCGGCGAGCGCATCGTCAAAAAAGGTCTCACAAAAAGGGGAAGTACCGCTGATCAGACGGATCGGTTTGGTCGTCACACCAGATTGTGCCATGTCAACGAGCATAAAACTGATGCCTTCATGCTTGGGGGCATCCGGGTCTGTTCTTACGAGGCAAAATATCCAGTCTGCATGCTGCGCAAGCGTTGTCCAAATCTTCTGTCCATTGATAACAAAGTGATCGCCCTGTTCAACCGCACGTGTATTAAGGCTCGCCAGGTCCGAACCTGCACCCGGCTCGGAATATCCCTGACACCAACGGATCTCACCGCTGGCAATCTTCGGCAGATGTTCCGCCTTTTGCTCGTCCGTGCCGTACTCAAGCAGTGTCGGCCCGATCATGCTCACACCCATCCCAGTCAGCGGGATACGGGCATTGATTCGAGACATCTCTTCAAAGAGGACCATGTATTGTTCTTTACTGAGACCAGCACCACCATATTCCTCAGGCCAGTCCGGCACCGTCCATCCGCGACTGGCCATTCTGTCCAACCAGACATATGAATCAGGGTTCGGGCTTCTCTGTTTCGATCCCCCGCTGACAATTTCGTCCTCCGACATCGGCGTGCGCATACTTTCAGGACAATTCTCATCGAGCCAGGCTCGGACTTCTGTTCTAAATTCTCGCAACGACACTATTCTTCCTCCTCGTCCATCGCATGGAACACTTCCGCCCAAGGTTCTATCGCATCCTCCTGGCCATGTACAAGCTGGATGACAATCTGGCTATAACCAGCCTTTCGCAGCGTGCGGAGATTTTCTATCAACTCCCCCGGCGTACCACTGAGGGTCGTCTCCCGAATGAGTTCTGTTGAGTAGAGATGTTCCTCTTCCGGACGGACAAACATCAGGTGCCCTCGGTGATTCTGCAGATACTTAGCATCCGCGGGCTCAAATCGTGCATGCTCTTTCATGTAAGCACCGTGCAACTGTGCCATTGGACCTTGCGGTGCTTGCCCCCCCATAGGGCCTACATCGTCGGAAAGATTATGCATGGCAACGGCGGTTAACGGACCACCCTGAGCTTTCAACAGCACATCATCCGCTTCTTTGTCACCCGTCAGAACCGCACCAAGAGAAAATAGTGCTGACGGCAAATCTGCAACCTCTCTGCCGGTGCCGGACCAGGTTTCCTGCATGGCCTGTAAACCTTCAACAGCACCTGCCATACCGCCGAAGTTTAACCATCCCGCCCCAAGATCCGCCGTGAGTTGGCGAGATTTCGGCCCAAATGCCGAAATCCAGAGCGGGATTTCATCCTCGACATTAATCAACCCCAGATCAGGGTTCAAAAATCTGATTTTGCGATCCTTTCCCTCGAAATCCCATTGAATCATCTCTCCCTCGACAAGCGCCTGCACACGCTCGACGTAGGTTCGGAATTCTTTCAGCGGTATCGCTCCAAGACCCATAGTACGTCGTGCGGTAAATCCGGTACCCACCCCGAAATCGATACGACCCGGGGCGAGCTTATTCAAGGTGGCCAACGCATTGGCAGTGACAGGCTCGATTCGATTCGAAGGCACTATCACCCCGGTACCCAGCCGGATGCTGCTGGTTTCCTGCGCCGCCAGTGCCATACAGATAAACACGTCAGGGTTTAGCAGCTGCGTGTCGTAGAACCATGCCGAATGAAACCCGAGTTCTTCGGCACGCTTCACCCAACGCCAGCTATCCACCTCGGATGCAAATGCAACTGAATATTTCATAGAATCCTCCCGTAACCAGCATACTATAGATATCTTGGTTGGGAGAGGGTTGGCAATGCCGCAGAAGATCGAATACGAAGTCATCGACGGTTGGGAAAAGCTCCCGGAAGGCTGGAGTTTCGTGGAAGTTGCCGGCGTCGCCACCGATTCACAAGACCGTGTCTATGTGTTTAACCGAGGTGAACACCCCATCATCGTCTTCAGCCCGGATGGTGATTTTCTCGAAACCTGGGGCGACGGTGTGTTCACGAACCCGCACGGCATCTATATTGGTCCGGATAACACCGTCTACTGCGCTGACAATTTCGATCACACCGTGCGCATATTCGAGCCCGACGGGACTTTGCGACGAACACTGGGCACAAAAAACCAACCCTCAGATACCGGATTTGTACCAGGCGAATCGCCCGTACAGAAAGGAGGTGATCCGTTTAACATGGTCACCAACGTGGCTTTATCACAGCAGGGTGACCTATACGTTGCCGATGGCTACGGCAATGCACGGGTGCACAAATTCACGGGCAACGGCGATTACTTAACATCGTGGGGTGAGCCCGGAGATGGGCCTGGCGAGTTCAATCTTCCTCATGCCATTGCGGTCGACAAAAACGATCGTGTGTACGTAGCTGACAGGGAAAACTCGCGGATCCAGGTATTCGATCTGCAAGGGAACTACATCACCGAGTGGGGGCATGTGCTGCGCCCGGATGATCTCTACATCGACGGGGAAGAGAACCTTTATGTCGCTGAACTCGGCGAGCGCGCCGGCAAAGGACCTAATGTGAAAGTCGAACCGCACGCGCCTCATGCGCGGGTCAGTGTTTTGTCCCTCGAGGGCGAAGTGATTACCCAATTTGGCGGTGATGTACCCACGGACCCTGGAAGTTTCTTTGCACCCCACGGCATCTGGGCTGACAGTCAGGGCGATTTATATGTGGGTGAAGTGACCTACAGTGGTGGTGGCCGATTCGGCCTAGTCCCTCTAGATTGTCATTCCCTGCAGAAGTTCGTACGGATTAGAAGTTAAGCCACCAGGCGATGCACAAACCGTCTTCTGGTTGGTCTCGCCCTCATGTTTCCGGCAGACCTGTCAATCGACAGCAATTCAAAGGCGGGTTCAATTCTCATAGTTTAGGAAAAAAACACCACCTAAATTCCCTTGATCTAGCCAGGCGAAAATGCCGTCACACAAACGCACGCGCCTCGCGATAGGGGCACCCATAGGGCAAAATCCAGAAATAATTCAACTTCTTTGAATTCACTGGGTTTCTTTCGGTTCTGGAACCGACCCCTTGAGTTCGCATATGCTTCGGGTTGGAAGGAGATCAATATGCCAAAACAAGGGGTAGCACCCGACGAATTGACGGCGCCTTTCTGGGCAGCAGCGAATGAACATCGCCTGGTTATACAACAGTGCTGCGTCTGTGAACGGCTACAACACCCACCAGCCAACAAGTGCGGCGGCTGTAGAAGCGACGACCTGACCTGGACTGAGATGAGCGGCAAAGGTCACATCTACAACTATGGCGTCGTCCACGATGGTCCCGTTCGCATGCTGCACGAAGATCAACCCTTTAACGTAGCCATCATCACACTGGACGATGACCCCGATATACAGATGCTCTCTCACCTACCCGGCACACCACCAGATGAGGTCCCGGTGAAGGGCGCGGTCGAGGTCATCTTCGAAGAAACCGCCAATGGTCAAAAAGTTCCGGAGTGGAGAGTGATCGGATGAAATATGTTGCTGAAGCACCGCGCGATACCTACCGTTCAGGCGAAGGATTAGGCGTTTGGGAACACCGCGGAAAAGTTGCCGCCATCGGTATCGGTCATGCCCCCACCTGCCGTCGATGGGACAATGATCCCGAGACCTCGGTCGGCGCGATCAGTATCTTTGCACTGCGTCAGGCCATGGAAGACGCAGGCGTTGATCCCGCGGATGTTGACGGTCTGGTGATAGACCCGGTCACGACGACCGGGGCGTATTGGGAAAAAGGCAAACCCATCCCTCAAGATATGCTTGATCGCTGGGAATGTACGGACGATCCATTGGACGGTCTGGCGAAAAACAGTGTCGCCTGGCTCTTAAAAAACATGCCGGAACTGACCGGCGTGAAATTCGCTATGAATGCCTCCGGTTGCATGTCACGTGCGATCACTGCCGCCGCACAGGCAATGGGTGATGGTGAGGCACATACCTGCCTGGTACTGAAAGCCTGGCACAACTTTGAAGGTCGCTATTATCAGGGTGGTGCCAATGCCGGCGGCAGCCTCCCGGGGTCAGCGGCACTGCGCAACCTCTGGGGTGCACCGGTTTGTTATGGCACTGCCATGCAGTTCAATGAATATTGCCGAAAATATGGCAAAACCCACGACATGATGGCGCCTTTTATGCAGAACTCGCGGCGCAATGGCCTGTTGTTTCCTGAAGGTTACTGGGCACAACATCGGCCGGAAGCGCTCACCAAGGAGGACTACCTTGCTTCGCGCTGGATCGCCAAGCCTGCCAGCCTTTTCGACAACGACATCCCCATCATGTGCTCCGCTGCGTATCTGTTCACCCAGGCTGAGCGTGCCAAAGATATGGCGCAATCGCCCGTTTATATCCTCAACCATGCTTCGTGTCGCCGTCCTGCCAGGAGCATGATGCCGACGCTTGAAGAAGTTGAAGACGAAACCGGCCGCACCGGGAAAAAGATCTACGAAGGTGCCGGTATCAGTGCGGATGATCTCTCCTTTGAGAACATGTACGACGGATTTTCCCTCTTTCACCAGTTCCACCTCGAAGGCCTGCACTTCCGTGGCATTGGTTTTGGCGAAGCCCTGGATTTCTATCAAACAGACATCAGTATCGAAGGCCCAAATCCTGTTTCCCCGAGTGGCGGCAACATCGGTGCCGGGCGAAGCCGATTCTGGATGCACACCGATTGCATACAACAAATTCAACGCCGTGCCGGTGCCCGTCAGATCACCGGAATTTCTCCGGACATTGGTGTATCCGGAGGACCCATGCCTACCGGTGGCGATTACACCGTATGGGGCGTTGCAGCGGATTAACAATGGCTAAAACACTGTTCAGTCTCGATATCGACGGGACGCTAGACATCGGCGACCCGCCAGGCCCATTAACGGTTGCCATGGTTAGGCGCGCCATACAACGAGGCTGTATCGTCGGCAGCTGCTCGGACCGGCCCCTTTCGACCCAGCGAAAACTCTTCGCAGACTGCGGTATCAGCGTCGCATTTGCTGTCTCGAAACACATGCTCGACGAAGTGAAAAGCAGTTTTGAAGCAGAAACCTATTATCACATCGGCGATCGAGAGGACCTGGACAAACGCTACGCGCTCCTCGCCGGCTTTGACTTTCTGTGGCCTCATGAGTCGGTAGACCTACACTGGTTTGAGGAGTGAGCATGCCTGAACTCCCCGATGTTCCAGATACATGGCGATTCCATCACCTGGGCATGCCGGTGAGAGACCTCGATCAATCTGTCGCCCGTTATCAATCCCTCGGCATAGCCACCTTCGACCCCGAATTCCGCATCGATTCAAGCCAGTCTGAGTCTTATCTCGTCTACGGCAAAACCCCGGACCCCACGGTGATTACCCGGGGCCAATTTGTCCACATGGGCCCGGTTTCACTTGAACTATTGCAACCCGTGCAGGGGCATACGGTTCACAAGGAACTACTCGATTCGACCGGTGAGGGCATCGGTCATCTAGCCTACCTGGTCGATGATTTAGAAAGTGAGGCTAGCAAGCTGGTCGAACGCGGATTCCCGGAGGTGTTAAGTATCACGCCCAAGAATTGGGACAGGCGATCCGCAGTCTACCTAGACACGCGGGGCGTCTTTGCCAATCTCATCATCGAACTCATGGCACAGCGCTAACCACAAAGGAGACCCTATGCTGGATTTATACTACTGGCCTACGCCCAACGGTAAGAAAGTCACCATTCAACTTGAAGAGTGTGGTCTCGACTACAACATCGTCGAATGTAATATTGGCCGTGGCGATCAGTTCACTGAACAATTCCTTGCCATAAACCCAAACAACCGCATGCCCGCACTCGTAGACCATGATCCTGAAGATGGCACCGGTTCTCTCAGCGTTTTCGAATCGGGGGCAATCATGCTTTATCTCGCTGAAAAAACCGGCCAGTTCATCCCGAGCGATCCGAAAGGCAAATACGATGTCATACAGTGGGTCATGTGGCAGATGGCCAATCAGGGGCCTAAAACCGGAGAATTCGGTCACTTCAAACGCCTTGACGGTGGAGCAGGCGACCAGGCGTATGCCATTACGCGGTTCTCCGACGAAGTCCATCGGTTTTATGGCGTACTCAACAATCAACTCTATAACCAACGCTATCTATGCGGAGATGCATACACGATCGCAGATATGATCTGCTACCCCTGGACAGCGAACTGGGCGATGCAGGTGCAGGATCTCAATGAATTCAAATATTTCAAACGCTGGTTCGACGAACTCTCACAGCGCCCTGGTGTACAACGAGGCATGGCTGTAGGCAATGATCTGCGCAACGATCCAACAACACTGTCAGACGACGAAAAGGCCCGTCTGAAGGCCATGCTTTATAATCAACGCGCCCGACCGGCGCCCGAATCGGGCGGTCTTGAGGACTGACATGCAGCGCATTGATGTCGGCTCTGCAGTACTAGACAGCGATTTTAACTTTGATCGATTAACAGATGCGATCCATGCCATGCACGAAGATGGCATCGTATGTCTTAAAAATGCGGTAGATCCACAACACATCGAAAACCTGCATATTAAACTGCTCGATGACCTGTCCACAGTCGCCACCGATCGAACGAAAAATAAATGGAATAGCCTAAGACCCCCGCCCTTTCATCCCTATCTCTACACTGACATCGTCTACAATACATTCGCCATTGAAGTCTTAAGAGGTGTACTTGGGCCTAACGCCACGCTGACGACTTACGGTGCCAACACCAGCTGGCTTGGGGAAGAAACCTCGCAACAGATTCATCGGGATGTACCAGACGGACCCATCGCCCAAAGATGCCCGGCTGTCGTGCTGAATTTTCCCATGTCTGTGTTTTGTTTAGAAAACGGGCCGACCAGGATCTATCCGGGAAGCCACCTGACATCTGTTGCACAAGCGAATGGAACGCGCAGATACACACAGGCGATGCTTGACGAACAGGCTGCCCGTCGGGCGCCAGAGCTCACCACCGATATCTGTCCAGGGGATCTGGTCATCCGCGATCTGCGGCTGTGGCACGGTGGCACCCCGAACCGATCATCTGTACTGCGCACTATGCTGGCGCTCGTTGTGATCGACCCTGACTATCAGCAAACCGACGAATCAGGATTCAAAGGCTTTGAAGCAGAAGAGAGCGCAAAAGACTTTTGGTACCACGAACGTCTGCGGACGAGCGTATATTTCGTCCCGATGGGTGATCGCGCTTACTATCTGCACGCCCACCACTCGACGCCACCCACACCGCTATTCCTGGATTGGCAAGCGCGCAAGGGCACCTAGGGACTTTGCAAAAAGAACGTCCTGCCTCCTGAAGCGGACAAAACGGAAAGAGTTTATGTCACAGTCTATACCCTAATATACACGCTGGGATTACCATGACCCACACAACTCAGACGATCGTCTGCATCCGCTTTTAACCTAACGGTGACACTATGGGACTGATTTTTGGCGCATGGATTACCATTGCAACGGCCGGTCTCAATTTAGATTACGATTCACAAATGGAACACCTGCTCGAACAAGTCCGACAGGACTTTGCTGAAACCGCGGGCTATAGCGGAATTATGTCGCCCCACGAACGCGTGATGCAGGCAATGTCCCGCGTACCCAGGCACGCATATGTACCCCAACGCAGTCAGAGCCGGGCTTACTTCAATCGCCCCATGAGTATCGGCCACGGGCAAACCATATCGCAACCGTTCATCGTCGCCCTTATGACACATGCTTTAGCACCTCAAGCCAGCCATTGTATCCTCGAAATCGGCACGGGTTCTGGTTACCAGGCTGCTGTGCTGGCAGAACTCGTCCACTGCGTGTACACCATCGAGATCATTCCCGATCTAGCAGACTCAGCATCCAAACGGCTCGCTGAAAACGGATACGACAACATCCAGGTCCGCACCGGCGATGGCTGGCATGGCTGGCCTGAACACGCACCCTTCGACGGCATCATCGTGACCGCAGCAACGAACGAAATACCACCCGCGCTCATCACACAATTGAAACCGGGAGGACGCCTGGTTTTGCCGGTCGGCAAGCCGAATCAGGGACAGATGTTAAAAGTTGTGTCCAAAACAAGCAGCGGACAGGTGACCGAGCAGGACCTGCTCCCCGTCATATTTGTGCCGTTTACCCGTGCCGGCGACGATATACAAACCAATAAACCAGGAAATTAAAACTGATAAGGGCCACACCTAACATAAGTTGATGATCCCTCGTCAGTCCCGCCGGATAGATGGCTGCCAGAAGATAATGATGGATAAAGTCACCCTCGTAACCCGAAGTTCCGGCGAGTTGCAGCCACTTATTCTCAAGGTGTGTGAGTGGACAGATGATCCCAAAAAATTCCGTCGCCGCGCCCCATATAAGCGCCGGTATGTGCACGACTACCGTCCAATGACGGCTCAACACCAACACGCCACCAAAAATACAATAGAGGATAAAAACTCCATGCATCACGAGTGCAAGATTGGCCAACACCGCATACAGGTTCATCGTATACACCGTCCTTAAGGCACTTGATTAGTTTATCAGTCCGACCTGCGAACATCGCCAGTTGCACCGCCTCCTGTTAGGGTAGCGCTTCGTCAAACGTTTGTATTAAGGGCAGGCTCAGTGGCCACCACCGAACACAACAATACGGTTAACGACAAGCGGTTCTAGCCGAGTGTTGAGCCCAAAGGAAAAAGATCCCCTCTACGGATGGGTCATGGTCGGTGTCGTCTTTACCATCAGTGCCCTTGCCTTTGGTAACCTCGGATCAGTCTCCGTATTCCTCAAACCCCTGTCCGCAGAATTTGGCTGGGGACGCGGTCAGACAGCACTCGGTTACTCAGCCATCTCATTTTCATCGGCCGTTTTCGGTATCCTTTGGGGTGTGCTTGCCGACAGATATGGCTCGCGTTGGTTTGGTGTCATATCCGCGATCGTCATGGCATTCGCTTTGTACCTGATGAGTTTGCAGACCACCATCACAGAGTTTTATGCCTTCTACTTTCTATTCGGTGCATTCGGTACTTCCATGGCGACCACACCCCTCTATGCGAACGTCGCCTTCTGGTTTCGTTTCAACCCGGGTCTTGCCCTTGGCCTGGCTGCCGCGGGCGGCGCATTCGGACAAGCGGTCGTGCCTTATTTTTCAAGCATTGCCATCGAGTCAGTGGGCTGGCGCCAGACCTATGCATGGATGGCCCTGACCTATCTGTGCATTGCACTGCCATGCGGTTTTCTCGTGAGAGAATCACCGTGGCGTATCGCGGCTAGAACAACCGTTCAGCCAGAGGAGCGTGACTTCCCTTTGTCGGAGACAGAGTCGATCATCTGGCTCTGTGTGGCGATCATTTTCTGCTGCAACTGCATGGCCGTGCCCATCGTGCACCTGGTACCGTTGCTCACTGATGCAGGCCATACAGCAGAATATGGCGCGCGTGCGCTCGGGATCCTTATGGTATCCGGAATTGCGGGTCGAATTATGGGCGGAAAGCTATGCGATATTCTGGGCGCCTTACCTGCCTACATGCTCATGTCGCTGGGACAGGCTGCATCTGTTTTCTGGTTTCCTCATATTGAAGGAAGTGCCGCGTTGTACGGTCTGGCCATTTTCTTTGGCTTTTTCTACTCAGGGGTCATGTCGTGCATCATGGTCTGCACACGCTTGATGGTTTCAAGCAAATACGCTGCACGTGCAATGAGCATCACCTCCTTCTTCGGTTGGATTGGTATGGGACTGGGGGGATTTTTGGGCGGCTATCTATTCGATTTGACCGGGGCCTACGACTACTCCTATGGGTTTGCGGCGGCAGCCGGAGCAATCAATCTGACAGTGCTGATTCTATTTTTTGCCCGGGCTCGATCAAAGCGAGACAACAATCAAACCCAGCTCGCGCTCCGGTAACGTCCTCCCTTAAAGCATGTCTTAGTCCTTTGACTGCAGGGATTTTCGATTATATATATGGCTCTCTGCGCGACCGGCTAGAAGGTACCATTGCCCGATACAATTGGTCGCGAATTTCTTCTCTTCCTGTAACCTTATGTCCCTGACCAGGGCAGATGCACACCATGAACCACGAGCTGAGCAGAGAAGAAAAACAAAGCCTTTTTGATCATGGCTTCCTCATTATCCGTAATGCCGTCGACCCGGATGCCTTAACCGCTGCGCGAACATTGATCGAGTCTTTTATCCCAAGTGATGAACGACAGCTTTTGGTTCCAGGAAAACTCGCCACCGATGCGCGTATTACTGGCCTGTTTAATGACAGCGCCATGAAGCCCATCGTTGAAAATGTCATGGGTCCCTTTCCGCCTGTAATCAGCTGCCAGGTGGCCGTGACACCCCCTTTTAACAAGCTGGGTGGGCAACCAGGCACGCACGTAGACGGCGGCTGGTCTGGCCCAATCCCCGCTTCTCCCGAAGAAATCGACCCGACCACACATCGTCCACTGGATAGCGAAAAATATTTTGGTGTTGATGATGAAAGACGGGGCGCTAATGACGGCATTTTGTG
This sequence comes from Pseudomonadota bacterium, assembly GCA_036338285.1. Taxonomy (GTDB): domain Bacteria; phylum Pseudomonadota; class Gammaproteobacteria; order Pseudomonadales; family Azotimanducaceae; genus UBA4421. Next base: position 26,338 of record JAYZCO010000085.1, read on the forward strand.
GATGGACCCGGAGCGCAATCTATCCTATGGCTCCTACACCACCCTTGTTGGCATCGCCTTAAACGACCAATTAGAACCAGGTAACGGCCAGTTCGCCGTACTCAAAGGTATGCATGAAGAAGTAGAGGCATGCTTTAAAGAACAACGTGATCAAAAATCAATCATCGGCCCGGAAGGACACGAATGGCCACGCATCCTCATTGGCAAGAACGGCACCCCGTTCTGCAATGGTCTGCCGAATCGTATACGTGCCCTCGCAGAGGATGCCGCCGCCTTGGGCACACCCACGAAGCAGTGGCCCTGGCCGGAATTGACGCCGGTGCTCCTGAGTGCAGGCGATGCGGTGCTCGCCCTGCACAGTCTGCCACATACGGCGACACCCAACCTCGGGCCCAATCCACGCATGAACATCTATTTCCGGATCCGTCGCAGGCGCGAAGGAAATCCCAATGAGGGTACCCGCCGTGTTGCTCACGGCGTGAGCGATCACCCTGACAGAGGCTACTTTGGCCAATATTTGGATTACCCGGAAGATCACAATCCATGGCAAATCACGATTGATAAGCTGTGTGACCACTGGAGCGAGTGGGATGGCATGCAGGATATCGTCACACGGATGAGGACTTAGCGTCTCAAGGACGACGGATATATACCTATCCCCATCTAGTCGGTCGTCTCCTTGCCACCCCAGTTGGACGGACCGTAGCCTGGGTGAAGTAGCTCCTTGTCAAAGATCGCCGAATTTGCAAGCCGATGGCAGTCTGCACACGGACTTAAGAAGCCCTTTTTAAAGGTTTGTAGTGAGAGCTGTTCCTTGATGACCTCATGTGCATCGAGAAACGCCGGAAATTCCGTGATCCGCAGAGGTGGCTCATCAGGAATGTTACGCATCATCTTGCTCATTCGCGACGGCGGCGCCACACCCAGCGAATTTGCATCCAGGTAAAGGAGAATTTCCTCTCCGGTTTCGTCATCCAATTCGGCAGACTCTCCAAAGTGATTTTCCAAGCCTCCCATCATCGCTTTCCAGGTTTTGCCAGGCAGGAGTTGTGGCGGGTAGGCCAGGTGACACGCCCCACATTCGGCTATGTAAGTCTGATTACGCACATAGCGAAAATTCCCTGCCTGCACTTCCACAAGTGTTCCGTAAAGGGTGAACCCCATGATTAAAATCAGAAAACCGTATCCGGAAATCTTTTGCAGCTGAGTCATATCTGCCTCTTATTTCTGCCTCTTATTCCACTTCAGCGCGTTCGTTGTGCTGGTAGGATTGTTATCGCGATCTTCTTTGATGTAAACAGCGACATCCAAACCCGATGGCCCCTGCCAGGCTTAGCACCCACCTATCACGCAACCCGAATTACTCACGAGCATAGCTTCAAATCCTCAAATCCGCGTTTATTGATCCCGCAACCACGTCAGTACATCCCCTTTCTCCTGCGCTGTGCACTCGCGCCCCAACGTCCATTTGCAGTTACGCAAAAACCACTTGTCCATCTTCTTCGCTTCTGTCAATCGCTCCGCATTGACGGACGGTGCCATCGGTTCAATAACTTTGCCCGTTCGCTCATGCCGCCCCTTTGAGTGCACGGACTCAAGATGGCAACTCGTACAAGCCCGCCCTTCCTGCTGCCGGTGCCAGATTGTGCTGCCGCGTTGTGCAGAAAATGGCAGGATATCGGCATGCAATTCAAGGTTGGCAAGATAGGCATCCAGCACTGTCTGAGCATATGCCGGCAGAGGCAGTAGCAGTAAGACGACCCAGGTTTTTTTCAGCGCAGCCATTTTCGTCCCGTCAGCATTGCTCGCACCAGGCGCTGTCTATGCACGCGTCCCATCACGAGCACACCTAAAACATGCAGACCAGCAAGCACCATCGTTGCTTCCGAAGCGAATTCATGCACCGCTTCAACACCACTGCCCGAAAGCTTCGCCATCGCTGTACCAGCAAAGGGCCCTCTGTGTTCCATCGCAAAGAGTGTCATACCCGACAGCGTAGTCACTGCAAGAGCTAACAGCAGGAGTATGATCATCACCGCACCGGCAGGATCATGACCGCGATACTCTGCCGGGTGTCCTGTGCAAAGGCCCTTAATATAAGCCATCAATCGCCGGGGCGTTGGCACGAATTCACTAAATCGTGCATGTTGCGGACCCACAAATCCCCATAGCATTCGCAGCACAACCAGCAACCCAACGCTATAACCAATTTGCGCGTGCAGACCGAACCAGTCACCACCAAGCCAATAAGCAACGCCAAACAAAACGACCAGCGACCAGTGCGTCAGCCGTACGATCGGATCCCAAACCTTATCTGTTTCAGGTTGTTGCTGCATTGCCATCAAAGCATAACAATCATAGAGTCATTGTTCGAAAGGGAGAGATCATGCTTAGACATTTACTTTTCTTGGTGGTTGCAGGGACTCTGTCGAATACACACGCGCAAAACTCCGCTGCAGCATTCGACGATACCCTCGATACACAATCGTCCCTCAACTCTTATGCCACCACTTACGTGGAACTTTGCGCTGTCTGTCACGGACAGGACCTCAAAGGCGCAGCACAAGGCACCCCACTCGTCGACGTAGCGCTCTCAAAGGGGGATTCAGTAGCAGCCATCAGTGCAAGTATCGCCGATGGAAATCTTGCGAAAGGCATGCCTCAATGGTCGGCGACGTTGTCCGAAGACGAGATTAAGGCGCTCGCTCTTTTTATCTCAGAAACACGTGCCGGGTTAACTTACGCGGACTTCAATTACGACACCGCATTTTCTGTCCCAACAGACACTTTCACGACTGAAAAACACCAATTTAAATTGCGCACGGTCATCGATGGCCTGGATGCGCTGCCTTTTTCCATCGCGCCTCTTCCACAGGGCGGCATGCTCTTAACGGAAAAGAAGATCGGACTCTCCATCATCTCCGAGACCGGGGAAAAATCAAACTTCATAGCTGGCACCCCTGAAGCCTACGCCGATACATTCACCTTAGCTGTAAAGCAAGAGTGGGGCTTCGGTTGGCTCCTCGACGTCGCCCTGCACCCTGAATACGAAGAAAACGGTTGGATATACCTGTACTTTGGTGATCGCTGCGAAGGTTGCAACGAGATCAGTGAGCGCACCAACAGCCCGGTCTCGATGAATAAGCTCATCCGTGGACAAATTCGCGATGAGGCATGGATCGATGAGGAGGTGATCTGGGAAAGCGCCATCGAGCACTATGGTTCTGTCCCTGACATAGGTGCTGGTGGTCGTATCGCGTTCGATGGTAAGGGGCACGTTTTTATGAGCGTTGGGGTCAAAGGCGTCGACAATTTTACCGGCATCCAGGATCTCAGCCGGCCTTGGGGCAAGATCCACCGTCTGCGCGACAATGGTGAAGTACCTTTAGATAACCCATTCATGGAGACAGAAGGTGCCTTGAAGACGATATGGACCTATGGTCACCGCAGTCCTCAGGGTCTTGAATACAACCCCACGACAGGGGATATATGGAGCACGGAGCACGGGCCACGGGGCGGCGATGAGGTGAATCGTCTCTCGCCAGGCAAGAATTATGGCTGGCCCCTGTACTCAAAAGGTCAGAATTACGACGGTACACCTGTCGCTTACGGGAAACAGCTCGGCCTGGAATACGATCTTAAGGACATCGTACAGCCCGTCGTAGACCTGACGCCTTCACCCGCTGTCTCTAGTTTCATCTTTTACAACGGGCGTGAATTTCCAGAATGGCAAGGCAATCTTATTGTCGGATCCTTAAAAAGCCGAACGTTATATCGCATGGTGCTGCAAGACGACAAAGTCGTACACCGTGAAACCCTGATCAGTGACTTAGCCCGTTTCCGTGATATCGAGACCGGACCAAACGGAGAAATCTATGTGCTTTTAGAACACAATTCAGGGGGTCAAATTCTGCAACTGGTGAACCAGTCATGAACTGCCTACGACATGCTTGGGTCGCGTCGATGTTTCTGCTCATCGCTGCCTGCGCGGCGACTGCGAAGGGGCCTCTGCTCGACCCTATTCCTGAGAAGATTCAGCAAGGCGAGATCCTCGTTGCCGTTGAGGATTTTGTCCGTGTGCCGAAAAGCGAAGATTCTTCTACTCAAAACACCAACAATGCGTATGCACGAATTCAATATCTGCAGCCATTCGGTAATACGTTTGGCAAACTGGTCATCAACGACACTCGCGGTATTCTCTACCTGACCGATGACCGCGCCTCTTTACCCCGTGTCTACCTCGATTTGCGCCAGGAACAAGTCGACTTTAATGATTCGATGTTTCCCAATGAAATGGGACTGGCCGGGGTTGCATTTCATCCTGAATTCACCAGCATCGGTAAAGCCGGCTTCGGCAAATTCTATACTGCCTACAGTGCAACCTCCGACAGTGGCACGGCGAACTACCTCGATGACGATTCAGCAAGCCACGAAACTGTGATCAGGGAATGGACAGCGTACAACCCACGCGCGACCGAATTTACCGGCACCAGCCGGGAAATTTTTCGCGTCGGTCAATTCGCCCCGAATCACAACGTCGGTCATATCGCCTTCAATCCGGTTGCTGAAGTCGGCAGTGATGACTATGGGGTCCTTTACGTGACCCTAGGCGATGGTGGCGTTGCCAACGATCCCAGAGCCTACGGTCAAGACTTAAGTGAGCCTTTGAGCGCCATCATCCGCATCAAACCCCTAGAAGCAACGGCACAACGCGCATATGGAATACCAGCTGACAACCCCTTCCTCGATCATCCTTCCGCCGCGCCGGAAATCTGGGCGTATGGCCTACGCAACGCGCAACACTTCTCTTGGGACAGCAAAGGGCGCATGTTTATCACTGACATCGGTCAAAACATGGTTGAGGAAGTCAATCTAGGTCAGGCGGGTGGCAACTACGGATGGCGCCTGCGCGAAGGCACCTTCGCCACAGCCTTTGGTGTGGCCGAAGGCGAACCCGGGCGCGTCTACCCGCTGCCACAGAGGGATCCGGGCTTTGTCTATCCAATCGCTCAATATGACCATGATGAGGGTCGAGCCGTCGGTAGCGGGTATGTTTATGAAGGCACAGCAATACCCGAACTCGTCGGTAAATTTGTATTTGCAGACCTTGTCGATGGGCGGATTTTCTACATCGACGCGACTGCCTTGGAGAGCAAAGGGTTAAGAGAAATCCGCGAGCTAAGGCTTTCCTTTAAGGGCGAAGAAAAGCGCCTAAAAGACGTTTCGAGCTTTTCTAACTCTTACGATGCAGGTGCACGCGTTGACCTCCGCCTGGGCATCGATGCGTTGGGTGAACTCTATCTGCTCACAAAAGGCGACGGTTGGATCAGGAGATTGCGACCGAATCGTTAGGTTACCAATCAACACTTTTTACGGTAGGGTAAGGCCTATGGAATTTCGGGGTAGAACAATGAGTAAATTTGCAAAATCTGTACTGATGGTCGGCTGTGCTGTGCTGACCGTGACGAGCTACGCAGCAACACTGACCGGCATCGTCAAAGACGCCGCAGGCGACGCCATGCATGGTGTCATGGTTCGAGTGACTGACGATGCCAATGGTGTTTCCGAATCGGTCTACACCGACGAAAAGGGTGTCTACACGCTCGTTACTCGAATGGAAGGCACACTCAAAATGCGGGCTCGACATCCCTACTACCGCGATGCCCATGCCACGGTAGAACTCGCGGGCACTGTGACCGCGACCGAAAATGTCGCCATGGACAAAATGACCACAGACAAAGAAATTTCCGACAGCCTACCCGCCGCCTATCATTTTTATAGTCTGCCTTTTGAAAGCGGCGACGAAAAAGACTTCAACGCTTATCAGTTTCAACGCGATTGTCTGTCCTGTCACCAAATGGGTAATCCATTCACCCGTCTGCCCCGTACACCGGAATCCTGGGCCGTGACCATTCAGCGCATGCATCGCATGGTTGGCAATTTCGATGAAGAACTCCGGGACCGGCGTTCCATTATTCTCTCAGAAGGTTTTCGCGGCGATCCCATCAAGATGCGGCCCCAATTTCCCATTCACGATGAGCTTGGAACCGCGAAAATCTATGAGTTCATGCTGGAACGCGCATTCGTCCCACATGATTCTATTGTGCATCCTACTAACGGTCTGATTTACACCGTTGATCAGGCCCTTGATCACATGGTGGTCACCGATCCGATTTCAGGCCAGTCAGAGTATATCCTGCAGGCCGGTGGCGATGGCGACAAGTACCACGAAGAAGCGCTGGGAATAGAAGTTTTCGGGGAGTTCAATCCTGGCACGCGTCACGGCCCTCACTCTCTCGACCTCGCTAAAGACGGTAAGTACTACGTCACCAACACAGGTACGCACAGCATCGGGGTGTTTGACCCAGATACCAATACATGGGAAGCATCGCACGTTATTCCACGCGAAGAAAAAGCCTACTATCCGCATACAATTCGAGTCGATGCGAAAGGCTACGTCTGGTTCACGCTGGCCGGTTCCGAGAAAGTCGGACGCCTTACACCTGACAATGGTTCTTTCGATATCGTCGATCTACCACCAGCAAAGTCGGGTGGCATTGCGGGTGGCACGCAACCTTACGGGATAGACATCAACCCGGTTGATGATCGCATGTGGTACGGGCGTCTTTTTGGAGACAAAATAGGTTGGGTCGACGCTGAAACCCTAAAGGTCACCGAGTTCGACTCACCTATCGCGGGACCCCGCCGCATGCGCTTCGATAATGAAGGCATCCTCTGGGTATCGGGCTATTCCAAAGGCGAACTCGCCCGTATAGACGTAGCGGACGGATTTAAATCTACCGTCTACGAAATGCCTGGTTTTGCTGAAGGCGTGCGACCGGCGCCCTACGCCCTGGGTGTACACCCGCAGTTCCAGGACATCTGGTTGAACGAGAACATGACGGATCGTATCTACCGCTTCATCCCAAAAGAAGAGCGTTGGGTGGTCTATCCTGTCCCGCTTTCAGGCACCTATACACGGGATATGACATTCCAGCCGGATGGCCAGGTTTGCCTCTCCAACAATCCGATTCCACCACCGGCACTCGAGGGTGGCGTGCTTGAGATCATCTGTCTTGATCCGAGTTACGACCCGGAAAAGGAAGCGCAGCAATTGCAGGTCACACAGCAGCCGAAGGGTCTAGACGTCTCTCAGCGTTAGATCTCTTCGCCACCCTTGCCCAGCTTACTGGCTGTCCTATTGTCCCTTGCCGCTGTGCTCAGCACAGCGGCAGAGCGGCCTGCCCTCACCGAGGAGCAGTTAGCGCGACTCACGATCCGCCCGGTATCGGGCAAACCTGATCTTTACGTTTTGCCAGGATTTGATGGCAGTCTCTCAGGGGGCAACGTAGCGGTACTCGTGACCAACGAAGGGGTCGTACTGGTCGACAACAAATACGAATACAGTCACGACGACATCACCGCACAGGTTGCTACGGTGACCGATCGAAAAATCAAGGTGGTGCTAAATACCCACCATCACTTCGACCACGTTGGTGCAAACCCGGCTTTCATGCGCTATGCCCAAGTGCTCAGTCACGACAACGCCCGCCTAAATGCACTGGCAAACCGGCCTGCCGGAGCGGATCCCGCCGGCGCTGCACCCATTACCTATACTAAAACAACCAACCTGCACATCGGTAAACACACCATCCAGGTTCATCACCTTGGACGTGGCCATACGAATGGTGACTCCGTGATTTTCTTCGTCGAACTCAAGACCGTGCACACCGGAGATCTTTTCATCTGGGGGAGTCGCCTGGACGGCAGCATCCTTGCACCTTTTGTCGATTATGCGAACGGCGGCAGCGCTGCAGAATGGACAGCGACACTGGACGGAATCCTGGCTCTCGATTTCGATACGGCGATACCGGGGCACGGACCCGTCCTTACCCGCCGCGAAATAGAGACATTTCGTCACAAATTTGAAGTGCTGCTCGGAAGGATTGGCCAGGCGATTTCAGCAGGTGTATCAAGAGAACATATCGCCTCTCAAGTCGATTTATCTGACCTCAAGTGGCCATTCAACCCGGATCGCATCGAAGCAATATACGACGAACTCTCGTTATAAAACCCTAGATGAGAACCTCTTCGACTAGGAGTCGGGCGAACCTCTCATCCGAATACCCCAAGATCTCCTGGATCACGTAAAGATTGTGTTCACCCAGCATCGGTGCCCGCCTGAGATCGAGTTCGCTACCCACCCAGCGTGCCCCTTCGCGGTCTACGGGTATGTCCACATGCGCAGCCACCGGTTGATGCAGCGTTTGATAGTGTCGGTGCAACTGCGGATCTTTTTCCAGCATGTCTTTCAGGTGTTCCACCGGCGCGGCGGCTATGCCTTGCGCCTGCAGAAGGTCCGCCAGCCTCCATTTATCCTGCCCCCGGGTCCATTCGACGATTAAAGCATCCAGATCGTCTTCATTCTCTTTGCGCGCCACATGATCAATAAACCTCGGATCGTTAATCCACGCCGTCTTTCGGGCCACCTCGCAAAAGGCCCGCCATTGGGCTTCGCCACGCACGGCAATTGCTACCCAGCAATCGATTTCGGGATCGGCTTCATCTAACGTGGGGTAAACACCATGCGGACAGTCATTGGGATTGCGATTGCCGTTGCGTGAGGGTTGTTTGTCCGTCGCTTTGTATTGCATCCACTCTGCACCCAGTAAAGACAACACACTAGACAACTGCGTGAGATGAAGTTCCTGACCAACGCCCTGGAGATTGCGCTGCCTTATTGCCGCAAGAATGGTCGCTACCAGAAGGTGAGGGGCAGTGAAATCGGGGTAGGCAATACCGATCCCTCTCGGCCGTTCGCCCGGAAAACCCGTCAACATATTAAAACCCGAAGCGGCCATCAGTATGTTGCCCATGCTGGGGCGTTGTGCCCAGGGACCGACCCGATGTGCACCCGGCAGGTTTAAAAGAACGACGTCGGACTTGATGGCCTTCAACACTTCATAGCCAAGCCCCATGCGCTCCATTGCTCCAGGCCGGAAGTTATTCACCACGATGTCTGCTGTGGCAATTAACTCTTTAATCACAGCCACTCCCTCTGGATGACTTAAGTTGATTGTCAGCGACTTCTTGCCTGCATTGACAACGTTATAAAGCCCGCCCAAATCAGCATCCGGTTTGCCATCGGGGCCCACCTGACTACGCATCGAATCGGGTTTAGCCGTGGATTCAACACGTATTACCTCGGCGCCAAAACTTGCAAGGATTCGCGTCCCTATGGGGCCTGCAAGCACCCAGGTGAAGTCAACCACACGCAGTCCGCTAAGCGCTTTGGCAGGATCTGCCTGATTTTTCCGCAAATCTTGCACCCGTGGTGCCGCAAGATTTTCCAGCAGTGCCTGATGCTCACCATGCTTGGGCGCGGCTTTGAATTCGACACCATCAGCCATGGCATCCACGGGTGAGCGCACATAGCCCAGCTTCATTCCAAGACTTTCATGTTCCAGGAAAAAAAATTGATCGTTGACCCGGTATTGTTCGGTTTGTTCAAGGTCAGGGAAATCCAGTACGGGCAGACAGATGATGTCCGCTTCAAGCGCACCCTCGACGAATTCATCACGGGTCAGTGCCTGCGCAAGACGCAGGGTGGTTGCAGATACCGGATTGTCCTGCCGCGGCGCCTCAATCCGCGCCCAGTGCCAATCTTCCGATGTCAGCCCATGATCGATGCCTACTTTGTCAGCCCATGCCAGAAAACCATCGAAACGATCCGGCCTGACAAGCAGACTCACGTATTTTCCGTCCTTGCAAGCCATCGCTGTAGAAAGGCCTGGTCGACGTGGGATGCGCTTATGCCACTGCCAGAGGCCCGGACTGGCCGTTTGCATAACAGCCAGAGCCGTCACTTCCTGCAGGGACAGATCTATATGGACACCCTCACCTGCTCGTCCATCATCGACAAAATCACGCTGATGCAAGGCGATGGTGATCGCCGAAGCCGATGCCAACCCGGCCATCGTATAAGAAGGATGGGCACCCCCTTGTATGGGTGTCCCATTGGCTGAGCCGGAAACCTGAATTAGACCACCCGCTGCCCCAGCCACAAGGTCATTCGCCTGGCGTTGACGCCAGGCTGTCGTTAGGCCAAATGGAGTCACCGAGCACTGAATTAATCCCTTGTTGATACGTCGAAGTGCATCGTGACCTAAGCCCAGATGGTCCAGCCGACCGGGCATCGCGGTGTCAATGAGCACATCGGCCGTCGCCAGCAGCCGAGTAAAGGTTTCTCGTCCGGACTCGGTCTCAAGATCAAGCACCACAGACTTCTTGTTCGTGTTGAAGTACAGGTGTGCAAAAGCCAATTCCTTATTTGTCTTAATCTTGCTTTCATGATCGTCGGTTTCTCCGGCGTCTAGAAACGGACCTTCGTGCCGAATGGCTGCGCCTGCAGGTGGTTCGACCATAATGACCTCGGCACCTAGATCAGCAAGAATCCTCCCCGCCAGCGCCGCTGATCGATCAGCAATCTCCAGTACACGCAACCCTTGCAGTGCCCGGCTCATACAAGCGGTACCGTAACCTCACCGACCATGGCGCTCACGCCAGTATCCAACATGGCCTCCATACTAAATCTCACTCGATCCGGTGATACCGCGGCCACCATGACATGAGGCCTTATCGCCACATCCGCGTACACCGGAGCCCGCCAGCGAACATCAAACGCAGCGCCATGTAGCAGTGCGTAGCGACCCACTGCCTGCATGATGTTCTCAAGTGGAAAGGACAGCACATGTGAACCACCGGCAATGGGCTTGGCGAGGCCTGCCTTCTTAGCCAATTCCGGATCTGAGTGAATCGGATTGTCGGGTTTGTCAGTATCCCGTGCCTGCATGAGGGAAATCCCAACCACGACCTCGTGACCACCAAATGTATCGCCCTGTTTAAGCGACCTTAACGTCTGTCTATGCGGATTGTTCTCCGCTAAATCCCAGTCAGGTCCAAATGGTTCGATTTCATCGGGGTTGCATCCCTCGAGGCGGTCGACCAGGCCTTTTTCGACTTTGTAGGCAAGAAGTCCCGTTGTGAGGTTGCTGGCAGCTCGCTGCCCTTGACTATTCATCGTGACACTACGCGTCGTGCCATAGCGGCGCCCTTTGTGAACATGCCTACCAATGGAATCACCGGTGACGTTGAAAATCTCCTCTCGCCTGAGCGGTCGATGTATGGTGAAACGTTCACGCACCCAGACACCACCTGCCACACCACCACCGCCACCAGGGATCACCTGTTTTATCTGTGGGTCTCTCGGTTGATTACTCAACAGGAAGAGCGTCAATCCCGTCATCATATCCGGCGGAATCCAGCCCTCGGCAGCTAGGGCCCGGGTTTCTTCTCCCCATTTGCCCATTCCTTCCGCAGCACCATCGAGCTTGTCCCGTCGCATCGGCCCATTGGCCTGGAGCAAAGGTTTTGGCCAGGTTTCTGTCGTCTCCATTTGCTTCCCCGTCATGTTAAATCACGAAATAATACGGATCCTGACAATATATCAGGCCCGGGATCAGATCAGTTAGAGTCAAGCACACAAGCCACGGCTAGAAGCTCTGAGGCAATATCATCGATGCCTTGAGCATCACGTCGTGCACGACGGTACCAATAATGTGCATTGTCCACATCGCCCTCCTGCAGATGCACAATCGCGTGCATCCAACTGCCAAGATCCGATTCATCTTTCTGTACAATCAGATGCGCAGCTTCCCATTCACCCACCTGCATAAGACCCAACGCATCATGCAGCTCGCCTTCGATCTTATCGCTCATTGACATCTTCCTCCGGTTCAACCCAGATCGTAACACTTCGCCCAACTAAGCCCTTCGCGCGTATCCCCCAAAGGGCGGTATTCACAACCCACCCATCCGGCATAACCCAGCGCATCAAGCTGTTCAAACAGCGGATAAACATTCACTTCTCCATATTGAGGTTCATAACGCCCTGGCACGCTGGAAAACTGTACATGTCCAATCTCCCTAAACAGTGTCGAGATCCGCTCGCCAATATCCCCTTCCATGATCTGCACATGATAGAAATCAAACTGGAGTTTTACGTTGGCTTCGCCAATGGCTGTGATCACATCCATGACTGCTTCTGATGTCGCATAGAGATAACCCGGAACATCCCGCACGTTGAGAGGCTCTAGCAGGAGGTCGACTTTTTCCGCCGCGGCAAGACGCGCCGCCCACTGTACATTCCTGACCATGGTCTCGACACAGGTCCGTCGCTTGTGCTCTTCCGGGACGACCCCGGCCATTACATGAATCCGACCAACACCAAGTTCGACGGCGTAATACAGCGCTGTTTCGAAGTGTTTCTTAAATTCAGACTCTCTGCCTGGAAGACAGCCAGCACCACGTTCTCCGGCGGCTACGTCCCCCATGGGGGTGTTGATCAGGACAAGTTGCAGGCCGTTGTCCTTAAGTCGTGCTGCGAGATCCCTAAGGCTCGCCTGGTAAGGATTTAAGATTTCCACGCCCTCGAAACCACAGGCCCGAGCCGCTGCGAAGCGTTCGAGTAGTGGGACATCCGGAAACATCAAACTGATATTGGCATCGAATACAGGCACGCAAAAGACTTTACAACTGCCACGCAAAAAACAATAGCCTTTGTGATCACTCACAGCACTGGTAATGACTGCGCACTTCGGATAAAAAAGATCTATAACCTACATGCTCCGAGCTTATACTTAACATGTTAAGTATATGTACATAAAGTTATAATCGGATCATATCAAGGCTCCACAATGACAACCATGACAAGGAGATCGCCCTCGCATGCTCAATAAAGTAGAAAGGTTAGCCGACCTGCCTCCCTATGCAGACTTTCCAAGGCCTGAATACGATCACCGCATTCGACGCATAAAAGAGGAAATGGCAGACGCAAATCTCGACGTATTGGTGATGTGGGATGAGCTGAATATTCGATACTTCACAGGTTTCTATTCAAACCATTGGCCACCGATCACCGTATGCCCGGCGGTTTTGCTGATTGCAGTCGATAAAGAGCCCGTCATGGTCGTACCCGACTTTTTTCAGGGTGTTGTTGAAGGATATACCTTCATTGAAGACATTCGTTGTCATCACGAACCCCACGTCACCTCCCACCTGCGCGAGTTGCCGAAATTGATCGCCAACTTGACCAAAGAACTCATGGGCAGCACCTCCGGCAGAGTAGGCATAGAGGGTGGCCTTACAGGCGGCATGACAATCCCTCGACCGATCAACGATATCGACGAGTTTCGCGGTTCACTGCCTGATGTAGAGTTTGTCTACGCGGCAGAACAGATCTGGAACGTCAGGATGATCAAGTCCAATATGGAAGTGGATGCGATAAGACTTGCCTGCGAGGCCTCGATCAAGTCTTTTCATGACCTGGTGGCAAACTTCGAGTGGGGCTGGGATGAAAAAGACGTCGGCCTTTACATTCGTAAGAAACTCCTAGAATACGCGGACGACTGTAAACCAAACTTATGTATGGGAAGCCGACGTCAGGTATTTATGGCAGATATCCCGGCATGGGATGAAGGTATCCCGCTGATGCGAGGAGATCGAATTGTTTTAGAGCCACTTCCTGAAGTGAAAGGCTATTGGGGAAGTTCAGGTCGTACCTTTCAACTGGGGCCACCCACTGAAGCATCTCAGCACAAAACTCAGATTATGGACCGTGGCCGACAGGTTGCAGCAGAGGTAACCAAACCCGGCATCACAACGGGTGAAATCATGGATGCGATCATCGACACGTTAACCGAAGGTGGATTGCACTGCTCACTTGATCAAGGCGGTCATGGTGTCGGTCTTTGTGGCCAGGAACCACCCGCCATTGCGCTGGGTGAAAAATATGTCGTAAAACCAGGCATGGTACTGGCCCTCGAATGTTGGATGTTTGAGACAGGCGATAACTTCCAACCCCCATTCAACGTCTTTGGCGGTGAAGATTACGTATACGTCACAGAAAACGGTTGTGACCTATTCCCTGCGTTTCCAACCGATATCGTGAGTCTAGGCGATTGAGCACGCTTATGAATCTCAGACATACAGGACGGTTAAAATGAAAAAAGGCGTATTGGTCTCACCCACCATTCACGAATACTCCGATCCGGAAAATCTGCTGACGTTGGCCAAGAGCACGGAAGCGGCTGGCTGGGACGGTTTCTTTATCTGCGATCATTTGTTATTGGATCCCGACGGATTTCTGGCACTGGCTGACCCGAGCGTTATGCTGGGCGCGATCGCTGCTGTGACTCACAAAGTCATTATTGGCTCCATGGTCACGCCCGTGTCGCGGCGGCGTCCGTGGAAACTGGCGAAGGAGTTTGCCAGCGTGGATCAGTTGTCAAAGGGCCGTCTGCGAATTGGCGTCGGCCTGGGCGGGATGGATCAAGAATTTTCGAATTTTGGTGAAGACCCCGATAAACGAGTCCTGGCAAAAAAAACAGACGAAGGGCTTAGCATCATGGAAGGATTGCACAGCGGAGATGCGATCAATTTCGATGGTGAGATATACCAGGTAAAAAATGCACGCCTGCTTCCACGCCCCGTGCAGCGTCCACGCATCCCGGTCTGGGTTGCCGCGATGCTTCCTGCTAAACCAGGCCAGCGCAGAGCAGCTCGCTGGGACGGCATCATGCCTCATGTCATGCCCGATTTCTTAGAAGAAACTCAAGACATCGGCGACACAGACATGCGTGTGCTTATGGCCCCTAGCCCAGAACAGATTCGCGAGGTGGTTGAATTCACCGCCCAATTACGAGACACGGATGAACCCTTCGACGTCATCGCCTCCGGCATCACCAAGGGATTGGATAAACCAGGCGCTAAGGAGAAATTACAAGCGTATCGAGACGCAGGCACCACATGGTGGCTCGAATGGCTGGATTGCGGCAAACCAGGAACCCTGGAGCAGGTGCTTGAGCAAGTCCAGGCGGGGCCACCTGACGGTTAAAGCAGTGCCACTCACAGATAAAATAAGGAGAATCTAATGCCCATTCTGGCAATGACGATTCCAATACCACCAGGCAAGACCCCGGCGTTGGAACAACACTTAGCAGAAGCAAAAAATCACCCGGATATCGATGAGACTTTTAAAGGTTTTGGCATCTCTCGCGAGACCTGGCATGTCCAGGAAACCGAACAAGGTGACTTGTTGATGCTGGTATTTGATGCCGATGATCCCTTCACCATGCTCCAGGAATTCTCTCGCTCAAACGACGACCTCCCCGTCTGGCAAAGGCAATCCATCAAAGAAATTCTGGGTGTTGATTTATCACAGCCGCCACCGGCACCACCTTCAAGGTTGATCTTCGATTGGCCCTAGAAATTAGATCGTAAGGAGGAAGGCCATGACCTGGCATGTCATCGAGGACCTTATCGTTCCTAAATGCAGTGGCAAAACACTGCGGGTCAACAAAGGCCAAGTGTTCCGTGTAATGGAACATGAGGGAAAACAGGTCCTGGACCTGACTTTTTTGAACGCACACAACTTTAACGAGCACTTCGCCGCTGAGTATTCCGCCATGCTGAACAGCATTCAGGGAATTGGCGGGTACTATCGACTCAGCAAGCTCTACTCCAAACCACCTTATGAGAATGTGATGCTTACCGTCGTCGATGACAAAGTCGGTGACGGGGCCAGGGGCGGAGAACGGGCCGGACATTTCATGATGTGCCATTGCTCAAAGCGCCTGGTCCAGCATATGGGCGCACCGCCAGACACACGAACTTGCAGCGATAATTTCGCTGATGCTTTTCGAGAAATTGGCTTAACGCAGGAAGACACCTACGATCAGACGATCTTCAACGTGTGGATGCAATCATGGCTGACTGAAGACGGTGCCATGAACTTTGCTCCTCCGCTCGCAGAAAAGGGCGAATACATAGACTTCCTGGCAGAAATGGACGTCATAGCCATCTGCTCAGTCTGTCCGGATGGGTCCAGCCCGTGTAACGATTTTGAAGCCAAAGCCTTAAGAATGCAGATATTGGAATCCGATGAAGGGACGCATAGTGAAACCACCCAGTAACCTCTCTTTTCTGAGACGAGCAAGATAGATTCAATGTCGCAACAACTGAACATCGAATTTGTCATCCCCAAATGCACGGGCAAAGCCTTCAAAGTTGAACAAGGCCAGCTACTTCGGGTCATACAACATGAGGGCAAACAAGTCGCCGGGCTCATTTTCTTAAATGCTCACAACTTCAAAGAGCAGTTCATGGCCGAATTTTCTGGTGGCCTGAGTTTCTTTCATCCAGATCATCTTGGCTCTCATTACAGAGCCGGTGTACTTTATTCCAAGGTCCCCTACGAACGGGCCATGTTGACCGTGACTGACAATCCAGTTGGTGATCATTTTCTGGGTCCCCATTGCACTAAAACAATGATGGATATCTGGCAGGCACCCGGTCACCGGAGCTGTAGTGACAATTTTTCAGATGCCCTCAGTGAGTTCGGTCTGGAACTAAAAGATATATACAGTCCCAGTGTTTTTAATGCCTTTGCGAACGTCTATATCGACGCTAAGGGAGACGGCTCGGTCAACATCGCACCACCTCGCAGCACCCAAGGCGATTACATAGAATTTAGAGCCGAAATGGATGTGCTGGCCGTTGTATCGGTCTGCCCGGACGACATCTCACCGATGAACGATCACACCTTAAAAGCCATCAAGATTCAGATTTTCGACGGCTGACCACCAAATCAATCGGTTGCGAAGCTTTAAGACGAGGGCTTTGCCCTATCCATAATCGGGCCAGCCTTTACCACTTTGTGCTAATTGCACCCCTCCCTGCAGAGACGACCTGTCGCCGGGTTTGCCGCATATCCATCGACAAAATCCGGCTTAATCGGGGTTTTGCAACCTGTGGAAAATCCTCTGGATGGTGATCAGGCTCGTGCCGGGGTTACTGACGGGGATATCCGTATGATTTGTTAAATCAATTCGCTTGGCGGCTTCTTCAGCAGAGACCCCGTCGGCATACATACTTTGTGCCTTTGCCCATAGGTCGCGGTAGAACGCCTGCACGAGATCGATACGATGCAAATCCGTAACCGGCGGTCCATGGCCGGGTACAAAAATATCGAAATCAAGTTGCTTCAGGTTTTCCAGCGTCTGCGGCCACTCATCGACATAGCCGTCACCTAGAAAGGAAGGCCCAGAAAACGCCATATCGCCTGTAAAGACCATTTTGTCGTTCGGAAAGTAGACGACGACATCGCCACCGGTGTGGGCACGTCCGAGAAATATAATCTGTATTTCCCGATCCCCTCGATGCAGGGTCAACCGATCGCTCAGAGTTATAGATGGCGGGAGTGGCTTAATCTCGGTGAAATCAGCGGCATGCTCCCGGAACATCTCGTAATACGCCTGAATCTCAGCTTTCTTATCCGCGTCAGGTTCTTCTGCAATCTGTGTGACCAAGCGTTCCAGCATGGCGGCATTGCCCTCAAGCCCGCTCATGTAGGTAGGTTCTTTGAGTGGCGCGCCTGCAAGCTTCATATACGTGAACTCATGGCCGATGATCGGGACTTCGGTAAATTCCTGGTTGCCGTGGGCATGGTCCCAGTGGTGATGAGAATTAATGAGCGTACTGATCGGATTTGGCGTGATCGCTTTGATTGATTTGATCAGATCCCGAGCCTTCGAGGGCGTCACATGCGAATCAACAAGCACGACATCGTCGGCGTTGACAATAACCAGTGCGTTACTGTTGAAAACCCGTTCGGTCGTCTGTGCCAGATAGACCTCATTTCTGATTTCGGTAAATCGATGCGTATCTGTGGTGATCACCTCGCCGGGTGCTGCGAAGATAGAAATCGGAAATAGAGCACCCAAAACCCATAGTCGGCACATCTTCATTTTCACCTCCCCTCAGATTGAGATTAGATTGTGACACGCAAGAACAGCAGGCTCCACAGTCCGGATACAAGGGTACTCAACCAGGCCACGCAAACTCGGCGAATTCAGATGACAGTCGAATTTCAAGTCAAAGTGCATAAACTGTTGCTTTTGCCGAATCGGGGGGAGAGATGATCGAGGACTACGCAGAGCGTCACATTCCATTTGAGGGGTGTTTCAATTTTCGCGATATTGGCGGATATCCTGCCAACGATGGCAAGACGGTGCGTTGGGGTAAGTACTTTCGGGCAGGACGTCAGGACCGCATGACTCCCTCAGATTTAGACAGATTGCGTCAGCTCGGCATCCGTGCCCAGATCGACCTTCGCAAACAAGACGAAATCAACGAGCAGGGCCGTGGCCCTTTAGAGACGATGGGCGCAATTTATCATCACATCCCCGTCATTCCTGAAGGCGGTACCGACCAGCTTAGTCGCCTCGTCGGAGACACCGGAATTTCCGGCAAACGTTATCTGGCTTATCTTGAGTTCGGGCCTGAGGCGTGGTTACGCATGTTCGAAATATTCGCAAACGAGGATCAACATCCCATCGTCCTGCATTGCACTGCCGGTAAAGACCGTACGGGTGTGTCCACCGCATTCCTGCTGAGCGTGCTCGGCGTTGACCGTCGTCTCATCGAAGCTGATTACATCCTTACCAACCGCGACGTGCCTCGCCAGGCAGACTTCATCGAAACCCATGTGGGGCTGCCCGAAGGTATGGATCGAGAGACCATGATGTATCACGCGGGCGTGCCGGACACGGCCATGCATGATTTTCTTGACGGACTCGACGCAGGTTGGGGTGGCGCGCTCGGCTATCTGTCAGAAATCGGTGTCACCCAGGGCACAATCAGTGCCGTCAGGCGCCACTTCCTGGATTAACACGCCTTCTAGATACCCAAGTCCAGCTGGTTGTAGTTTTTCAACACCTGCTCCCGAGTTGCATCTGACCACCGCAGTGCTTCGACTTCCTTCTGCATGGGCAGGTAGTGATACGGAGATTCCTGTGGAAATCGTTGTTGTCGCGCATCAATGGCGAGCTGAATAATGCGCGCACGTCGGTGTATGCGCGACTCATCATAAAGCACGGATCCTTTGTTCTGGAAATCCCACCCCTTAACACCCTCTATTGAGCTGCGACGGTGAAAACCGAATACATAAGTGACCCTGGGTTCGGGGGACCGGTTGGGAAAGGATGAGTGCACCATCTGCCGATTACACACGGCAACATCACCCGCATGACACAGCAGTGGCACCGCTTCTGGTAATTTATCAGAGCCGCCATTGGCGTCGATCAAACCCGCAATATCCACCTTACCTTGGTCATGAGACTCAGGAATAATCCAGAGCGCATTCTCAGGATTCGTGGGGTAGAGCTGTGCCATGAAATTGAAACCATGGGTGCCATTATCAAGGTCAGGGCTATCCCAATGGGTGACTCCGTCCTGGTGCCAGGAAACTGCAGCACCGTAGTGTGCTGGTTTCACCCACACAGCGTCTGTAAACGGCACGAAATCCAACCCATTAATCGCCTCTGCAACCCGCAATAGCTCCGGATGACCGTACAGGCGAAGATTTGCATCCATCATCTGCAAACTGCCACTGATCTGTAATAAAACTTCATCGGGTGCATCGTTCGGCGCATCATATTCTGCCATTTTTATCGGATAACGCCCGCCCGTTGCAGCTGTGCCGCCCATTGGGTCACTCAAAGGCCTTGCAAATTGAAAGGTCGCTCGCTCGAAAGCCTGATCGATAGAAGGTCGTCCTTGTGCGTCTACATCAGCGCCACTTCGCACCGGTGCTTGTGCCATGACTTGGTCGAAGTCATGCTGCAGGTCATCGAGTTCCAACGCCCCGATGGCACCTTCCAACACATAGAAACCATACTTCCAATAGGCGTCTAAAATGTCAGGGTGCACCCGACCCTGTGCGAAACATAACGGGCCCCGATTAGGCAAGGCCATAGCCCGCGCAGCACCGTCCTTGAAATAATCCTGCATTGATCCCCTTCGTATCGCCAGCACATGGGTATCGATTGAACGCCGCTGAAATAGCGCCGTCAAGAGTTGACCCGGGAGGCCGCATGCAGGCAACCTTACACACATACGTAGCCAATTTATGGGAAATAAGGAAACCGATATGAGTGTAGAAGGTAAAGTCGCCATCATTACAGGCGCAGGTGGCGGTCTAGGCCGCGAACATGCCCTGCTGCTTTCAAGCCATGGCGCTCAAATCGTGGTCAACGACCTGGGCGGCGCTGTCGACGGCACGGGTTCAGGTGATGCGGCAGATGCGGTCGTCGAAGAAATCCGTGCGGCCGGTGGCGAGGCTGTGGCTAATAAAGATTCAGTATCCGATCGCGAAGGTGCTAAAAATATCGTCGCAACGGCGGTAGACACCTTTGGCACGGTGGACATCGTCATCAACAACGCCGGAATCCTACGGGATAAGTCGTTTAAAAACATGACGCTTGACGAGTGGGATGCAGTGATCAACGTACATCTGAACGGCTCAGCCTACGTCACCTGGCACGCCTGGCCGATAATGTACGAGAAGAACTACGGACGCATCGTCTTCACCTCTTCTGTATCAGGCATTCTCGGATCCTTCGGGCAAGCCAACTACGGTGCAGCAAAGATGGGTATGGTGGGGTTGATGAATAATCTGTCAAGAGAAGGCGCTTCGCACAACGTGCGCACTAATTGCCTGTCACCGGGTGCGGCTACGCGCATGACGGCAAGCGTGCCTGGTAGTGATATCGATCTCGATAACCCATCGGAGGATAATCTGCCAGGGCTTGTTTCACCCGCTGTTCTGTATATGGTCGGTGAAGATGCGCCCAATGGCCGCATCATTCAGGCGGCCGGAGGACGCTTTGCAAGTGACATGGTTTACAGCAATACCGGCGTTAACCTGGGATCGGGAGCAAGTGCGGAGGATTTCCTTGAGTCTGCCGAGCAAGCAATTGACATGCGTGATGCGGAGGCTAAGACCGGCTTCTGGCGATAGATTCTGGTCGCGTCAGCGACTTAGACGACATGGGGCTCTTCAGAACACAAAAAGGGCTGGCTCGCCAGGACGGCGAGCTCTGCCCGAGGCGCTCAGGGCCTCCAAAGTAATACAGTCAACCCAAACCACCTTTCGATATCATGAGCTTACCAAGCGTCTTCGAAAGGTTTAGTCTTAGGGCAAAGAAAAGCGAAAAGGGAGCCTGAGATGTTTCGACTCATATGCGTCATCGCAATCTCAATTGGCTTATCGACGGCTTGCAGTCCCGCCGAAGAGCGTCAACCATCGCCCATCGCACCAAACGCGACACCTGGTGATGTCACCCAAACTGATATCCAGACCTCGACACACCTCCTCGAACGGCTTGCAGATGGTGTGTATTTCGCCACTGGTTCCGGGCCAGTAAATGTCGCAAGTAATGCATTGGTGATCATCAACGAAGACGACGTGGTCGTGGTCGACTCACACATAACCGCAGACGCGGGTCGCGCACTTCTGCAATCGATTCGGCAAATAACGGATAAGCCCATCAGCTATCTGATCAACAGCCACTTTCATTTTGATCATGCACACGGCAATCAGATCTTCGCCGGCAGTACAGACATTATCGGACATGAATACACGCGTGCCGCATTGATGGATAACCCGCTCGCAGGCGCCACTTACCAGACCATCGGCAGCCCTGCAGCCCAGTCAGAAATACTCGCAGTTTTGGACGCCCAGATCGCAGCTGGTGAAGGCGACCCTGGCTTTCTTCAAGCACAGCGAGCAATGCTTCAGCGCCATATCGAGGCCCTCCCCGAAGTCATCCCGACACCTCCGAATATCACCCTTTCAGATACGATGACGCTCCGACAGGGGAGCCGCGAAATTCGCCTGATACACCCAGGACGCGGCCATACAGGCGGGGATGTCATCGTCTATCTACCTGCAGAGCGCATCGTGTTTACGGGTGACCTACTCTATCCAGGCGCACCGTATCTCGGAGACGGGTTTGCAGACGAGTTTCCGGCAACGCTCGAAGTCGTCAAGGCACTCGACGTCGACGTCATCGCTGGTGGTCATGGTGGGCTGATGCGGGACAAGACGGCAATCGAGCTTTCTCAGACGTATATCAAAGCCTACTGGAACCAGGTCGCAGACGCGTTTGAAAAAGGCCTGCCCGCGAGTGAAGCAGCTGCGCAGGTGGATTTTTCCGGCTACGAGGAATTTGCAGCATTCCAGTTGGGGAACCCGAAGGTTATCCAGTTAGAAGTTGCGCGCATGTACGAGCGCATGCGTCAACATGCTGCACAATCAGAATAGCCTGTTCTTTGTAGGGGTCAGCGCATAGGGGTCAGCGCAGATCTGCAAGGCCTGCTTGTATCCCGGTTTTGGCCCATTCACCCCACGGTAGAGTAAAAAAACGGAAACCGAGTTCAACGAGCTCACCCGGTTCGATCCCAGGGGGCACGAAGAACATACCTCCGGCAATATTGGCATTTCTGCAGGCAGTGCCAATTTTCTCTAGCGCTGCCAAGTACTTCGGATTCCGGTAATCGAGTGGCACATCAAGGTTGATGGATAGATCGGATGGCCCTATCAGTAGCACGTCCACACCGCTAACGGCTGCGATGTCATCGATCGCCTCCAGCGCCTCGACCGTTTCTATCATCGGCAGGATCAGAAGCTGCTCATTAAACGCATCCATATAGTCCCGGTAGTTCTCGAACTCCCCCCATTCACCTCGCATGCCCGCAGAACTGCGTTCTCCCTCAAACGGATATTTACACCAGCTGACCATATTCTTTGCCTGCTCAGGGGTATTGACCATGGGCACCACAAGCCCTTTGGCCCCCGCATCCAATGCATAACAGATCTGGTCAGGACGATTATCTCCCACCCTGATGACCGGTATCGCCTCTCGCTTGCGCATGGCCGCGACCACAGGTCCAAGTTGTTTGATCTCGATGGGTGAGTGCTGGGTATCGAAGAGCAAGAAGTCAAATCCTGAACCGGCCAGAAAACGTACCTCGCTCTCTAAGGATGCGGTGGTTCCTATGGCAGTCTCACCCGCTCGTAACATGTCTTTAACACGATTCAATTCTGATCCCCCTTTCCCTTCTTAATCTATCCACAGCACGATAAACGCCAAGGTGGAAAAGTGCCAGGGGCTGATGACGCTTCTCATCTCTGCATGCCAACTTCCCGTTAAATCCTAAAAGTCAGATCGGTTATCATCTGTAGGTAAAAGCGAGGGAGAGAAAATGTCACTAAAAAACAAAATCGCAATCGTCACGGGTGCCGGCCGTGGGATCGGCAAAGCGATTGCTCGCGCCTATGCTCACGAAGGTGCATCGGTCGTATGTGCAGCCCGCAGTACCGCCGAAATCGAAGCTGTTGCCGATGAGATCGGCGGCAAGGCAATCACCTGTGACGTCGGTGATCCGGTACAAATTCAGAACCTCATCGACACCGTAATCGCCGAGTATGGCCGCATCGACATTCTGATCAACAACGCAGGTGCGGTTGCACGCCTGCCAACCCATGAACTGGCCATTGAAGACTGGGACAACGTCATCAACATCAACCTGCGAGGCGTTTTCATTTGTTGCAAATTCGCCCTTCCGCATATGCTGAATCAAGGTAGCGGCTGTATCATCAACATCTCATCCGGCGCCGGCGTGGTGGGGCCGCCGAATCGATCTGCCTACGCCGCGTCAAAACACGGCGTTATGGGACTGACAAAAACCATGGCAGTCGAATATCTGCACGAAGGGATACGCGTGCATGTCATTCTACCCGACGCGACCGTCTCGCAGATGCGAAGTGAGGGGTTTCCCGAAGAAGACCCGGATTCGTTGATCCAGGCAGACGATATTGCAGATGCTGCGGTCTTCCTGGCAACGCAAAAAGCGACTGCGCACAGCCTGGAGATCAGGGTAAGCCAGGGTTTGAAAACGAAGTACGTCAAATGATCCTTCGCTCAATATCCCTCACATCGTTACTCCTTGCTTGCAGTCTGGCTTGGGCAGAACCGCCTTCCCAGGCGTTTTTCGGCGATTTGCACATCCATACGACTTACTCGATGGATGCTTTCATGGCGGGAAATGTACGTACCACACCCGATGATGCTTATCGCTATGCCAAGGGCCAAGCCATCCCACACCCGACAGGGGAATCGATTCGTTTAAGCGGACCTCCCCTGGATTTTCTCATGGTCAGCGACCATGCAAGCTATCTCGGCGTGAACGCAGCGCTACTCGACCCGACCAGCCCGAGCTATGGCCATGCCGAATCCGAACAGATGACTCAAGGCCGAAGTCTGGTTGAGACCATACGTCTGCTAAGGCGCATGGGTGAACAAAACCACGAACTCGTGGGAAAAGCGGTGATTACTGATGCTTGGCAGAAGATTATAGCCGCTGCCGAACGGCACAATGACCCTGGACGATTTACAGCCTTTATCGGTTATGAATATACCCCGTCGCCCGGTTCGCGACACCTGCACCGCAATGTCATTTTTCGAGATGCCAACCCACCGAGGACACCTTTCAGCGCCCGAGACTCTGATGATCCAGCCGATCTATGGGACTGGCTGGACACGCTGCGTCATGAAGGTGTTGAGGCACTGGCGATCCCACACAACATGAACCAGAGCGATGGTCTGGCATTCATGACCACCACCTGGCAGGGCGATCCGATCAAGCGCGCTTTTGCAGAAAAACGAATGCGCAATGAACCGATCGCTGAAATATCGCAGCAGAAAGGTACATCTGAAACCCATCCGATGCTTTCCCCGAACGACGAATGGGCAGACTTCCAGATTGTGCAGTACTATCTGAATCGCGCTGAAAACAAGGATCCGATTTCCGTATTCAAAGGGGGGTATTATCGAGATGCGCTCCTTACCGGCCTGACATTCAAGGCAGAACAGCACTTTAACCCCTATCAACTCGGTGCCATCGGCTCCAGCGACTCACACGTCTCAGCCGGCGCATACGAAGAGAATCAACGATTCTCTTCTCGCAGCAATGATGCTGTAAGCCGCGGCTCAGCATATCCGAATCATGCAGACCCAAAGAAGAACTGGCAAGACTTCTGGACACCCAGACAAGCCACACACGGCACAGGCGGTCTGGCCGGCGTCTGGGCCAAGGAGAATACCCGTGCTGCACTTTATGACGCCATGCGTCGACGGGAGACTTTCGCGACTTCCGGTCCGCGTATCCGCGTCCGCCTTTTTGCGAGCCCTGACTTTAGCGACAATCCGTTCGCAAACGCCGATGGGCACGCCCAGGGAGTCCCCATGGGCGGCATACTCCCCAGTTCTTTAGACAAAGGCCCGGAACTCTTCGTATGGGCCGCGCGCGACCCTCATGATTCCTGGTTGCAGCGTATACAAATCGTCAAAGGCTGGGTCGACGATGGCAAACCTTACGAACGTATCTACGATGTAAGCTGCGCGGATGGATTAGTGCCCGACCCTGATACCCACCGCTGCCCGGACAATGGAGCCTCGGTTAACCTGAAAGACTGCAGTATCAGTCGTGACAAGGGCGCGGTGGAACTGAGCACAACCTGGCGCGATCCCGATTTCGACCCTGAAAACCAGGCCTTTTATTACGCACGCGTCCTGCAAAACCCAACGTGTCGCTGGTCGACGTGGGATGCCATTCGGCTGGGTATATCGCCTAATCCTGATCTCCCGGCCACACATCAGGAAAGAGCCTGGTCGTCACCCATCTGGTTTGAGCCAAACTGACCCGGAGAATACGATGCGCATACAAGATGTCACAATCACGCTGTGGGAATGGAAAGACATTCCACCCACCCGCTATACCCTGCGCGTTGCAAGTTCTGAAAAGCGCAGCACCCAGATGGCCCTACTCAGAATAATTACGGACGATGGCATCGAAGGCAATGCTTTCTTAGGTTCAGCACTCGGATCAGCCGCGACCGATGCACCGATGCTAATCGAGCGATTCAAGCCATTGCTTGTGGGTGAAGATCCACTGGCACGAGAACGCATCTGGCAGCGCATGTCGGGCTGGGCCATGGGACCTGTCATGCGAATCATCGGCGCCATCGATGTCGCGCTATGGGATCTTGCAGCCAGATTCGCGGGCGTACCCGTGCATCGCCTGATGGGTTCTTACCGCGAGTCTATACCCGCATACGCAAGCTCAGCCGTTCTTGAATCACCCGAGGCCTATGCCGAAGAAGCAATCAAATACAAGGAAGGGGGGTGGACAGCGTACAAAATTCATCCCCCTGCAATCCCGGAACTTGACATCAAAATCTGTGAGAAGGTGCGTCGCGCGGTCGGCGACGATTATCGTCTCATGCTGGATTCAACCTGGTCCTACGACTACCCAAACGCACTTCGCGTCGGTCGCGTCGCCCAAGATCTGGGGTTTTATTGGTACGAAGACCCGTTAGCATATGACGATCTTTACGCCTATGTAAAACTCAAAAAGGTGCTGACAATCCCCATCATGGCAACCGAGATGCCAAGCACGGGACCCACTTCATATGCACCCTGGATCATGAACCAGGCCACAGACTACCTCAGAGGCGATGTAGCCATAAAAGGGGGGCTCACATCTTGTCTGAAAACGGCACATCTCGCCGAAGCCTTCCACATGAACTATGAAGTGCACCACGGCGGCAATTCCCTCAACAACGTCGCTAATCTTCACCTCATCAGTGCCATCAGAAACTGCGAGTATTTCGAAGTCCTGTTACCGGACGAAGTACAAAAACACGGACTCGTGGAAGACATCGTGGTCGATGGCAATGGGATGGTGGCTGTGCCGCAAAATCCCGGCCTCGGCGCACAGATCGACTTTGATATGATTGAGGCGAACAAAATCGCAGATCTGTGATCGGGCTTTGATTGCTAGGACCCAAACTCGACGCGTGCAGTTTCCCAGGCATTGATCTTGCTCCAGTCGTACTCAACCCCCAAACCGGCACCCACCGGAACGCTCACGCATCCATCGGCGCCCACATCACTGATCTGATCGCCATAGTCATCAGCGTAGATTGGGGGTTGTAGCCCGTTCCACGCACCATCCGGCCTGACCAACGCAAGCTCATAAAAATGTGTGTTCGTGATAGCAGCCATACAATGTCGATGTGCGGGACCAGCCGTATGCAACTGGACTTCCATGCCCAACGCATCACAAAACTGTACGAGTTTCATCGTTCCGGTGATACCACCATCAAGCTCAGGATCGATATGCAACATATCCGTACCACCGGCCATCACAAAATCTGCTTTTTGCTCGAACCCTCTGATGTGTTCTGAGACCAGCAAGGGGGTCTTAATGAAATCGCGCAGGCGCTTATGCGCCGTTGCGCTGGACGAAGCATCCCGAAAGGGATCTTCGTACCAGAAAAAACCCAGATCGTCGCAGGCTCGACCAACTTCGACAGCATCCATGAAAGACTTCAGGCTGGATGCCGGATCCGTCATAAGCTTCATGTCGTCGCCTACGGCCTGTCGAACCCTCGTCATGATGTCGATTTCGTTTTTAACATTACCGTCAAAGAAGCTGTGAATCTTGAAAGCCGGAAACCCAGCATCCTGGCATGCCTTCGCGAATTCGGCATAACGCGAGACGCTGTCCAGACCGCCCGGCGTATCCTGGCCGGGAAACGTACTGGCGTAGACTGGCAGACGCTGACGGTAGCCACCAAGCAGTTTGTAGATCGGCGCACCGTATTTCTTACCGGCAATATCCCACAAGGCACAGTCGAGTGCTGCAATCCCTACTTTGTCAAAATGACGAAAGCCGTTTTTTAGAGACTCGAAAATTTTTTCGCGCTGTTCTGCATCTCGTCCAATCAAGCCCGGCGCCATATCTTGAATCTGCGCATACGCGTGCTTGGTTGCGCCATAATGCGGGGCATATGCACCGACTACGCCGTCATCCGTCTCGATCGACACGACGAACTTGGTGACATCCAGACGGCCACCTTTTTCGTAAACCCACACCGCACGACCGAAATCATTCAGTGTGTATTGATACTCCTGAAGCGTGATGCGGCGAATCGTGCTCATTTATTCAAACTCCGCTAGCCGCTCCTTGAGCCTGCCCAGCGCTCTTTTGTTCGCGTTGCGGATGGTGTCTTTGTCAGGTGCTTGCTGACTGATATCACCGAGTTCGGCCAACACAACGTGCACATCATCATGCCCATCCACATCATGCATGTCGGCCAGCCATGCTTCGACACGGGGGAAACTGGAGAAATCGTAAACGTTGGTAAACTCACTCTGCAGCTGACCTATTTCTACGTACGCGGCCATGTCGGCAATGCTCACCTCGTCGCCAGTTAGAAATTTTGTGTGTGCAAGCCAACTGCTCTCCAATGCATTGAGTGCGTGTGTGAGGGTGTTTTGAGCCGATGCCTGTACGGATTGAGGAATGTTAAGGTCCTTGCGGATTCTGGGCGCGACAAGTCCGATAGATGCATCTCGCACATTGCGATGATGGTAGTTTAAGTACCAGTCCACCTTGGCACGTTGTTTAGGATCATCCGAATATAGATCCGTCCAGCGATGTTTGTTGCACAGATAACACATGATCGCATGTGCCTCCGCCAGCACAAAACCATCTTCCGGCTCTTCGATGCAGGGAATCGTGCCACCAGGATTCTTGGCAAGATACTCAGGACTGCGGCTGCCATTGTCACCTTTGGATCCGGGATTAATTAAAACCATTTCAAACGGCTGGCGTTTGTAAAACAGCAACCACATAACGGCACGAACCGGTTGCGAAAAAGGTACACCGTACAAAATCAGTGAACTCATGATGCTTAGTCTCCTTTTCTGAAAACACAGACAAAACGAACGTCTATGCTCTCGCGATGATTGGCATTTGCAGGCGCCGTAGGGTCATGGAACGAGGTATGTGGACACACCAAAGCTCTGTCCGGTCGTGAGTCCAGTTGTTTTAAGATAAGAACTTCGTTTTCCTGCATCCGGGGTACGTAGTAAAACTTCTGATCAGGTGCGTACAAAGGTAGCGCAGCCGTCCCTTTTTCAGCCTCTTCAACGGTACTGTAGTCAACAATATCAGCCTTATTCAGCGTACTCGCATCCATGATAACGAGAGGATCCTGTTGCACTTCACCGGCGACAGGCCGCCAGAGATTATAAAGCGCAAAATCGTATTCACTTTCTGCAAATTTCCGATCCGAGCCACCCTCATTGATCCAGTGCTGAGCCAACTTCATCCATCCCTTCGGACTAAAGTCACAATGCAGATACAAAGAATAAGCATCGAAGAAATGTTCAGGCTCGCGCGTTCTCACTTGATAAAACTGCACGGCAAAGGCATCCAAAGCACCGGTTTCGGCAAGGATTAACTGCTTCATTTCGGGAAAATAAACATCCGTAATTGCATCTTTATCTCGAAAATCCGTGACCGTTGTTTCATGTTCAACCAGAACAAAGCCACTCCCATCAAGGTCGAGGTCGCCTGTCTGGTGCCGCAAACGGGCATTGTGGATGAGGATATCGCGCTTCGTTGTATTGGCATGTCTTGTCTCCCGCGAATATATTCGCGGTATCTCATCGCGGTCACGCCAATCATCGCTCAGAAACGCAATCTGACCTTCTACGAATTCTGGTTGATCGATCATTTTAACGAGCCCCTTTCCTACACGGTAGCTTACCACGATACATTCAGAGGCCGGGCAGCCCATGATCTAGGTTTAAATAAACGCGCTCAAAACTTCTTCTTCAAAACGTACGAACTCGTCCGGCTGTTCCGTCTGAATACCACCAAACATAATCTCGTCTACGCCGGCGCCTGCAATCTCACCTACACGGTCTATCACATAATTCTTCGACCCCACGGCACTGCCTTCGCCCAACCGACGCCCTTTGATCATTGCCGCTGTGGCGGATACATCATCTGACAGAAGCGTGGGCATGAGCACGGTTTTTTTGATCTCCGACGGATCCCGACCAACGGATTCGCAATGTCGTTCCAATATCTCCCACTTGCTATCGACGTATGCACGCGTCATCGGGCCACCCGCCCAACCATCCAAGTTGAAAATATCACCATAGAGCGCCAAGGTGCGTAACGTTCGCTTCGGTCCCGTACCGCCGACCATAATGGGGATTGGGTCGCCGAAACTCCCGGGCGAGAGCGGCGCATCATGCAATTGATAGTACTTGCCTTTAAATGTCACTGGCTTGGTCGACCGAAACAGTTGACGGATAAGATGACAGGCCTCTTCTAATCTGTCCTGGCGTTCCTGCATGGAAGGAAAGTCCCAGCCATACGCTTCATGCTCCCTTTCAAACCAAGCAGCGCCAATTGAAAGTGTGAAGCGGCCATGAGAAATCTGGTCTACGGTTGCTGCCATTTTTGCTGCCAGGGCTGGATTCCGGTAGGTATTACCGAGCACCAGATGGCCAATGCGCAACGTATCGACCATCCCTGCAACAGCCGCTGATACGGTAAAGCCTTCGTGGGCAGTGAGATGTTCTTCCTCTTTACGGCCCGGTGGTGGTAGATAGTGGTCTGCAAACCACACACTGTGCCAGCATCCCTTATCCAGGCGACCAACCACTGCCGCGATGTCGTCCCACGTATTTCGGTAACATCCGACCTGCGCACCAAACTCCATCTTATATTCCCTACTCAAAGCGAGCAGCATACCCTGATTTGAGGCACAAGCTGAGACCTTGAAACACCTGAATTCAGACGTTCAGATGCCGAGATCGAGCGCGTTATAGCCTCGGATGCTTTCTCTGGCTTGATCATCCCATACAAAACTCTGCCCCTTATGGGGTAAGTAGGCGTAGGGCTTTTCATCCGGAAATCGCTGTTTGCGGGCTTCAATCGCAAATCCTATGACTTCTGAACGCTTCTGTACGCGCGCTTCGTCATAAATTAATTGATCACTGCCAGGCGCATGAATCCCGTTACCACGCGAGCCCACGACACAATCCCTCGGATGGAAACCGAAATTAATTGTGACTCGCCACGCATCACTCGTATTAGCAAACGAACCATGCACGGCTTGACGATTCGTAATCCCTACATCCCCCGGACCACACATCATGGGTACTGCCTCAGGAAGTCGGTCAGACCCGGCAGCTTCGCACCACCCTTTGATGTCGGCTTTAGCCAGATGCGAACCGGGCACCACCCATAAGCCATTCTGCGAATTACACCCATAAAGCTGGGCCATGAAATTGAATCCGTGGCTGCCTTTGTGAAATTTAGGCGCATCCCAGTGTGTCGTGCCATCCTGATGCCAAGCGACAGAACCGCCAAGACCTGGGTGTTTAAGCCAGATAACTTCATTAAAGGGCGAAAAGTCGACGCCGTTAAAGGCCTGGGCCACACGCAAAAGATCAGGGTGCGCATATAGCCTGAGGGCAGCATCAGAAAACTGCAGCGAACCACCCACGACCTGCAAAACCCATTCAGGAGCATCTTCCGGGATTTGAGGCTCATACATTTTTGCTGGATGGCGGCCATTGCTCTTATCAGTTCCACCGATCGGGTCCGAAAGTGGTCGCACCAATGACATACCACCGCCCTTCCCATCGGCTGCGAGCGCAGGACGGCCATGCCTGTCAACCTTGCCACCGGGCTCTAACGGGGCTCGATCGATAATTTCTTTGACATCTTTTTCTATGTCATCAAGTTCTTCTGCCTTGATGACACCTTCAAAAATGTAGAAACCATGTTCCCAGTACGATTCGACGATCTCATCGTGCAGCGTACCGTCTTCGTTGTAGCGTATCGGCCCGCGATTATCGAGGGCTGCTGCTCGCACTTCACCCGCTTGACGGTATTCGAACATAGCCGCGGCCTGCTCGCCATAGTCAGATTGGAACTGTATCGTTTCAGCCATTGCAATCCCCAGATTCTAGCTCGTCAACCTCGACTTAACCCTGAAAGCCCAACGGACTTTAAATGTTTTGGTCGCGCTCAAAGCCTCGTTAAGTCCACCAATACCTCTTTTCACACCCAGGTTTAAACATAATATTCACAATATAAGGGCACTACGTCCGGGCTCGGAGACGCTGCCAACCCGCAAAGAAAAATATGCTAAGACCAGGTCAGCGGCGTGATTTCATTCATCGGCAAATAGCGTCTCCTTGGCTCCCTGACCGAAGCCCGAATCTGCCAGATGACTTTGAAACGCTTCCATTTGGCGTCGACTGGGCGGCTCAGGCCCTTTCATCCGGCGTTCGACTTCCGAGTCGATCACACGTGGCCAAACCTGTGGAAAGAGGGTACCCCCCAGTTCATCTCCGGCCTTGAGGTTGTGCTCCCAAAACAGCGGCATCGTCGCATGGCGCGGTGCGTAGGTGACATCTTCACCCACATAGCGAAAGGCAAGACCGCGACGATCTTGTTCGTTGGAGTGATTGCCATCCGCTCCATGCATCACCGTAGGTCCAAAAATCAGCACATCACCAGGCTCCATATCCCAGCCCACCACATCATAATCCTTTCTTAAGTTTGCATAGTTAGGTGCTTCAGGCAGGTCCGTATCCATCATGTAAGGATCCTTTCCCGGCGTGACCGCTTTGAAGCGCTCCTCCCACGTGTGGGACCCGCGAACGAATTCAAGACCACTGGAGGCTCTGGAGACCGAGTCAAGGGTGATCCAGAACGACACAATCTGTGAGCCGCTCACGGGCCAGAATGGAATGTCCTGATGCCAGGGCGTATCTACCGGACATCCTGCCCTCTTGACGAAAAACTGTTCATAAAAAAACCGTATGGTAGGTGTGCCCAGGATCTGCTGGGCATGCGCCGGCAGAGCAGAGAAGAGCGCAAGGTCTCTGAAGGCATCATGGAGTTTCCAGACAAAAATATCCCCATGAAAGCCATTTCTGTCTTTCCACTTGGCTTCTTTACCAAGCACCGAGAGCTTAGCGATTGCATCTTCGATGGCCTCGCGTAGTTCACCTATCGTATCGCGATCGAGAAGCCCTCGCGCGCAAACAACGCCATCCTGTTCAAATGCAGCTAATTCATCCTCGGTCAGTCTACGATGTGGAACGGCAGGTGCCGGGTAAGCCATCTTATTCTCCCGATTCTCAAATGAGACGCTCGGACGCCTTTAACTGAACCCTCAGCGCCTCCCTCGTGTTTACATCTTCCTCTCTCGCGACATTGCCGTAAACCTATTTGTCTGGCCCGATGAGGGTGGCAAAAAAACGTATTGCCTGATCGTCTGCTCACGATGTTAACGAGGACTTTACCAGCAGATTAGGATCCGCAAACCCATGACAAAATTGTCATACAACACGCGCAAAGATTTCCCAAGCGCCTCAAAACGACATAAAACTACGGTTGCCGTACAATCAACTTCATCACGCAAGGAGGGTTCACATGGAGCCTATTATAAAAGTTGATGACGTCGCCTTTCCCACCCTGCAGGTGCCCGACCTCGCTCTCCAGGAGCGGTTTCTCATTCACTTCGGCATGAAACGCGCAGCGTTGACAGAAGATACCTTATATATGCATGGAGAAGGCCCGCAGGCGTTCATCCATGTATCGACATTGGGTGAAAAAAAGTTTATTGGCAACGCCTTTCAAGCCCTCAGTCTCGAAGATGTCGAAAAACTCAGTTCTGAAGCCACATTCTCTGATGTCGAAGCATTAAGCTCTCCAGGCGGAGGCTATGTCACTCGAGCCATCGATCCCGACGGCATCGAGGTTCAGGTCGTGTACGGCATCGAGCCTCGGGAAATAGACAGCACCCTCAACCCGGCAGAGTTCAATGTGGGTGGAGAAGACAGAGAAGCCTTTCAGCGGGTAAACAAGATCAAACGCTTTGTGAAAGGGGCCTATCCACGCATCAAACGCTACGGTCACTGCGGGCTGAATGCCATTAATCCCGAGGCAAGCCTGGAATGGTACAACCACCACCTCGGCATCATTGCCAGCGACCTGCTGAAACCGGGTGGAGAAGCAGGACCCACCATGGGCATCTTCTCCCGCTGTGACCGAGGCGCCAAACCCGCGGATCATCACAGCATCTTCTGGTTACCGGCACCGATGCTGTCCAACGGCAATCCAGGCCTCAACCACGTCTCCTATGAAATGATGAACATCGATGACGTATTCATGGGCCATGAGGTCATGAAACGCGAAGGTTACGAACACGAATGGGGCGTTGGCCGCCATTACCAGGGAAGTCAGATCTTCGACTACTGGCGCTCACCCTTTGATCACACACACGAACACCAGACCGACGGCGATGTATTCGACAATACAATCCCTCCACAGATCGTCGACGTCACCCAGGACGGAGATCCAGCACGGCCTGAAGAAGGTCCACCGTCTCAATGGGGCCCTGCGCTCAATATTGCTTCATTCGGTTCTGAGCGCGGTTTCTAGTGGACCTGGGCCTCGAGGGTCGCCAGGCAATTATCTGTGCTTCCAGCCGGGGGCTGGGACGTGCCTGCGCCCTGGCGCTCGCCCGCGAGGGCGTGCATGTCACCTTAAATGGCCGGGACGAAACAGCGCTGGCTGAGGCCGTCTCTTTGTGCCGTGCAAAAGGCGTCGAAGTGCATCAAGTCCTCGGCGATATAACCCTTAAGTCCACACGCGCCGCCTTACTCGACGTCTGCCCCGAACCGGATATTCTGATTACAAACAATGGCGGCCCCCCACCCGGCCGCCTGGCCGATTGGGACCATAAAGCCTGGATCGATGCATTCGAAGCAAACATGATCACCCACATGCTCATGATACGCGCTGTGCTGGATGGCATGGTGGAACGGCAATTTGGTCGAGTCGTCAACATCACATCGGCTATGGTAAAAAGCCCCCGTGCACCCATGGGGCTTTCGACCGGGGCGCGTGCGGCGCTAACCTCAGTGAGTAAGGCGCTCTCCTCCGAGGTGGCTCGTCACAATGTCACCGTCAACAATATCCTGCCAGAGCGAATCAACACGGGTCGCCAGCAATTTATGGCCAAGATGCAGGCCGAACGCGAAAAAATCTCCGTCGATGAGGCCTACGTGAGAATTGCTGAGACGATCGCAGCGAAACGACTGGGGACGCCCGAAGAATTTGGGGACGCCTGTGCTTTTTTGTGTAGCGCCCAGGCAGGTTTTATTTCTGGTCAGAACCTGCAACTCGATGGCGGCAGTTACGACGGGCTGATCTAGCCGTCCTGGTACATATGCCTGCGGCCTTCACCATCACCTATATATATAAAACCGAATCAGACCGCGCCACAAGCCCTTAAACGCGCGATTTCCTCACCCGAGTAGCCGAACTCTCTCAACACCTCGACTGTATGTTCTCCTAACGCCGGTGCTCGGGTCGCGCCTCTGCGAGCCACACCATCCACGTTCACCGGGTCGCGCACCATTCTCACCATACCAATATCTTGGATGGGCAACATCGCCATATCATTCGCCAGCACCTGAGGATCTTCCGGAAGATCCTGAAACTCGGCAACCAACGACGCCGGGACCCCATGCGCCTCAAACGTTGCCAACCAATCTGCAGCAGTCTGCTCGGCCATCGCCTGACGCATCATCGCCGTCAGGTCTTCATAGTTTTCAACGCGCGCTTCCAAAGTGGCGAAGCGTGCGTCCGCCAGCCATTCAACGTGCCCCAGAGCGAGGATAAGTCGGTCAAAGTCTTCGACGCTTCTGATCATTGAAAACTGTATCCAACGCTTATCTGCCGTCTCATAAAGTGCAGTGGTCAGACGTTGCGGTGGTATCTGGGAGAAATCAGCATCCGCCCATACCGCCTGAGCAAAACAGGACGCAGACCACAGACCGTTTGCGAGCAAAGAGGTGTGTACTTTGCTACCCAGCCCGGTTCGTTCTCGCTTAAGTAACGCGGTCACGATACTGGCGTAAAGCGCAACGCCGGTCGGATGATCACCCATCCCAGCCATCGCCTGAAAGGGCTCCACATCTTTGTGACGCATCTGGTTCATGAGCCCTGAACGCGACCAGTAAGCGACCAGGTCGAAACTCTCCTTATCCCGTTCCGGTCCTTGTTCGCCATAGCCTGTGAGCGACGCATAAATCATGCGTTTGTTGAGCGGTTGCAGGTCATCCCAGGTGAGATGCAATTCTCTGCGCATGCCCAGGGGTTGATTGGTAATGTACACATCACATTGCTCAACCATCTTGAGAAGAACATCTCGACCTTCGGTCAGTTTCAGGTTGAGCGTGAGTGATCGCTTGTTGCGATTGTCGAGTGCCCAGGTAAAGTTCGTTTCCGAATTCGGGCTTGGAGGCATCTGGTAGTATCCGCGGTAGGCATCGCCCACCTCAGGCTGCTCAATCTTGATGACATCAGCGCCTAAGTCCGCAAGCATGGTCGCGCTAGTTGGCGCGGCGATCCAACTACTTACGTCCAGCACACGCAATCCTTCGAACAACAGGTCGTCTGCCAAAACCCCACCCCTTAATTTTCTTAAACCGTGGCGACTGTATAGGACCATTTCTCGCCTGAACAGCCTTTGGCACATCAACATCGATGCAACCGTACGCATCGAAGGACGCAATGCCACTGCAAACCGACACAAAGTCAGGCGACCTAACCTTTAATAAATCAGCCCCATTACTGGTATCGATGGGTGTAATCTGTTGCCTCTTATCAGCAAACAGGAATGAACACGCCATGAAGTCCGGGAAACGACGCACAGCTGAAGAAGTCACCGAAGGCGTCGATCTCACCGGTAAAACGGCGCTGATCACGGGTGTAAACTCCGGCATTGGTCAGGAAACCTTACGCGTACTGTCTTTGCGCGGCGCGCACGTGATCGGCACAGGCAGGACCTTGGCGAAGGCAGAAGAAGGCTGTGCCGTTGCGACGGGAACTGCGACCGCGTTTGAATGCGAACTTTCGGATCTAGATAGCATCCGTCGTTGCTCAGAAAAAATCCGCAGCAGGTCTCAATCTCTGGACATCATCGTTGCCAATGCGGGCATTATGACACCTGCGAAGCTTGAGCAAGCGAATGGCATCGAATTACAGTTCGCCACCAATCACCTCGGGCACTTTCTGTTGTTAACCTCGCTTATGGAGTTGTTTGTCACTGGTTGCCGCGTCGTCATTGTCAGCAGCGAAGCACATCGCGCTACCCCGCGGGGCGGCATCGATTTCGGAAATTTGTCGGGCGAAAACGGCTATCGCGCCTTGCGAGCTTATGGTCAGTCAAAGCTCGCAAACATCCTGTTTGCAAACAGCCTTTCCAGACGCCTGGCAGGGCGTGGTACAGTCAACTCACTTCATCCTGGTCTGGTCAGAACTAATATGGGGCGCCATATCAATCCTGCTGTGACCTGGGGCTTGAGTCTATTCATGTTCTCAATGGCCAAAACCATTCCGCAGGGCGCGGCAACCTCATGTCTGCTGGCAGCGTCACCTGCCGTCGAGGGGATAACAGGGAAATACTTCTCCGACTGTCAGGAGAAAACCCCTTCAGCCCTTGCCATGGATGATGCATTGGGAGAACGACTGTGGTCAGAATCTCAACGATTGGTCAGTCAGTGATCCTAAAGGAGGCAGTGCGAACGAGAAGACCCGCTGATTGAAGATGACTGGCAATCTTCCGTTAAGCACAAAATCGCCAGTACCACGCTTTGATTCAATCGGCAGACCCGAAGCCCCGGTTACCCGAGAAAACCAAAAATCGAGTAAGGTCCTCTCCGCTGAGGTAGCGACCTACTCAAAGCTGCTGAGGTCTGAAGGCGGCACCGGCCGCCAAGACCAGACGCTCAAGCACAGAATATTCCTGGGCACCAACAACACCTCGGCCATCTGCAACGAAAGTCGGCACACCGGTGACACCATATTCACGAGACAGCATCCAATCTGCATCGACAGCATTGGAAAAAGTTCTTTCATCGATCACCACCTGCACCACACCGCAATCCAGTCCTACAAGGCCTGCCAGATCAAGTAAAACATCCGGGTCCGAAAGATTTAGGCCGTCAACGAAGTAGGCCTTGTACAGGGCTGCATGGAATGCATCTCCGCCAACTTGGGTTTCAGACCACTTAGCAACTTCCTGAGCAAGCCGACTGTTATACGTGTGTGTGCGACGTTCGTAGGGCAGGCCCTCCGCATCCATCAGTGTCTTCATATTAAGGTGAATCGCCTCAACATCCAGATTTTTCCCGGCAAACAAATCTGCCAACGATCTGCCTTCGACAGGCGTTTCAGGGTGCAATGGAAAATGTATCCACTGGACTTCTACATCGTAGTTGTTACGAAGTTTTTCAATACGCCCGGTACTGAGATAGCACCAGGGTCAGACAAAGTCGGTAAAGACTTCGAGTATTAAAGGTTCGGCCATGGAATTCTCCTCTTCAAGACCTCATATTGTCAGCAGGTAGCACTTGTTTGTCATATACACCCACCTCCTCGCCGCGTGTGCGCATTGGCACAGCAACGTTCGTGGTCTGTATCGATCCCGAATGACCCGTCTCATTGATCAACAGCAACTTCTGCAGCACGCATCACGCGTAGAAAGTTACCGCCCCAGATCTTTCCAATCTCCACATCTGTGTAGCCACGCTTGACAAGCGCCTCGGTGATGATGCGGGCACCACTGGCGTCTGTGAATCCTTCGATCCCACCACCATGGTTGAAATCGTTGCCGATGCCGACATGATCAATGCCTATGCGCTTAACTATGTAATCAATGTGATCGACGACCACGTCCGCGCTACCTGGTCCAAGCAACTCACTGATTGCACCCGTGTAGGCGAGCTGCGCATCCATCCCCTCGATTTCCCAGTAGAGTTCGTAAGGGTAATCATATTTCTGCGGCAGGCCGTGCGCCGTACGCACATCGCGTATGCGACGATCGAGCGCCACATCGTTTGAATCGAACAGATAACCCCTAAAGGCAGCAACATGAATCACACCGCCGGTCTCACCGATCCGGTCAATCTCTTCATCAGAAAGATTGCGGCGAACATTCGTTAACGCCTGAACATTTGAGTGCGTGGCGACAACCGGCGTCCGAGACAAGTCGATGGCCTGCAAGACTGCCTGTCTGGAAAGTTGAGAGACATCCACAACACCGCCGAGACTGTTGATTCGCAAAATGGCTGCACGCCCGAGCTCCGATAAGCCCCCGTGTTCCGCATCCGCTTCATAGCTGTGGGTTTCACCGTCATAAACCGGCCGTGAAGAGTCGGCGAAGTCATTGTGTCCCATGTGGGTTAAGGCAAATACACGCACACCGTGAGCAAAAAATGTGTCTATCCCGCTGGGATCCCGACCAAGTATACGGGCGTTCTGAAACCCCAGAATCAGCGCCGGTCGACCTTCTTTGTGGGCATGTTCAATTTCGTCCGCTGACCGGGCAAGCGGCGTACCGCTGGCCGGATCGCTGGTTAACGCTAACACAGCAGCCACTTCCGCATCTGCAGTGGCCCTCGCTTGTCTATAACCCGCCACATCTCTCGGTCCCGGACCCACTGCAGCAGCAACCACCACGGCATCCACACCACCTGCACGGAGCTTGTCCGGCGATACCCGGGAAATTCCATCTGCGCCCGCATAACGGGTCGGCTTACCCGGGATCTCTATGTCGGCATGGGCATCGAGGATGAGAATTCGTTGGTGCAATGCATGGGCGTGGGCGATAAGTTCGTCACCCGTCAAGATCGTGCTTTTCGCCCCTGGTTCAGGCTGCGCAGCGGCGGTCACCTGGTCAGGATCCTCAGGCGTACACGCGACCGTACAACCGACCAGGCAGCACAATATCAATGCTCTCATTTTCCCCTCGAAATTCTATGAATTTGGTGTCACTCTTATACCAATGTTCCCGGATTAAACACATAGGCGCACCCACATGACGCAAATATATTTAGGCAGCAGTGACGAAGAGCGTAAATCACTGATGGCTCGTTCGCGTGGCGGTGACATGACTGTCTCGAACAAAGAGGTCGCTCAAGCATTCGCCATCAATCCAGACTATGACCCTTATGATATCCCTCTGGAAGACATGGATCCGAGTCATCCTGCGCTGTTTTTAAATGAGACATTCTGGCCACACTTCGAACGATTGCGCAAAGAAGACCCGGTTCACTACCACGAAGAGAGTATGTTTGGCCCCTACTGGTCTGTCACCAAGTACGCCGACATCATGCACGTAGACTCGAATCACGAGCTCTTTTCGTCGCTGCAACGCAAGGGAGGCATCGCACTCGGCGGCGTACCCGATCGCGAAGACGAGTACACCCTACCCATGTTCATTCAGGAAGACCCGCCCAAACATGATGAACAGCGCAAGGTGGTGACACCCCTGTTCACGCCCAAAGCCCTAGCAGAACTTGAACCTCTGATCCGCGAACGCGCAGGCAAGATCCTCGACAACCTGCCACGCAATGAAGAGTTTAACTGGGTGCGCCATGTCTCCGTCGAACTCACCGGGCAGATGTTGGCCACGTTGTTCGATGTACCTCAAGAAGATCGCCTAAAAATCATCGACTGGTCGGACACCATCATGAATCTAGCCGATCCGGATCAGTTCACCACACCCGAAGAGGGTTTTAAGATTGTATTTGAATGCCTAGCTTACTTTCAGGAATTCTATGAGGCACGGAAAAAAGAGCCACCCAAGTTCGATCTTATCTCATTGCTTGCTCACGACCCGTCCACCAACAACTTAGATCCACAAGAACTGCTGGGCAATATTCTCCTACTCATCGTGGGCGGCAACGACACCACACGCAACTCAATCTCCGGTGGCGTACTCGCACTCAACCAACATCCGGATCAGTACCAAAAACTGTTACAGAACCCGGCACTGATCAAAACCATGGTGCCTGAAATTGTACGCTGGCAAACTCCGGTTGCACATATGGCGCGCACCGCAACCCAGGACACCGAACTCGGTGGCAAGGAGATCAAGGCGGGCGATCGCGTCTGCATGTGGTATATCAGTGGCAACCGGGACGAGGATGCCATTGAGAAGGCCAATGAGTTCATCATCGATCGTAAGAATCCACGTCAACACACCGCGTTCGGTTATGGCATCCATCGCTGTGTCGGCAATCGCCTGGCAGAAATGCAATTGCGTGTCATATGGGAAGAAATCATGAAGCGCTTCCCCAAGGTCGAAGTCACAGGTGAGCCGCTAGGTCTTGCTTCAAGCTTCATCCACGGCATAAGGGATTTGCCCGTCACGATACGGGATTGATCAACCGGGGCAACCCGCGCCAAACAAGTTGGCGCTGAACTATCCGCGCTTCAGGGCGAGCGATGCGCGTCGTAAGCGGCCGTAATTATCTCCACCCGCTCGCTTCTTATGCCTTGGCGAATAGAAAGATCCCTTCCCAGCACCGCGGTTGATGGCCTGGTTGTGGCATAGGCGGGCCAATCGATCACGTTTGCCACAGATGGATTGCCGGTTTTCGCAAAGTTGGTCCAAATTGCCATCATCAAATCTGAGAAAGCCGATTCATCTGCTGACGGCTCGATGTCGAACATACCCAGATCACCGAAAACGTATGGAATCTCGGCGGCATGAAAGGCGCCATATTGATCGCTGCCGTCGATCACCGGCCGCCATTCCCACCAATACAAATAGGCCGGGCTTGAAACAAGCTCCATATAATCAGCCCAGAGTCGCATGGGCTGCGTAAACATCGCATCCGTGCTGAATTCGATCCACGACTGCCGGCCTGCATCGGCAGTCGGCGGATATACATCAAACAGCCGCTCATTGGCAGCGGGCAGCATGGCTTGCACCTGGCTTTTGAGCGCTTCGCCATAGTCGAGGTCAGCCGAATTAGGGTTAAGCAGCGCCGGATCGAACGTTGTCGCCTCGTCCGCATTCGAGCCAATGAGTACGGGGACATCCGCCTGTGCGCCAGCAGCAAATATCGCATTCACTTCTTGCGGAAGCACCTCACCGTCTTCAATCGTGAGGTAGTCGAAATTATTCAGTATCACAGGATCGGCGCTATAGATGTCCATGATCGTCTGCGCGTCCACTGCCCTTAAATCGGCAAGGCTTGCGGCTTCTTTACCGGTGAATTTTTGCGCCAATGTCTCACCCCAGCTTTCCGCACTCGGCAAACCCCAGCGAGATGCTTGCAGATCTGGGATAGGAATGAAGCGAGCTCCACTCTGCCCGATGACTTTGTGAAAAAGCCCTCTTGCCATCGGGCTTGCCTGCATGACGGACATACTCCAGGACCCAGCCGATTCGCCAAATATCGTCACGTTATCCGGGTTGCCCCCAAAGGCAGCAATGTTTTCCTTAACCCACTGAAGGGCCGCTATCTGATCTCGAAATCCCTGATTACCGGATGCTCCGGCTGGGTTTTCAGCTGAGAGCTCGGGGTGTGCATAAAATCCAAATGGCCCGAGCCGATAGTTAATTGTAACCAGTACGACGCCACGTCCGGTCAGCGGTGCACCATCGTAATCGCGCCCCGACCCCATCACCAGCGCCCCTCCATGTATCCACACCATCACAGGCAGGCCTTGCGCAACGGTATCCGCCCGAGTCCAGACATTCAGCGTCAGACAATCCTCGCTGGTCTCGAGGTACGACCTTTCATAGAACGCACTCAGTGATCCCGGCTGCACACACGGCAGTCCACGTTTCGTCGCATCACGGGTACCTTCCCAACCCATCACGGCCCCTGGTGGCTGCCAACGACGGTCACCAACAGGTGGTGCGGCATAAGGAATCCCCAAGTATTCATGTAGCCCATCTTCGCGCACGTTGCCCGTAATCGTACCGCCACTGACTTCGACGCTGGCACCTAGCTTCATCGGCGGCGGCGTAGCCTTTTGTGAACCTCCTGGTTCGGCACATGCAATCAAGAACACGACTACGATAAAAAACAGCTTTCTCACAGACCTTCTCCCTTCCATCCCATCGGCAGGCAAAGTATGCCATATCTGGGATATCCACCCGCAGGAGTAACAGTTTCGTCCAGGTCAAACTGCCCATTCGCCGCCAGCCATGTTGCCGAAGCGACGACGCCTTCCTGAGCGCGATACCACCCACCAAAAATGCACTTATGTCCACGCAAGGACCTTTCAAAGTCATTCGCTATTAACTAAGCAGGCCTCAAGTGCCGTACAGAAACGGATGTACGCTGGGTCATCACCTATGCCAATCACAACCAGTTGTAGGTCGCTATCCGACGTACCCTGTTCATCCATAAAGCGCCACTTCGAGCCGACCGCCTGCAAACATATTGGCCGGCCCGCCACCCTGACCCATCCTTTGATCCTGAGCACGCTGACGGGAATTTCGTTGAGTAGCGTCATTAGACTGGAAGCCTGGAATGTCTGTGCACCCTGAATGACCCGACTCGTGTATCGCGCCAGATCATGGCTGACACTCGGCAATGGCAAACGAGCACCCCTTAGCGTTGCGCTGGACAGAATATCCACGAGATAATCCGAGTCGGCCAGTAAATCCTCCGACCACAAAAGCGGTCTGCCAGGAACAAGTTTTGAAATCTCATCCAAGACTGACCCGTTGTTCAATGTCTCTTTGCCACGCAGGACCACGAGATGGGCAGCCTCAAGCTGGCGATCAAAAAGTACCTCATGCTCGGGCCTGTCCCTGGTAGACAAAAACCCGACCACGTCAACGACGGTGATAATTCCGTCAAGACGAAAGTAAGGATGATTTTCTACCGTCTGGGCAATGCCGGTCGGATCCGCAATCCCGCTGGCTTCCATGACCACCTGGACAGGTCTTTCCTCGCGCCCGGCAATGTCATCCAGAACATCGAAAAAATCATCACCCAAAACGCAACAAGCACAGCCATTGCCCAGTTCTATCGTATCTTCACTGCGCGCGCGCACCAACTGTGCATCAATATTGATCGCAGCGATGTCGTTGACGACTGCGGTAATCGCATGCGGTGCATGTGTCAGCAATTCACAGACGAGGGTCGTTTTGCCTGCACCAAGAAAGCCGCTCAGCACAGTCACCGGGATTGCATCCGCATGATTTCCGGCATCGACCCGTTCCCGTTTTTGATCCGGCCGCCCCAGCGTATACAACAGGTTTGACCACGCATCCAGAAGCGGATCCGAGCCCGGCAGGTTTTCAACTGGCCG
The DNA here is from genome assembly GCA_036338285.1 of Pseudomonadota bacterium. Classification (GTDB taxonomy): domain Bacteria; phylum Pseudomonadota; class Gammaproteobacteria; order Pseudomonadales; family Azotimanducaceae; genus UBA4421. The sequence continues at coordinate 70,318 of JAYZCO010000085.1, forward strand.
CATGAAAAACCCCGCCCAGTACGGTACCCGAGATCGGTATGTCTTTGAGCGCCAAGGGATCAACCTCATAAGGATCATCTTCTAAGACGACAAAGTCAGCGTGTTTACCCACTTCGATACTGCCCAGCATATCGTCACGATTCAGGACAAAGGCTGCATCGATCGTAATTGCCCGTAATGCCTGATCGACACTGATCCTTTCACCTGGGGCATTCACCGTCTGTCCATCCATCGCCAGACGGTTTACCGCTATCCAGGCCGCAGTCAGAGGATGCATCGGGGCGACCACCAGATTGTAATCGGAGTGAAGCGCAAATATCGCCCCGGCCCGAGCAAGAGACCCCAATCGGGCAGTGGCCTCGGCTCGGTCAGGCCCAAACCCGCGATCTGCATGTATATGTGAGCGGTAGTGCACAAAATAAGGATTCACACTGGCCAGACCTCCGAGCGCCGCAAGGCGGCGCGCCTGGGCTGGCGTACTAATACAGTAGTGTTCTACGGTAAATCGATGATCAAAACGCGGGCAATGATTCTGCAACGCATTCAGTGTATTGAGCGTCATCTGCACGGTCTGATCACCGTTGGCATGGGAGTGAATCTGTATACCGTTTTCCCAAAAAGGCAACATGCGCTCAAACATATCCTCCCAGGGCACCTCGCCGGTGAGACCCTCTTCACCATCGAGATAGCCAGGAAAATCCAGGCGCAAGGTCATCGAAGGATAGGATCCATCATTGACATACTTAACACCGTGTACCGCAAGCCGATCTGTCGCCCTGGCAGCCACCTGGCCGTAGAAATCAAGAAACTCAGTTCCGAACTCACGGCGCAGCTTGCCTTCAAAGGGTATGAGCAACATCCTCAGCGGCAGCTGACCCTGTGCCATTGCGTTTTCGTGATCGCGCCACTCATCCTCCAGGGATTGGAGGCCATAGAGCATGTCCGCGGTTGTGGTGATGCCACTGTTGACTGCAACCTTTCCCTGCAAGGCCAATGATGCCAGGCCAAAACCAGCTCCGTACACCTGCTCTCGAACAGGCCTGGCCGCCACTGCGGTCGCTTCGGTTTCAATAAACCAGCCATTTAAGCGACCATCGGGGTAACGCCCCAGACCATGTATCTGACTCTCATCGTTGACACCGATCTTCTCAATCATTGGCGTATTGGTGTAAATGATATGCGGTGCATAAGCGATCACCCAGATTGGCACATCGACGGATATCGCATCCAGCATGTCGCGATCCATATGCCCCTGCTGCATCCCAGGATCGTAGCCCCAGGCAACGATGGGAGTTTTGTCGTCCTCGGCTTGTTGATTGCGGCTTTCGACCAGCGTACGGATACGCGCCAGCACCGCATCACGGTCCGGCAGTGCTTCTACGGGCCTGCCGGCGGGATCTGTTGAAGGAATCGGCCCTAAGTAGTTCAGCCCCATATAGGTTCCCGACATGCGCAGGTGCGTATGCGGGTCAATAAACCCGGGCAAAATCACCTGATCCCTGAAACGGTCATCTATCTCATGTGCGACGCGCCGAAGCCAGGGCTGCATCGAGGCCATCGTACCCACCGAGACTATCCGTCCGTCGCTGACTGCCACCGCATCTGCCCTGGGGCGTCCGGCATCCATCGTGTGAATCTGTGCTGCCCGATAAACGGTTAGTTTGTCCATCCTGTCCTCCTCTCCCTGGGCACGGTAAATTTACACGCTCAATTCGGTGTTCGTGTGCGCCATTCCTGTTGTTGCTCAAATGCATAGGCCACTCTGTACAACATCGCTTCCTCAAAAAACCGGCCGATAAGCATCAGCCCAACGGGTAAGCCATCGGCAAGCCCGCATGGGATACTGATGGCAGGGTGGTGCGTTTGATTAAAGGCACTTGTGTTTGCAAGGGGTGCAAACGCAAGGCCGGTCACTGTATCAGGCGAAGCATCCGCTTCCGGAAGAGGCATTGCCTTCATCGGTGTCGTCGGCATCGCCAATACATCAACCTGCTGCAATGCTTCGTTATAGGCCTGACGCAAAAGGCGCATGCCAACCATCGCCTGGGCAAGATAGCGATAACCCGCCCGTCGTCTGATCAATTCAGAACTGATCAACACTGTTTTGACATTGGCAGGAAGTTCATCTGCACGGTCACGCCATGCGTGCTGCTTTTCGACGAAGCTTTGAGGCACAAGGTCGGGTCGCTCCAAAAGGCAACCGTCGAGGTTGAACATCGAGGTCGTGATGGCCTGCAAAGCACCAAACGTTAATGCACCCGACTGCGCATGCATCGGCACTGATACCTCCGTCACCTCTGCGCCCAGAGCGGCCAGACCCAAGGCCGCGGCGCGTACAGAAGCATCCACATCTGCTTCGGAACTGGGCAGTCCAAATCCTTCTTTTAAAACGCCGACCCTCAACCCCGCCAGGTCGCTTTGTCTCAGCATCTCAGTATAGGCGACGGGCTCTTGCGGCGTTTCAATCTGGCGCGAGTCTTCGCCATCCCGACCTGCCAGCACTTCGAGCAATTTTGCATTATCTAGAACGGTTGCCGTCATCGGCCCGGTATGATCAATATTCGGATTCATGCCAAGGATGCCCGTATAAGGGATCAGTCCCCAGGTCGGTTTCATACCGACGATGCCGCAAAAGGAAGCCGGCATGCGTATCGAGCCCCCCTGATCACAACCGATGGCGGCATCCACCTCACCTGTTGCCACGACCACCCCGGAGCCTGATGAACTCCCGCCTGCAGCATGGGCCCGGTTATAGGGATTTCTTACCGGACCGGTCGCACTGGTATGACTTCCACCGGAAAAACAGTAAGCCTCACATACGGTTTTGCCAACAATCGAAGCCCCTTCGTTAAGCATCCGTCGGACGATCTCGGCATCTTGTTCAGGTACATATCCTTCAAGGATACTCGTGCCATTCATCAACGGAACGCCGGCTAACAGCAGATTGTCCTTCACCGCAATACGCATCCCCGCTAACTTGCCGGCATCAGACGTTTTAATATTCGTTCGCACATACCAAGCGCCGTGTGCGTTTTCCTCTTTCCCAGGGATTGTCCAATCCCTCGCAATGTCCTCCGTCTGCGGCCAGGCAAAGCTTTCGCTGGCAATCGCTGCCGCGATATTTCCCTCAACCACAGACTTATACAGGGGTGCTTCTTCTGCGGACATACCCAGCGCGGTCATCACTTCTGCAAGTTCATCTATTGCGATCGTCGTATCCATCATTCCTCCTATAAACGTCGTGCCCCGGTATTTTGCCTGTATAAATCCAAATACAAACAAACGTAGCCCCTATGCGTATCCACATGGGGCGCAACCAGGTCATGTAACCGTGCTAACCCATGCCACGGAACCGCCGGCCAGCCGTGATGTACACTGTGAAAATTCATATTCCACAGAAAAAAGCGCACAAATGCGTTCGAACGCACGCTCCGTGTGCGTGCAAATATCGATCCAGACTCCGCACAACCTGAGTGTTCAGCCGACAACCACACCCCCAGCACGATGTGCGATAGCAGAAATCCGCTCAGCAGCACACGAGCCACCTCTGAGCCTGTGACGGCCAAGACCAGCACAACCAGCCACACAAGACTCATCACACGAGTTTCCTGAAGAGGCCGTTGGTCCCCCATGCTATCCCGGGAAAACCAAGCATTGCCCATCAACTTAAGTTTCGCCGACAACAGGCGCGCCCCGCTGAGCGTGACAACCCAGCCCATAAAACTGTGTGGCCATGGACTGAGAACCGTTGGGTCGGCAGAGATTTCCGGATCCTTGCTTGGCTCCTGGGTAAAGGCGTGATGCTCAAAGTGATAGGTTCGGTAACCGTGCCATGTTGATCCGAAGAAGACGCCACAAAGATAAGCGAACCGACTATTCAGGCGCCTTGAAGCGAAGGCAGTGCCATGGGTACATTCATGAAATGGCGCGAAAAGTGTTGCCATAAAAAACGCCAGAAAACAGATGGACAACAGGCGCATAAATAAAGAATCGAAGAGCACCGCACAACTTGTAGCAGCCACAACAGCCAATAAATGGATGCTGATTCGAACGGCCGAATGTCTGTCATCACGTACCCGCAATGCATCGATCAACTCAGTATCGATCAGGTCCGCTGGGGCGTAGGTGTCATCCATCATGCTCTATCGTGCTGATCGCTCGTCGAAGTTCGGACAGCACCGCCGTGACTTGTGCTGCATGTGTACGATGACTGAGGATTGAAATACGCAGGGCGAAGGACCCGTCTAAAACTGTTCCCGATAAATAAACCTTGCTGCCGGCATTGATCTCTTCCAGAAGTCGCCTGTTTCCAGCATCGAGATCAGCCTCCATCCGATAGCGAAAGGCAATTGTTGTCAGATCAGGTTCGTGCAAAACCTCTATCTCGGGCATCGCGGCCAACTCGTCATAAAGCATCTGTGTAAGGTCAAGTTTTTCATCGAGCGCATCAATAAATGCCTGCTCACCGTGCAACATCAACGGCAAAGCGACTTTGAGCCCTCTGTGCTCACGGGAGAGTTCAACGGATAGGCTAAACGGATCAAGATGCGCGCGCGCCCGGTCGAGTTCGGGCATGTAGTCACCTCTAAGTTCATGGGCCTGGATCAGGCGATCCCGATCCTTTACCAGGATGCCACCCGTACCGTACGGTAGAAAAAACCCTTTGTGCGGATCCAGAGTGATCGAATCTGCACGCGACAAACCAGTAAAGCGGTCACTCCCTCGCCGCGTGATGACAAATGCACCCCCATAGGCCGCGTCCACATGAAACCACAGGCCTTCCTGTGCGCAGATCTCCCCGATCTGATCGAGTGGATCTATGCTTCCCGTATTCGTAGTACCTGCCGAGCCAACGACCATGAAGGGTGTGTTACCGGCATCTCGAGATCTCACGATCTCTGTCTGCAGCGCGTGCAGATCAAGGCGGAAATTTTCATCACTGGCAACAACGCAGACATTTTTTGTAGAGAATCCAGCCAGATTTGCGGCTTTCAACACTGAGTGATGCGTCTGATCAGAGCAGAAAAGTACGCCGGATAGAAAATTCTCCGGCAACATGGCCCTGCGGGCGGTAACAACTGCAGTAAAGTTTGCCAGTGAGCCACCTGTCGTCAGAACCCCGGCAGCCTGATCGTCATACCCCACCCAATCGGCAAACAGACGTACTACCTGATATTCAAGCTCGGCAAGCTTCGGCGACGCGAAGTGTGCAGTACCATACCTATTCATGGTTTTGATCAGCCAATCGGCCAGTGCAGATGTGACCAACCCACCTCCCGGGATATAGGCCATAAACCCAGGATGGGCAGGATTAAACCCAGGTTTAAACAAACTATCGAGAAAAGCAGGCAAATCATCACTGGCAGACAAAGTAGCCTCGGCCGCGACAGGCGTCAGTGTAGGACCTTCACTCAGATGGCTCAGTGCCTCTGCTAGATAGGTTTGCACCAAGCCACTCAGTCGCAACCACTCCTCCGGTGAAGGATCCAGTGGCAGTTCACCAAAGGTTGGGAAGCGCCAGTCACTCATCCCAATACCGCCTCTTCACGTTTACTTTGAGACCTGACGAAATCAACTCCACTTAAGCGTGGAAGTACTTTGCCCGAAACGGTCCGTTTCGACGCCCATGTTCTGCAACAGGGAAACATACAAATTGCATAAGGGCGAATTTTCCTTGTCGTTGTAGGCGATATGAGAACCATGTGAAAATCCACCACCGGCGACCAACACCGGCAGGTTTTTTGCAGCATGAGAGTTGGCATTACCCAAGTTGCTACCGAAGAGGACTTCGGTGCTGTCCAATAACGTCCCATCACCCTCCTTTCGGCCACGCATTTGCGTTAGAAGGCCCGCAAAGAGTTTCATAATTTCGGATTCAACCTGACGCAACTGAACAATCTTGGCGGGGTCCTGACCATGGTGGGAAAGACTGTGCTGATCTGCGGTGATGCCATCGAGTTTCGGCACGACACCGTGATCCTGAATCATAAGGCTGATCACCCTCGATGAATCCGTTTCTAAGATCAGTGGGATCAGCCGAAACCACAATCGTATCCGCCCGATAATATCCCCATTGTCCGCCACATCAACCGGGGGAACCACATCTACTTCTGGTTTGGGGTTTTCCATCCAGCCACGTACTTTCGTCAGTTCGAGTTCTGCTGTTCGCACCGCCTCAAAATAGGCCTCCAGCTTAACTCGGTCCTGTTGGCTTGCGCCCGTTCGCAGCCCTTTCGCCTGAACTTTGAGGTGATCGAGAATACTTCCTCCATCGTTGAGTCGCTGCGTTTCACGCGCAACCTCTTCAGCCGTACCCTGTATGAACATCCGTTTAAAAAGCATTGCAGGGCTCGTTTCCGCAGGAATCATGACCCCATTGGTATCGTAGGACTGACTTTGCGGCGTCAGGGTACCGAGCACCACGGACGGGAAGCGCGTCACATACCCGAGCTGGTTTGCGACAACCTGATCAATAGATATGGTATTGACGAAGCCATCAAGGCCAGGGTGTCGAGCGGAAGTCAGCCAGGTGATTTCAGAATTGTGCGCTTGCCGCCCTGTTTGCTCTTCATGGGAAAGACCCGAAACAACCGTGTAATGTTCACGGTGTTCATCGATGAGTGCCAAGTACTCGGATGCCTCATAGTTAGAACCCGTTGATTGTGGCATCCACGAACCCCGGTATAGCCCGAGCGTACAGCATATGTTCAACATGCGCTTCGTGCCTTCGCTCGCCATGGCCGCACGGGGACCCATCACGTCAAGTAGTGGTAGCGCAACTGCCACGCCGGTGCTGCGTAGAAAAGTCCTGCGATTGATCCACTTCATTGCTTCAAGTCCACCTCTTATGCATGCCTTTAACGACGCTGGAACATGTCGGAATCGACCACTGCCGTGATCATTGATCGTACTGGATATCCCTCGGCGGCAAAATCGTCAACAATATTCTCGATCTGTTCCCGATCTACGAAACTGACCTTAGCACCGGTGCCAAACGACATCAGCTGCGCGACAAAGTGGCGTGCAACCTGGTCCATTTTCTGTTCAATGATAATGCGTTGATAATCTTTGAAATCTTCAAACTCAAATCCATCTGGTGTGACGCCGCTCGCGTCTACCTCTCTCCCTTCTTTGAACGGCATTGGAACCGCAAATTCGCCATACATTCTATGCCCGCCTGAAACTCGGTAGTTTTGCCGGTACCCGCCGATTGGATCAAACGCTTCCATAGCAAACCCAGGAGGATCGATACGCTTGTGGCAACTTGCGCATATAGGACTTGATCGATGCGCCGCCAATTGTTCGCGGATCGTTGTCGTACCTCGTGTGTCGGGCTCAAGTCCCGCCACACCAGGAGGCGGTGGTGGCGCTGGTTGACCAAGCAGGTTCGCCAACACAAAATTTCCTCGCGGGATCGGCGAAGTCGTGGTGCCATTTGCTGTGATTTTGTGAATCGCACTTTGCCCCAGCAATCCTCCCCGTGGGCTTTGGGGCGGGAGATCTACTTTGCGCATGTGCTGGCCTTGCACTTCATCAACCAGGTAGTGATCGGCAAGTCGACGATTTAGAAACGTAAAGTCCGCATCGATCAGGTTCTCAAGGCTGCTATTGGCTTTGATGAGCTCGGCGAAAAAAAGCTCGGTTTCAAATCGCATCGCCTGGCCGAGGCGATCGTCGTACTCTGGATACAATCCTTTATCGGGATTGGTCGCTTTAATCTCATACAGTCGATAAGCCTGACCAGTAAAATCCTTCACAAAACGATGACTTCTCGGGTCCGAAAGCAAACGCTCAACCTGCTTTTGCAGTACTCGCTGGCTTGCCAGCTCGCCCCGTCTCGCCAGCGACATGAGTTCTTCGTCCGGCATGCTTCGCCAAAGAAAGTAGGAGAGCCTTGAGGCGAGCGCGTATGCATCGAGTTTACCGCCATCCCCCGTCTGATAAAGGAACGAGGGAGAACTTAAGATCGCGCGCAAAGGCACGCGTACCGCTTCGATAAACGGGCGCTCATCGGCCAGTGCGGGTAGCGCCAACCTTGCCAACGATTCCACTTCTTTGTCTGACACAGGCCGCCTGAACGCCTTCGATGCAAATCTTTCGACAACTTCCACAATGTGCTCATAAGGTGCTCGCGAAAGTTCAATCTCGCCCTCGGGCGAGAACGTCACGCCTTTCAGCAATGCACGCGTACTCTTAGGCGGCCACTGTTCGACAATAGGACCCTCGATGGTCATGGTTTTGACCGCAATGCCTTCGCCCTTGAACGCTTTCACATTATTTTCAGGCGCAAAATAATTCGTGTAATCCGCAACCGGTGGATAGTCGGCTTCCGCCAGCGATGGTGCAATCAATTCGCCTGGACGCATGAATGTCGTTACCTCAACGGTTCTAGGGGCGTCACCAATCAGGTCGAAAGAACCAATCAGTTCGTCCAGCGAAGCCGTCACACCCTGTTTAACCCCCTTATAAACGGTCAGTGTCACCGGTGTGTCAGCCTGATAGGTATAGGCTTGTATCGTTATTTTGTAACGCCCTGGAACAGAAACGCGAAAACCCTCTGCATCGGAATGCATGAGATAGGTGGACCCGGTGTCAAAAAACATGACCACGGCATCGTCGAGCTTCATCGTGATCCCACCGCCAAGGATCTTAGCCTCGTGCATGTAATTCAGATAGGCCGACTGGGTATATACAATCTCGTGGCGATTGGTCACAGGCTTTGGCCCTACATGCAACGCCGCATCAATTGCTCTGTCTGCCGCAGACAGATAACTACGTACATGCATCGCCGACATACCCTGCTTGTCGGCAAGGGTATCGAAACTTCCCGAGTCCGCTTCTGCTGGCAAAGTCGCTGCCAGTTCCTGGCCAATGGCTTCATCGATTTGCAGCAAATCCTCAAGTGTGTAGGCATATTCCAAGCGAGTAAGCCGACGCAGGGCAGAACGATCTTCGCCCCGCGCTGCCAGATTCGCTTCTATAAGGGATGATTTCAGGGCTGCCAGGGCGCGATCAACCACCTCATCCGATGCGCGGACTGCACCTGTCGGTGGCATTTCACCCGCGGCCACCCGATCGTAGATGCGAATCCAGGTTTGCAGGATGCGGGGCTCCGATAAATCTCGGCTAAGTGTCTTCAGATTAAGCGGGCTTAAGTCCGCGCTGCTATGGCAAATAGCGCAGGACGCTTCAGAAAGAGAAGTAAACTCCGAATCGAATGCCTGGAGGTGGCCCATACTGAACAAAAGCAATGCCAACAGCACGCATTTGCCTCGTTTCCGCGGGTCACAAAGCGAATAACCCATAGACACGCGACTCCCCTTATTTACGCCATGGACGCTATTAATTAACCGGCGGTCCGGCAGCAACCTCAGCTGCGAACCCGCTCGGATGAGGGTTTTGCCAATTTGCGCCCGTTATCGGCTAAATACTAGGCAATACCGTCAGTAATTTCACCATATTGATTTTTAAGCTGGCTTTAGGGTGCATATTGAGAGAGGAATGAAAAATGAAAAAATTAATTATCTGTCTGCTCAGTGTGCTCGCCCTTAAGACTTATGCCCAGGAGGGTGCCCACTCATGGGGGTTGGCATCAACGTCGCCAATCTAGAGAAGTCCGAACAGTTTTATCGTGCGCTTTTCGGACTTACCCGCACCTTCCGCTTCCCTCCGGAAGGTGATCTGTTAGAAATCGGCTTAGGTCGGCCAGGCGGTGGCGCGCAACTCATTCTGGCCCACTTAAATGACGACCCGCTACCCGACGAAAAAGCAAAATACGGACGCCTGGTCTTCAATGTCAAAGATGCCAGAGCGATTGCCGCAAAGGCACAGGCCACCGGGTCAACCATTCGTGACATCAGCCCACCAGGACCAGGCAATCCCGTCATCATCTTTTTGCTGGACCCGGATGGATATGACGTAGAGCTCTACCAAGCACCTTGAGCGATGCTGCATGCCGTCGCGCTGAATCAGGCGCCCATGGCCACGACAATGGCAGTCTGAGCCGCATCTGAACGCATCGATCCTAAAGCGAAACACGCATAAGGTCTTTTTCCTGCACATCTGTACCGATACAGGGCTAAAAGTATTTCTGAAATTACGTAGGTAAGTGAAAGCGTGCTAAGTTAGTCGGCTTGCATAAGGGGTTGAGATTGAAAGCAGAGCTTACGTTTAATTCCAAACTACATATCGGTGCCGTGAGTCCATTGATCTTCGGTGGATTTCTCGAGCATATGGGGCGCTCAATCTACGAAGGCGTCTACGAACCCACGAGCGCACTGGCGGACGAGCGAGGCTTACGCACGGATGTACTCGATGCACTGAAAGAACTCGAGATGACCAACGTGCGGTATCCCGGAGGCAATTTTGCCTCGGGGTATCACTGGCAGGATGGCATCGGGCCCCGGTCAGAAAGGCCTGTTAAACAGGATCTTGCCTGGCAGAGTCTCGAGACCAACCAGTTCGGGACCGATGAGTTCCTCACCGTCTGTTCAGAGCTCGGATGGGCACCAATGCTCGCCGTAAACCTGGGCACCGGCACGCCAGAAGAAGCCCGGGACTGGGTCGAGTACGTCAATGCCCCTACCGGAACTTATTTTGCTGACATGCGTGCAGCGAATGGCAGGGAAGCGCCTTATGGCGTGCGCCTGTGGTGCCTTGGAAATGAGATGGACGGCCCATGGCAGATCGGCCATGTTCCTGCTGAACAGTACGCTATCCGGGCCCAACAGGCCGCAAAGCTGATGAAAGACACCGACAGGACCATTGAAACTGTCGCTTGCGGTTCATCCCACCCTTCTATGGACACCTACCTCGAGTGGGATCGAACCGTGCTCGAATACGTCTCCTCAATGGCCGACTATGTAAGTTTGCACAGATACGTAGGCAATCGGACGAACGACACTGCAAATTTCCTTGCGGTGACCAACTCCATCGATGAGCAGATTGAATCCGTGAACGCTGTCTGCAGATACGTAGCAGGCAAGGATCGGCTCGCAACCAGACATTACCTGTGCTTCGACGAATGGAACGTCTGGTACAAAGCAAGGACGCCCGCCGATATGAATGGTCGGGGAAAACATGCACCCCACCTCATCGAAGAAGTCTATAACCTCGAGGATGCGCTGGTCGTAGCAGGCTTTCTGATGAGCTTCATCCGTCATGCAGATACGGTAAAGATCGCCAATATCGCACAGCTTGTTAACGTCATCGGACCGATTCTCACAAAATCTGACGCGCTGCTGAAGCAGTCCATTTTCTACGCCTATCGGATGATTTCGAGCCGCAAAGGAGGCGTCAGTCTGCACTCGAAGGTCACTGGCGAGCGCTACACCTCCGAGGCCTACGGCAGCGTAGATTATCTGGATCAAGCGGTTACGTTAGATGGACGCCAAGTGAATCTGTTTCTGTCAAATCGATCAGACGAGACAATGGATATCAGTGTGCACAGTGATCTGGCGTTGGATGAAGTCATTTCCAGCGAAATTCTTTCAGCGGCAGACCCTAAAACGGCAAATTCTTTTGAAGACCCGGATCAAGTGGTGAGCATGGCCTTTCCCGGTGTCAGCATAAAAGGATCTACAGCCACCACAACACTGCCACCCTACGCCTTCGCAGCCATCACCCTCAGTGTCGAATAGTCACCCAGGCACCGGATTTCTTTCGCGTTATCCGGCCCTCGGTTTTTCTCTGTATCGACGTTACTGGTTTTCCTCCTTTGGCTCAGTCGGCGGCTGGCAGATTTCGGCAGTAGCGATGGTCTGGCTTGTCTATGAACTCTCCGGTTCGACCGTCGACCTCGGTATCCTTGGCGCGGTCACTGCTTTGCCCGCCATCATCGTAACGATCGCAGGTGGTGTTATCGCCGATCGCTACGACAAAAAAAATGTCTTGATTGTCACAACCGCCCTGAACACTGGTCTGCTTGCTCTGCTGACGATATTGGCATTCCTGGAAGTGGTCACAGTGTGGCAAATTTGGCTCATCGCCGGCGTGATTTCCCTAGTCAGCGGCGTTGATTGGCCAACAAGACAATCGTTTTTTCCTCATTTAATTGATCGCAGCGCATTACTCTCGGCTGTGGCACTGAATTCCGTTCTCTGGCAAGCGACCCGCATGGTATTACCCGCACTCGGTGGTGTGTTGATCGCCGCGTCAGGCGCTACGCTGGTCTTTGCGATCGCGACTGCGGGCTATTTTTTAAATCTTGTTGTGATTGTGGGTTTTCGCGTGACCTTGACTGGCGAGGTAGGTACCTCACCCTGGCAACAAACTTTGCAGGGCATCCGCTATATTCTTAAGCACTCTTTCTTCCGTGATTTAATTCTACTTTCTTATGCGACCATGCTTTTCTTAAGTTCTTACATGCAATTGATGCCCGCATTCGCTGAACTCGTCAACGCCGGCCCTACAGGTTTTGGTCTGCTGATGTCGGCTACCGGACTCGGCTCCATCCTGGGTACAGTTGTAGCAGGTGCTGCGAAACTAGGCCAAACCTATGGCAAAGTTATGCTGTTAGGCGGGCTGACCGCTGTTTTATTTCTTGCCGGTTTTGCCCTCTCTACGCACCTTGGTAGCTATGAGTTTGCCCTCATCTCCTGCCTACTTGCAGCCAGCGCCATCTCCATTTTCCTGATCCTTTCGACCACCGCCTTGCAAGCTGAAGTCCCGGAAGCGCTACGCGGTCGCGTCATGGGCATACACGGTATTACCTACAGTCTGATGCCCATGGGTGCGCTTTTCACCGGCGCAATTGCAACCGAATACGGATCACCTGTGGCGCTCTTGATCAGCCTGGGTGTGTATTTACTCATCCTGGCTTTGATAAATTACCGCGCGCCCAATGTGCGAAACATCACCGAACCCGTACAATCCTGATAACGACTTCCTGGAGTAAACATGAAAGTAGGACTCGCTTTTGCCAGTAGCATCGCCATAGATGCAGAATCTTCGCTTGAAATCTGCCGTGTTGCCGACAAGGTCGGCTTCGAATCGGTATGGGGAGGTGAACATGTCATCATTCCCGACATCATCGAATCTAAATACCCCTACACCGAAGATGGCAAAATACCCGCCGAACCCGACACACCCATTCCAGACCCTCTCATCTGGCTGTCATATGTCGCCGCGGCTGCCCCGAACCTGCGTTTAGGGACGTGCATCCTGATCGTGCCACAACGCAATCCACTGGTGCTCGCAAAAGAGCTCGCTACTCTGGATGTACTGAGCAATGGTCGAGTTGAACTCGGCTTAGGCGTAGGCTGGCTTGAGGAAGAATTTACAGCGCTCGGTGTGCCTTGGGCACGGCGGGGCGCGCGAAACGATGAATACATCGCGGCCATGCGCGCACTGTGGGCAAGCCCAGGAGCCGAGTTTCATGGCGAGTTCGTAAACTTCGACCCTGTCACTTGCAGCCCTCGACCTGTCAACGGCGCAATCCCCGTGGTCGTGGGTGGCGACAGCGACGCGGCGCTTAAACGCGCAGTCCGTCTTGCCGATGGCTACTTTCCCGGCGAAGGTGACTTCACCAGATTGAGTGAACTGCTCGCACGCTTAGCCCAAACTGCAACAGAGGCGGATCGGGATCCTGCGTCAATAGAAATCAATGTTATGTTCGGCGCACAGATGGCCGACCCGGCCGCTGGAATCGAGCAACTGGCCTCTGTCGGCGTAGACCGGATCATGATACCCGCATTTTTCTTTGCCGGGCCCGGCGGTATCGATCGCCTGAGTGAATTCGGCGAGATGCTGATCCCTCTCGCCAACGGTTAGCGCATCTGTTGGCGCACCGCCTTCATAAGCTTTTCGCCATAAGGCGGTCGCAGCCCCGCCATTTCGGCGACGGGGAATTTTGTCTGCGTGAACACGGCTTTGGCATGACTGAACGTCTTGAAGCCATCAACGCCATGATAGGCACCCATACCCGAAGGGCCGACGCCACCGAAAGGAAGATCCTCCTGTGCGACGTGCATCACCACGTCGTTGACAGTGACTCCGCCCGACGTCGTATGGCTCAGAACGTGTGCTTGCTCGTTGCTGTCGGAGCCGAAGTAATATAATCCAAGAGGTCGCGCCTTGTCGTTTATATAGCCGACTGCGTCGTCCAACTTGTTATAAGGCTTTACAGGCATGACAGGGCCGAAGATTTCATCCTGCATGACAGACAGATCATCGTCCGGATCAAGGATCAGTGTTGGCGGGATCTTGTGACTCTCCTGCTGCCGGAAGTCTTCGTTTGCAGGGTTGATCTCGACGATGTCGGCACCTTTGCCTCTGGCCTCTTCTACATAGGCGCTGATTCGCTCGAAATGACGCTCATTGACTATCGAAGTGTAGTCCGCATTGTCGAGGAGCGCTGGATACATCTTTTCAACAGCCCGCTTAGTGGATTCAACAAAATCGCCCATCTTTTCGGTTGGAACGAATACGTAATCCGGTGCGAGGCAGATCTGTCCGGCGTTCATCATCTTACCGGCCATGATGGCGTCTGCTGTCTTGTCCATATT
>JAYZCO010000086.1:0-4355 GCA_036338285.1 Pseudomonadota bacterium
GATTCCACACCGGCTTCGCGCAATGTATCCATCCAGTCCCACAAGTCTTCAGGATCCCTCGAATGCATCCGCGAGAAAGGCACTTCAGGTACGGAATCGCTGCTCTCGAAGACGACATTTCGGTGCAGGTTGCCCTGATCATCTGACCCGGTGGTGTACTCGTAGGCAACAAACGTAGTAAAGCGGCCGGGGTCGTTGTGCATGTCCGCGGCCCTGACCGCGTCCGCCCAAGCACGACGGGTAATGGTCAAGGACTCTTCTGGATCGATATCGCCGTTCAAGATCCCGGGAACCAGCCCCGTCAGGAATCCAGTGAAGCTGCGCAGTCGACCTGGCAAACTCCAGCGATCCATGTTGTCCGGCGCATTCAGGTCATGCAACACCTCGGTAAATTCGTACTTTGCAATGTCGCTCTCGGGATCTGCAGCTTCTGCGGCGACCCCCATGAACATCGCGTGATCAGTCACCCCATAAAAATCCAGCGGTTCGCTTAACTGCATGTCGAAACCTGCTGGATGCTTGATGGCTTCGCCCCGAGCAAAGCGATAAGCATCGTAGGGCGTGGCCAGGGTACCGAAGGCATAGGCGTCAAACGAGTAGGTGGTGTGCACGTGCAGATCACCGAAGTAGGCGTTGCGATTAGGGTTGGCATCCGGCCTTCGATCGACAATCGTGTGCTCTGTTGTAAACAAGGCCTGCGTGAGCGCCGCACCCTGCGCTTGAACCGGCGCATCCACATTGCCACCACAAGCGCTAAGCAGCGCACCCGAGAGCGCAATACCGGCTAACACTGTTCTATTTTGTCGCTTCATTTCACTACTCCATTGACCGCAATGTGTGTGTCGGGGTTCAGGTCCCGATTGGGGTCGACTAAGTGTCCCCCCGGGAAGCTGACCGAGACCGCCGGGTCGGACGTATCGAGACACAGAAGATGATTGTTATCTCTGTCCTCCAGGTCTGCAAGCGCCAACGGGATGATTTCATCGCTCGAACCGTCCCCACGTTTTACAGTGACACGATAAAGCCTACGCTCTTCGTCCCCCAGTTCATCACGATTTGGCAGACGCACGCCACCGGCCCAGGTTACTCGGACTACCTGTCGGATACCCACAGGGCACGCAGTGCCCCTGGTCTTTAATGACCATTCACTCTCTGGTACCAACTCCGCCAGCACCAGGAAGGGTCCGGCTTCGAGCGGTGTGACTGGTACTTGCGTGCCTCGAAAATTCACCGGATCGAGTCCTGCATCGCCCAAAAGCGCGCCATCCGAGAGCAGATCGTCAACAACATGCACCGATACAGGGGGATCGTCAGACGCACTGCCGAATTCACCAACGAGAAGCACGGTTCTGAGTTCGCCTGGATCACTGGCTGGCCTGAGGGTTAAACAGTGGGGAGTGTGTTCTACCCCGGACCGCGTAACAATCTGGAAATCCTCGGGCTGTAGCGTTTCCGGGTCAAGGGTATGCGACAGCACAACCGGCATACCATCCTGTCCGGATGCGCCAAGGCAAATGAGATTTGCTCCAAACGGCAGGCCGTTGTCCAGCCCAAAGAAAGCCGACAGCAGACGCGCCGGTTTACCTCGTACATCGATCGCAGCAGGCATCACCGTTGCCCCCTGCCCTGGCTCTTGAGAACTCCCCGCAGCCACCACCAGGGCCATATCTGCCAAGCCCAAAGTCACAACTAAGCCGCCCACATAGAAAAAATTCTTCAAACGCCCATCCCACAATTATATTAATCGTATCGTTAGTATTAGTTATCATTATGATAACAATATATGCGATGATTATGACTGAGGCATGGTCGTCTCGCAAGGTAACGAAAACGTGGAGCGGATGTATGGCCCAAAAAAACAAAGGGGCAAAGAAAGTCACAACGACAAAGCAAAGGCGCAATCGAGCTGAAACAGAACAACGACTCATTGATGTCGCCCTTGACCTTATCCGCAACAACGGCGTGCTGGCAGGGCTCAATCTCCGAGAAGTTGCCCAAGGCGCCGGGGTCAATCGAGGAAACATTTATCATTACTTCGGCTCACGACAGGCGCTGCTGCGCGCAGCGATCAATCGTCGATTTGAAGCAGTGGTCGACTCCCTGATGGCCGGCAAGAGGAACATTCCCTTCGTGGCGCGAAGGCTTGGTGCCTTCAGCGCAACCGAAACCATCCACGACAGCCAACTACGTGCCTTGCTGGTGTTCGACGGGGACGATACGGTCGACCCGATGCCCGCGTACGAAGCAGCGCTCAGCCACCTGCGCCAGGATGTCATCGATGGAGACATCGATCGTGCCCACGATCTTGAGGCATTGCAGGTAGCGCTCTCAGCACTGGCCCGTGGCTACCGCATCTTTCGAGTGCCTTTTGCAAAGCGCCTCGATATAGACACTGACGAACTCGACGCCCGAGTCGCTGAAGTTGCCCGTACCTGGCTCGAAGCGATGGCGCGACCACCTGCTGCCAGTCGGGACGACGACGGGGCATGATTGTACCCAGGGGTAATCTGCTGTTTTTTGTGTCACCCTTCAAAAGATCCAGCCATAGCACGTAAATGAAAATCAACCCTATACATTGCCAGTTACTGATTGCAGCCATTGTTGGCTGCACCGGCATCATCCCGAGCCAGGCAGAGGAACCTGGTGACACCGCCGACAATGTCTATTTTGGCGATATCCACCTTCACACGCGTTATTCGAATGACGCATTTGCGTTCATGACCAGTCGAACGCCAGACGACACCTACCGTTTTGCCAGGGGAGAATCCTTAGAACAGATTGGAGGTAGCCATATCAAGCTGCATGCGCCTCTCGATTTCATGGCGGTAACTGATCACGCTGAGAGCCTCGGAGTGCTGTATTCTTTTTTAAATCCAGACCATCCGGATTCGGACAACAAAGTCGTACAGATGGCACGGTCAAAAGACCCCGCAACGCGATTCCAGGCATTTTACGAATGGCGCAGGTCTCGCCGCAGTGATGAGCCCACCGTTTTCGATGACCCGGTCGCCGTATCCTACGCATGGCAGGACATCGTGGCAGCCGCGGACCGACATTATGAACCGGGTAAATTCACGACCTTCGCAGCCTATGAATGGACGGCGTCGAAAAACCTCGGCAACCTCCACCGAAATGTCATCTTTGAACACACAGACGATTTACCATTGCCTCTACCGGCGCAGAACCATGAGCCGGAAACTCTATGGTCCTATATGGAGTCGCACCGGCAAAGCGGTGTCGATTCCCTGGCCATACCGCACAATTCGAATGTCAGCGATGGGCGCATGTTCGCGCTGGTGGATTCTTACGGCAAACCGTTAAACCAAGCGTACGCGACGCGACGAAACTGGAATGAGCCATTGGTCGAAGTCACCCAGAACAAGGGCACATCGGAAACCCATCCTGCCCTGTCTATGAATGACGAGTTTGCAAACTTCGAACTATTTACAGAACTACTCATCTCCAATGGGAAACAGGGGAAAGTAGAAGGCAGCTACGTCCGAGATGCGTTCGGCAACGGTGTCCGGTTGCAGGTGGAAAAGGGGTTTAATCCCTTTAAGTTTGGTCTGGTTGGTGCAACCGATTTCCACGCTGGAATATCGGCAGTCGAAGAAGACAACAGCACCAGCACAACGGGTGACATCGCCCGCTCAGCACCCACGCAGGCGACCAGGCTATCCGTACTCAGCACACCGGCCGAGGCCAGGAGTATTTCCGGCCTGACCGCCGTGTGGGCAGCGAAAAACACCCGCGAGGAGATTTTTGCCGCCTTCCGTCGCCGCGAGGTCTATGCCACGACCGGAACGAGACTTCGCGTACGCTTCTTCGGCGGCTGGAACTACCCGACCGATCTCGCGCACCGCAGCGATCGGATTGCCGTGGCCTATGCCAGCGGTGTGCCTATGGGTCGCACACTCGAAAAAGCCGGAGCCCAAGCCCCACGCTTTCTCGTATGGGCAAGCAAAGACCCCAACAGCGGAAATCTGGATCGAATTCAGATCATCAAGGGATGGACAGAAGATGGTACAAGTCGTGAGAAAATCTACAACGTCGCACTTTCAGACGACCGTGTCACAGCAACGGATGGCACCGCACCGCCGGTAGGCAATACCGTTGATGTAAGGCGAGCAAGCTACACCAATGACATTGGCGACGCCGAGTTGTCAGCGGTGTGGGAAGACCCCGACTTCGATCCATCGACGCCGGCGTTCTACTATGTGCGTGTGTTGGAAATCCCAACACCACGTTGGACAACCCATGACGCGGCCATGCGCGGAACTTCGCTTCCAAAAGGGGTTCCGGCAAGCATTCAAGAACGGGCGTACACATCGCCGATCTGGTATCAGCCGCAAGAC
>JAYZCO010000087.1:0-58682 GCA_036338285.1 Pseudomonadota bacterium
ATGTACGTGATAAATGGCCAAACGTTCTGCTCCTGCAGTCTGTACATCAGACCACTGGGCATGCTCAAAACGCACCTTGGCATCTTCGGTGATTTTTTGAAAATCCTTACGATAGGCTCTAAATCCGGCGTAGATCGCACGTGATATGTCCTGTACCGCTTTGCTGGTCAGTTCGATAGTGTCGGGAGTCTCAATCAGCTTACTCACCTTCCTTATGTGCGGTTCTTCATTAAAACATCACTGTGCGGTTGGTACGTGTTTCTCAGATACGCAACCAGAACCGCTGGATTGCCAGATACAGGGTAAGGATGCCTGCAACGGGCATCAAGATAATATAGGCCGGCTTGGGTTTATTGATTGGTTCGGGTGAATTAGGACCACGCGAATGTATGTTTGTTGGCAACACTTTTCACTCGGTCACATAGGGCGATCATGCGTCCCTCATGAGACGATATCTACTGCGCCCCCATCTATGCGAAAATTCTGTCCGTGAATGGCGTCTGCCAGAGGGCTTGCGAGAAAGCTGACTAGGTTGGCGACTTCTTCCCGACGGGCAATACGTTTAATCGGGATATCTCGGGCAACGTGAGGTTCCACTTCTTCCCATGTGTTCCCCCAACCTTTCTCGAGGCCCTGTTTGAGGTAGGCTGCTTTCACCTCAGGGGTCAGGATAAGTCCCGGAGAGACCAGATTGACCCGCACGCCTGTTGCAGCCACTTCTTTTGCCAGGCTCACGGTCATCGTCGCAAGCGCACCTTTGGCGGCGTAGTAAGCCGGCATGCGGGCGTTGGGCCGGGTGGAGCCCACGGTACCAAGGTTGATCACCCTCCCCCATCCCTGGGTCTGCATGGGAGTCAGGAAAGCATAGATCATGCGCTGCGCCGAGAGGACGTTTTTCTGGTAACTCTCTATCCATTGAGCAGATGTACTTTTGGACCACGAACCTGCGTCAGCAGCCCCATAGTTATTAACAAGTATATCTACGTTGTACGGAGAACATTGATCGGTGAGCGCAACGGAACCAATTTCGTTCGTTATATCGCCTGTAACTGCTATTCCACCTCCGAGCGACTCAACAGCCGCTTCGGCCTGCCCGTCCCTAAGCCCATGCACAAGTACCGTCACTCCTTCCGTCAGCAATTGTTTAGCGATGATTTGACCGGTGCCACGATAGGAACCCGTAACGAGTGCGGTCTTGTCGGTTAGTTGCAGATCCATGTCATTCCCCTAATTTGTCTCTGTTTCCTCTATATCTTGTGTGGCAGGTTTGGTTTGATACTCCGATGAAACCAATTCACCTGAGCTGCCAAAACCCAATGGTGCGAGACGTTCGTGCTTCAGAACACCTCTGTGTGTTTGATCATGACAGAAACTAATTAGATACGTCTCTGGATATACTGTTCGCATGGAAGTCACATCAGTCCTGCTCTTCGTGGTGATCGTGTTCGTGGGGAGCTATGTGCAGGCGGTTGCCGGGTTTGCGATGGGTATGATCATCGTTGCAGTGGCCGGTGGGCTGCAATTGATGGATGTGCCAACGTTGACTGCCGTTGTCAGTCTGATGACGATGTTAAATGTCTACGTTGCGCTGAGAGGACTGACTCACGAAATTCACCGGCACTTGTTTAAGTGGATTTCCCTTGGCCAGATACCTGCGATTTTTTTAGGCTTTCAATTGATGCAGTGGTTGGATGGCAATTCCAGATGGCTGCTCGAGCTGACCCTGGGCGTGTTCATAACCATCGGTGGGCTTTCCATGTACCTGCGTCCGCATCCATGGCCTCAAGTGACTGCGCCTTTCGGGACATGGAGCGTGGGTATTACTGGGGGTTTGGTTGGCGGCATGTTCTCGGCCAGCGGTCCCGTGCTTGGCTGGTTTGGTTACAACCAGCCGCTACCTGTGGCCACCATACGGGCAACTTTGCTGGCATGTTTTGCCCTTACGACCACGACGCGTACGACCATTGTAGGGATGACAGGCGGACTGACCGAAGCCGTTTTTACTTATGCTCTTGTGGGTTTGCCTATTGTGCTGGTGGGCACATGGCTAGGTCGGAGCCTCCCGCCGGCGTTTACAGAAGACGGAATTAAGCGATTTGCATACTGGCTGTTGATCGTGATGGGCTGCTGGATATTGCTTAGGGTGGCGTTGTTCTAACGGCCAAATTCCGGCCCGGATCGTGGGCTTTTATTTACCTAATCAGGTTAACTTTGGTTTAAAAGGCTGTTGCTGACTGTTTTAGCTGCCTCAACCGGGGTGCTTTGATGAAACTTGCATGCGCCCATGGCGATTTAAATTGTTTGTGCTTTTAGGGGGAAACCGACTCTTTTTAAGACCGTAGCCAATCTATGGAGTCTTTCAGGTATGGGTTTCAGGAATACCTGACTGAGGGTGGACGAATCGTGCAGCTCGACGATAGTGGTTAAAGCGGCTTGTTTTCTCGGCCGAAACAGCTACTGTGCGCGCATGTCCGAATTCGACAGTATCCGGCCGTTCCACGACCATGAAGTGCCACAGGTTGTAGAACGGATTCTTAATCACCCGGAACTCCCCAAGGCGGCGGCTAAGATTGTTATGCCCGAAGCATTCAAGGCGTCTGGAATCGGCGCGTGGTTGGCCAGTTGGGTTGTTCGACATAAAACCCGCCACCTCTCGTCGATACACGATTGTCAGATGTTAATGGCGAAGTATTTCAAAGGCCTTATCACCGAAACAACCCATGGCCTGTCTGTTTCGGGCATCGAGAATCTGGATATCAAAAAGCCCTATTTATTCATGTCGAATCACCGGGACATCGTCATGGATTCGAGTTTACTGAACTTTCTGCTACACCAGTCTGGCCATCAGACCTGCCGGATGGCAGTAGGTGACAACCTCCTCGAGCATGAGCTGGCAGCGGATTTAATGAAGCTCAATAAGAGTTTCGTAGTAGAGCGGGGCATTAGTGGTAGTCGCGCCGCATACAAAGTACTCGGCCGGACCAGTAGTTATATCCGTCAGTCTATTGAAGAAGGCGTATCAGTGTGGATCGCGCAAAAGTAAGGTCGAGCCAAAGATGGATGGGACAGGACCTATCCGGCGTTACTTAAAATGCTGAGCCTTGCGCACAAATCGGATGGCAGTACTGCAAACAATGAAGCGGCGCTGAATCAGATGGTTTCACAATGCAGCCTGATACCTGTTTCAGTCGGGTATGAGCTCGATCCATGTGCATGTGCAAAAGCCCATGAACTTAGGGTAACGGATGAAGAAGGGATTTATACCAAAGCTGATGAAGAAGACGTACAGAGTATTGTCGCGGGCCTGGTCGGCCAGAAAGGGCGCGTGCATTTGCATTTTGGTGACCGGATAGAAGGGCATTTTAGTAGCCCGCAGGCGCTGGCTGACGCGATTGACCGGTCTATTCTGCGACATATGCGGGTTTATCCGACCCAGATTAGAGCGGCCCGGTTATTGGACGATGAAAGCACGGAAGCTGAAGCGGTGCCGGAGATTCGTGAAATCATGGAGATATTCGACATCGAACTTGACCGGTGTCCCGAAGCAGAGCGAGGGTTCTATCTGCTGCAGTATGCGAACCTCATTCGAAACCGCCGGGATTGCGGCGTTTCCTAGCCGGGCGTTACATATACGTCAGCGGTGGGTCATCCAGAATTGCCATTTGTTCACGCAGACTGAGCAGGTGCTCAGACCAGTAGCGAACATCTTCAAAAAAAGGGAAGGCGAGTGGAAAAGCGGGGTCCTGCCACCGTCGGCCTATCCAGGCTGCGTGATGCATGATGCGTAATGTCCGAAGAGGCTCGATCAGATTGATGGTGGCGACTTCGAACTCGCAAAACTCCTGATAAGCATCCAGGATGATCCCGAGTTGATAAGTCTGCTCGGCCCGTTCCCCAGACAGGAGCATCCACAGATCCTGAATTGCAGGCCCGGTTACACAATCGTCGAAGTCGACAAAATGAGGCGTGTTGTCGCGCCAGAGTACGTTCCCCATATGACAGTCGCCATGAATACGCTGCACAGGCAGATCGCTAAACAAAGGCGCAATGCGGTCGATGAGATGTTCGGTGGTGGACTCGTAGGCTTGGTAGATATCCGGCGGTATGAAGGGGCTCGCGAGTAGAAACTCCCTGCTGGCACGACCCATCGTATCGACATCGAGTCCACGCCGGTGTTCGAAGGAAACTACACGGCCAAGTGCATGCATGCGGCCGATGGTGCGGGCCAGCACTTCCAGGTCGTCTTCGTTCTCAAGGTTGGGTGGGTGTCCACCCTGACGACGAAACAACGAAAACCTGAAATCCTCGTGGTTAAAAAGCGTCTGTTCATTTATTGAGATGGGCGTAACGACGCTGATTTCTGCTTGCTCTAGTTCCAGAGTGAAGGCATGTTCTTCAAGAATGGCGGCATTGGTCCATCGTTCGGGTCTGTAGAACTTGCCGACTAAAAATGTGCCATCGTCCATTTCTATCTGATAGACCCGGTTTTCATAGCTATTCAGTGCGAGAAGCCCACCGGACGGGTAAAGACCGATAGATTCGATTGCATCAAGAATCATCGTGGGGGTGAGATGCGCATAGGGGGTATCCATGGTCCAGCACTGTAACACTTGCGAAGGTACTGGGGTCATTGAAGTGCTGCTCGGCACGGTGCCCAGAGATCGATGCGCCGGACACCTGCAGACTGCAATGTGTGGGCCATGACGCGCATGGTGCTGCCTGTGGTGACGACATCGTCGAGTACGGCAATGTGACGGGTATCGGCGGGCAGTTGTCGACGCGTGTAAAAGGTGCTTAGCGGCATTGCCTCGCGAGCACGTCGAGTACGACCGTGTTGAGCAGGACCGTGTCTTCGGCTCAGCGTATGGTGAACAGGGATGCTCAGTTTGTCCGCCAGGGAGAAGGCAAGGCGGGCGGTCTGGTTGTACCCGCGGATAGCTCTGCGACGCCAAGTCAAAGGAGTAGGAACGATGTATTGCGGGCGTGGGCGTTTGCCATAAGTTGCTTGGATTCGAGTAGCAAGCACCACGGATAAAACTTCGACGGCGCGTAAGTTGTTCTGTAGCTTAAGCTCGTGCACAAGCCTTTGGGTATCATCGTTGTAGGCCAGAGGAACAACCGCGATGCCTCTTGTCAAAGGCTGCGTTAGGCAGCGACCACATACCAATGGGTGCATGGGTGGGTCGGGGTCTGGTAAAGCCAGACCACAGTGACGACACTGATGGTCAATCCATGGGAGATCCGACCAGCAATGTGAGCAGCACAAGTGAGGTTGTCGTTTATCGACCAGAATCTGGCACAGAGCGCAGGTGTCTGGAAGGTAGAGGTCAATAATTCTGGACAGCACGCGCTTTTATAATCCGGATTGCTTGCCCTTGTTGTGCGATCCGCCTTACCAACAGTGTAGGAACTGGCGGAAATGGGGACGAAGTAAAGCTCAAGCTGATACAACCCCATGCCACGGGCTTTGTATACGCTAGCGGCTAAAAGCGATCTTCCAGCATTTCCATGACGGCAGATGAATCGGCGGCGATACTCGCCTCCAGACCTTCAGTTTTGGGCAGCAACCGGTCAAAGAAGAATCGGGCAGTTTGTTTTTTTGCAGCACCGAAATCATCCTCGGGTGCTATGGCAGCCATACGGGCCCACAACCATGCGTACGCAGTAAGCCCGGTCAACTCCAGATAGTCAGTAGACACGGCGCCTGGCAGGTTGGGATCATCCTGGGATCGTTCGATGACTGACGCCGTTACTCTGATTAGCCTGTCTAGCGCTGAATTCAAAGGCGCCTGGAATTCATTTGCGACTTCGCTTTGAGCCATCATATAGACAAACTGACGTAGGGTTGCGCCGTTGTCGCGCATGACTTTTCGTCCGATGAGGTCTGCCGCCTGGATACCATTAGTGCCTTCGTAGATCTGCGCAATGCGCGCGTCCCTGACGATCTGCTCCACGCCCCATTCTCTGATGTAGCCATGTCCGCCGAATACCTGCTGCGCGTTGACCGCCCCCTCGAAACCACGATCGCTCAGGTAAGCTTTGGCTATGGGTGTCAGGAGCTCTGCAAGCTGCTGAGCCTCTTCATCCCCTTGGTATTTAGCCAGGTCCAGTTGCATCCCCACAAAAAGCGCAAAAGCGCGTCCGGCTTCGTTATAAGCACGCTGGCTGAGCAGCATGCGGCGTACGTCCGGATGGACGAGCAACGGGTCGGCGGGACCGTCAGGATTCTGTGTTCCGGTGGCCGCACGACCCTGCAGGCGATCCTTGGCATACGCCGCAGCCTGTTGGTAGGCGAGTTCGCCGCTGCCGAGACCTTGGAGACCGACAGATAAGCGTTCGTAGTTCATCATAGTGAACATGGCCGCAAGCCCCTGGTTTTCTTCGCCCAGAAGATATCCCGTGGCGCCGTCATAGTTGATGACGTTGGTGGCACTCGCTCTGATCCCCATCTTGTGCTCGATGGAACCACTGGACCAACCATTGCGTTCGCCGAGCGAACCGTCATTGTTTACGAGAAACTTCGGTACGATGAACAGTGAGATCCCACGTGTGCCACCAGGCGCGTCTGACAGCCTGGCAAGCACCAAATGGATGATGTTTTCGACGAGGTCGTGCTCGCCACCGGTGATAAACACCTTGGTGCCTGTGATTTTGTAGCTGCCATCTGCCTGTGGTTGTGCGCGGGTGCGCATGATGCCAAGGTCAGTACCTGCTTGTGATTCTGTCAGCGCCATCGCGCCGCTCCATTCCCCCGCATACATCCTGGGCAAATAGGTGGCTTTCTGGTCAGCGGTGCCGTGGGTGTCGATCGCCAGAGTTGAACCCACGGTGAGCGTGCCGTAGAGGTATAAGCTGGTGTTGGACGCCCAGAGCATTTCTTCGATGAGACATGCGATCATTTTGGGCATGCCTTGTCCACCGAATTGCGGATTACCGGCAAGGCCAAGCCAGCCGCCTTGGGCAAGTTCCCTGTAGGCGCCGTGAAAGGCTTCCGGCACAATGACCTCACCGTCTAGCCATTGGGCGCCTTGTGCATCGCCGGTTTGGTTTGTCGGCGCGATAACTTCTGAGGTGAGGCGGGCACCCTCGGCGATAATCGCCCGCAGCAGATCATCTGAAAAATCGCTGAACGCAGGAATTTCAGGCCAGATGTCCTGGACGCGAAACAGATCAAATAGCAGGAAGTGGGCGTCTTGCTCCGGGGCTTTGTATTCCAATGCGACTACCAGACCACAAATTCATGACACATGTTACCTGACGCCGTAAGTTGAAACGAATACTCCGTCGCACAAATGTGACTATCGTCGATGGTGTGACGATTCCATCGATGTTCAAACGCCTGTGCAGGGCTCAATCACTCTATTTAGGTACGGGCGCCGGATGATCTGGGAGGTGATCCAAACGGTCGCCGATGAGGTGAGCAGACCCGTCAAATACTTCAGGGGCATGGATGCGCGGGGCGTTCAGGATCGCAGACGATGGTTTTCTTCAGTGCGCGTGACCATCCTGCGATCGTCTGTTCTGGCAGCGGTAGTTGTTCGACACGCCATATGCGGGTAATTGTGTATAGGGATTGATTTCCGCGTATCACCTTCAGCATCGTCACAAGCGGTTTGCCCGTGCGCTTGTTTTTACCGCAGATAAGCATACGCACGATGACTGGGTAACCGTTCTCGTGGCCTGAGAATATAGCCGTATCGGTATAGTCATCGCATAGCCGTTGTTGATCTTGTGACCAGCCGCTGACAAAAACATAAGGATCCGGCAGGTAAGGATCTGACATTACTTCAATTGATAGCTTTTCGTGCCATGGGATGGCGTGGTCCGATGGCAGGTACTCAGCCAGAGACAGATTTTCAGTTTTTGAGTTGAGCACTTGCACCCAGCCTTCAGGTATTTCGGCGTTTAGGTGTTCTGTGCTTGTTACCGGATGGGCGGATGCGCATTCGATCAGGGCCAAAGCGGCAAGTTGAATTTGCAGCAGTCGCGATTTAATCATTTTATTGGGGATACCCTCTGGCATGAGTGCTCGGGTTGGCACTGCGCTCGGTATCCGTGAGAATCACCTCGCTGTGCTTCCCCCAGGGCCGTGCGCTTCTTTTAATAGACCTGGCGAATAATGGTTTGTACAAACTCTTGCGCACCGTTGGCTGCAAAGCCTGTGCAGTATGTATGGCGAATACCGGGGAAGGAAGTATCGCACTCGAGGCGCTTCGGTTTGCGTGTCACGACATGCCCCCTGTGTTCATAAACAAACATATTTTTGTCGAGTATCCAGGCGATGGTGGCTGAGTCCCACGGATGAAATCCTGAATCCTCGGGGAAAGTTGTCGTCCAGTACTCGCACCAGGCAAGCGAATTCTCGTAAAAATAGCTTGCTGTGGGGCTTTCGTGTGTACCTATGGTGAGCAGGTCGGCCTGGGTGATACATACCTGGCTGGTTAGCTCAAACCCCATAAGAACCACCGGTACGCCACATGCCATCAGGCGTTCTAATGCGGTTACGTCGTTTTCGAAATTGAAGTCGTTCACGGGTCCGGTATCGCCGATATAGAAGTCTGCTCCTTTGGAGCGCCCCGCCACGACAATCACCTCATCGATGTTTTTAACTGCCTCTGGATGATGCTGGATGAGTAGCCCGAGGTTGGTTAAAGGACCGATGGCAGCAATGGTGAGATGCCTTTGGCTTAAGAGATCGGCCATGAAGCGGACGGCCTCGTTACTGTCGTCGTCTCGATCTATTGCAACGCTCGCCCCTTTAATCACAGGTACGTCTGCGCCTTTTAGCTGAACGATGTCGTTGGCCACTCGATAGACTTCGTCGATCGGGCCATTACCGAACACGCAAGTAACGCCAAGGAGGTTGATGCGAGGGCTGTTGATTGCCTCGACGATGGCAAAACCGTCATCGATGTCCCTTGGTCTGCCTTCATGCCAGACGCCGAGGGCAACATCTGTATCGATCAGGAGGTCTGTCATTGCATTACCATTTCAACCGCATCCTGGGCCAGCGCAACCTTCTGTGCGTCAGAATGGTTTAGGGGAAGTTGTGCGACGCCGAAGATACGCCGCAGTATCTCGATACCCGCATAGGCGGTTGATAAGTCTCGGGAGAAAGTATTTGACGGGTTATAAGCCTGGAGAAGTGTTTGAACCTGCGACGGTAAAGCTCCGCCGAAGTAGAGGTGGGCGATCATTACGCCGACGTCGAATTCTGGCGGACCGTAAAATCCGAATTCCGGATCGATGACGGCAAAACCCCGAGTCTCGTGTGCAAGCCAACTCCCCGGGTAGAAGTCACCATGAAGCAGCGACCCTTGATCCGCCCGGACCTTAAGATATGCCTTGCCCATTGCAACGACCCGTACCGAGAGTTCATCGCTCAGTAATGCGTGACGACAATCCTGGAGTTCGGCATTGAAAGTTAATCCATTACCCGTGCTAAATGGAATAGAGAAGATGTGGGCGTGGTTGAGTTCGCGCATTGCGGTGTTTGCAAAATCGAGGGGATTATTAATGGGCAAATCATGCAGTGTGCGCAACCATGTGAGCAACTCAGGCAGTTCTGCTGGCAGTCCTTTGTTGTATATCGTGGTGAGATCGGCACCGTCTCCAAGGTCTTCCATGCACAGAAGAAACGATTCTGGTGCATAGCCAATGATGCTCGGTGTGTGTTCTGTCAGCTGAGTCCCTGAAATTGCATCGTAGAATGCGGCTTCTGTCCCTATACGATTTACCGGTGCGGCGATATCCGGGAACTTGGCGACATAGGGCAAAGACTGCTTGAAGATGAGGCACCTGCCGGATACAAGGTGCGCACGTAATACCCGGTTCATGTTGCCTGCTCCGGCGCTGCCTATGGAGATGATCTGATCGTCAGCCTGCAGCCATCCACGGTGCTTCGCAATGGTCTCAAGTTCGTCGATCTCTAACGGTTCGCTCATGTGGGTATCAGCGTATGGCAACCGGATTGATCACGGCCTGCACGGAACCGACAAAGCGGGGTTGTCCCAGAACGAAAAGAAATTCGGTGATGCCATCAGCCGCAAGCGCTCGCGTGTCCATATTTTCCAGGATGTAGACGCCGTTCTTGGCAAGGAGTTCAGGATGAACGGGGAAAATGTGGGCTGGATTTTCTGCGGGGAGCACTTCGAGCGCCCAGTTATCCGCTCCTACCGCGACGATGCCAAGGCTGGCCAGGTAGCGAGCGCCGTCTAACCCCAGACCAGGCTGACCGGCCATGAAGCGAGCAGGGTCTTGGTCCATGACGTCGAGCCAGCCGGTATGAAAAAGTACAACGTCTCCTGTCTCAATTGTGACGCCAGCTGCCTTGGCTGCTCGCGAAATCTCAGTACTGTTGATCGCAGTCCCTTCTTGTAGTGGCGACTGCCCCAGTAGCTTTGTCATATCCAGGAGTAGGCCTCGGGTAACAATGGGGGGTAATTTGTCGACTGAAAACCTGGTTAGACCTTTAGGAGTAATGAACTCGCTGGCATGGGTGCCGTTGTAGTAAACGTGATTGACCCCCATATGTCCGAGCCCATCGATTTGGCTGCCGATACCCATCCACAGGTTCATGAGATCATCATTGCCTGTGGCTTTGTTTTCTCCGAGCGGAGTACCGGTTCCGTCGTCAAGCTGCAGGATAGTCATCGAATAAGATCGGGGCGGATAAGCCGGTGAGGTGGGGCCGGTTTCAACGCCCAGCCGGTAGGTTTTGCCCGTCTTCACCAATCGTGCAGCTTGCAAGACTTTGTCTGCGCTTAGGTTGTTGATCGCGCCCAGCGTGTCATCGGCGCCGTACTTTGATGGGAACCAATCTTCTCCAGATGCAGAGCTCGCCAGGACGAATATTGAAATGAACAAAACCGGGTGGCGACAAAAATGATTTAGCATGGTTTTTCCTTGCGCTGAAAACTCAAAGTGTATCCACCTGAAGGCATGCAGTCTCCACCGAGTGCGGATTTCAGGGGAGTGCGTCTAGAAGGCGTTGATAGATTCCTCCAAAAGCCCCATTACTCATAATGACTACATGTCGTTTTTTGCCTGAGTTTGCGGCTTCTTCTGCATCTCCCAGAATGGCGTTGATCAGTAGGTCGTGCTTGTCATAAAGCGCCGCTGGCACGACACAGTTTTGTTGAATCTCGCTCAGATCCCACTTGATGTTCTCCGCACGAAACCAGACCACTCGATCGGCCGCGGCACAGCAGGTAATCAGCTCGTTGCGCAACGTGCCGAGAGACATGGTGTGTGTCCGTGGTTCAATGACGGCTACGATCTCCTCATTGCCTACGGCTTGCCGTAGTCCTTCCAGGGTCTTGCGAATCGCAGTTGGGTGGTGAGCGAAGTCGTCGTATAGCGTGAATGTTGCAGAATCGTACAGTATCTCGAGCCGTCTTTTCACGCCTTTAAAAGTGTTCAGCGC
Organism: Pseudomonadota bacterium; assembly: GCA_036338285.1. GTDB lineage: Bacteria > Pseudomonadota > Gammaproteobacteria > Pseudomonadales > Azotimanducaceae > UBA4421. Next base: position 11,426 of record JAYZCO010000087.1, read on the forward strand.
ATTGATGCTTTCGTTGATCGGAACACCGGCGTGGCGGGCGGCGGCAATCGCGTTCAGGGCGTTGTGCTGATTATGCTGACCAAGCAAAGACCAGGCGATACGCCCCTCGACCTGGCCTTCCAGGACCACATCAAAGCTGCCACCATCGGGCGCAGGGTTGCCAATAGACCAGTGTCCGCCGGTATCGAGAGGCAGAGACTTTTTTGCCTTTGACGCACCGATTCTTGCAATTTCTGACCAGCAACCCATCGCAAGCACCTCGTCGATGTGATGATCTGCACTTGGAGCCAGTATTTGGCCGCTTTTTGGTACGGTGCGTAGAAGGTTGTGAAACTGGGTTTGGATTGCCTTAACGTCTGGGAAGATATCGGCATGATCGTACTCAAGGTTGTTGAGAATGACGGTGCGTGGTCGATAGTGGACAAATTTTGACCTGCGATCGAAGTAGCTTGTGTCGTACTCGTCGGCTTCGACCACAAAGAACGGCGCGTCGCCCAGTCGCGAGGACCTTTGGAAATTGAGTGGTGCACCGCCAATGAGATAACCTGGGTTCAATCCTGCCTGATCGAGAATCCAGGCGACCATGCTGGTCGTGGTCGTTTTGCCGTGGGTCCCGGCAACGGCAATAACCCAACGGTCCTGAAGAACCGTGTCCCCCAACCATTGGGCGCCCGATGTGTAGGGAAGGCCGGCTTCGAGGATGGTTTCCACGGCTTCGTTTCCTCTTGGTAAATCGGCATTGCCTATCACCACAAGGTCGGGGGCAGGTTCGAGTTGTGAAGCGGCAAAACCCTCGAATACTTCAATCCCGGCTTGTTCAAGCAGATCGCTCATTGGTGGGTAGACGATTTTGTCAGAACCGGTGACGGTAAAGCCTATTTCTTTGGCCAGTTGTGCAAGACTGCCCATCAGCGTGCCACCGATACCAAGAAAGTAAATGTGCTCGCTCATGTACTAAGGGTGACCTGGGTGATGGCGATGGTGAAAATCAGGATGAACACGGCTGCAGCGATCCCAAGCCCGCGAGAGATTTCCAGCGCCTTGTGCAAAATGAAACCAAGGACAGCCGCATTCCAGAAAAAGGTACCCAAGAACACAAATTGTATGACGATTGTGTCGATAAGGGTCACGAGGAAGATGGCCGCGGCGGATATGATCGTCAAAATAATATCGGTGCCAAAAATCGCTGTCAGGGTTTGATAAAGGCGGCTGCTGTGACCCGTGAGCATCAGGATAAGCCAGACCAACCCAGCGGTGCTGGCCTGGGTGACAACGACGGCGGTGAGCAGGCTCAAGCTGTCGGAAACGACGGCAACGTCCATATTTTCTGTATCCGGGATCACAGGGATGAGGCTCTGTAAAAAAGAAGATGCCACAATAGACGTCAACGCGTTGGCCACGATAATCAGGGCCAGGAGGGTGGTATTGGCCGGCAATGTATCCGGCCCCCCTTTAAAGATACAGATACGCCAGAAAACTGAGACGATCGCTGTCATGCCCAACTCAAAACTGTATGATCGAATTGTCTCATAAAGCAGGCTTAAATGGCCCGGAGAAAAGGGCTTTCAACAGCTACAAACGCGTCAGGTGCTAGAGGCAAAAAAACAACTCAAAGTGGCGTGGCATTGTCCACGGGACTGCGTGCAGCATAAGACAAACAGGTAGGACAAGGCAGGGGAGCGAATAGAAGTTATGGTCAAGGCCAATGCGTTTTATGCACAATCCGGTGGCGTTACAGCAGTCATCAACGCAACCGCGTGTGCCGTCATAGAAACCGCGCGCAAACATCGGGATGTGATAGGCAAAGTTTACGCGGGGCGCAACGGTATCCTCGGGGCACTCAATGAAGAATTAATCGACACGAGTAAGGAGAGTGCAAAGGCCATTGCCGGGCTTAGACAGACACCGAGCGGAGCTTTTGGATCGTGTCGCTACAAATTGAAATCAATCGATGAAAACAACCGTGAGTATCAGCGCCTGATAGAGGTATTCAAGGCCCACAACATCCGGTATTTTTTTTATAACGGGGGTGGGGATTCTCAGGACACCGCAAACAAGGTGGCTGAGCTGAGTACAACGCTCGGTTACGAGATGCGGTGCATTGGGATACCTAAAACAGTAGACAATGATCTCCCCGGTACTGATTGCTGCCCCGGCTTTGGCTCGGTGGCGAAGTATGTGGCTATCTCAACCCGAGAGGCTGCCCTGGATGTTGCTTCCATGTGTGAAACGTCAACGAAGATATTCGTCCTGGAAGTCATGGGTCGTCATGCTGGTTGGATAGCGGCTGCAGGAGCGCTTGCCAAGGAGACCAAAGATGATGCGCCGCATATCATTCTTCTGCCCGAAGTCCCGTTTCAGCAGACCCGGTTCATCCGCAAAGTGAGAGAAACGGTTAAGCGGTGTGGATACTGTGTCATCGTCGTCTCGGAAGGTGCGCAATACAAGGATGGTACTTTTCTTGCTGATGCGGGCGTTAAGGATGCTTTTGGTCACACCCAGCTAGGTGGCGTGGCGCCAATGATTGCGGAACTTATCAGGTCAAAGACTGGGTTTAAGTATCACTGGGCGGTAGCCGACTATCTGCAGCGTGCGGCTCGACACATCGCGTCGGAGACGGATGTGAAACAGGCGTACGCCTTGGGTAAAGCAGCCGTAGAGTTTGCCGTGGCAGGGGATAGTGCAATCATGCCAACAATCGTGCGGACCAGCGACAAGCCCTATCGGTGGAAGATTGGCCAGGTACGTTTGACTCGCGTTGCCAATGTCGAGCGGAAGATGCCGAAGCGCTTCATCAGTGCCGATGGTTTCGGCATTACAGCGGCAGCACACAGATACCTCGCGCCACTCATCGAAGGCGAAGACTATCCGACATATCGTGGTGGGCTGCCGCAATATGTGCGCCTAAAAAACGAACTGGTAACGAAAAAGTTGTCCGCAAAGTGGTAGTGGTTGTTGCCTGCGGTAAGGACAGGCGGCAGGTTCTGTCGAGGAGTCCAAGTCCACCTTGAGGATTTTGAGCGGAGTTACGCTCACGCGATAACCTGTTCTGTCGGCACCAGCGAATGCCCAAACCTGCTTTGGCCATCTCATTAATTTAAGTCCAGTATGTCGTGCCAGTGACAGGGTGGCGCGCCTACCAATATGCGCTTACTGTTGTTCGTTTTACCTCAACTGCGCAAGTGATTGGGCCTGGGATCAGCAATCTTTCCGATGGGCGAGCGGGCGCGCAGACCGCCATCCACCACGACAGCCTCACCTGTGACGAACGAGGATTCGTCGCTTGCCAGCCACAGAGCAGCATTGGCGATTTCTTCCGGTTTGCCGAGTCGACCAAGAGCGTGCGCTGTGATGTTAGCCTCGTAAGCTTTGGGGTCAGACATCATTCTTTGTACGGGAGGTGTTTCTATGGTGCCTGGACAAATTGCGTTAACGCGAATGCCTGAGGGTGCGTGATCGGTCGATAAAGCCCGCGTCAGGTTTATTACTGCGGCTTTACTTGCTGCATAAGCAACTGCTTCGCCATCGCCATGGAGTCCGGATATAGAGGCCGTGTTGATGATTGATCCGCCACCCTGAGCCTGCATGTGCGGGATGGTGAATTTGGCGCCGAGAAACACGGATCGAACGTTCACGTTCATCACCAGATCCCAATCCGCGATGTCCAAATCTATGGCATTGCCGGTGCGTATAGTGCCTGCATTATTAAAAAGCACATCGATACGGCCGAATTGGTCAAGGCAAAAAGTGACCATGCTTGCGACGGATTCAGGGTCGGCAACATCGACGCCTAATGAGACGGCTTCGCCGCCCTGGTCTTCGATATCTGCCACGGTCTGGTCTGCTTTGTGGCTCCGTATGTCAGCGGCAAGCACGCGTGCACCTTCTGCGGCAAAGCGCATTGCGCTGGCTGCACCTATGCCTGAACCCGCACCCGTAACGATGGCAATTTTTCCTGACAGACGATCTCCCATGATGCTCTCCCTCTTAAGGCCTTGAGCCTAGCGTGTTAAGGAGATCTCCGAAAGTATGTCGTGAGGACGGACTGGTTCCGGGCAGAAAAAATTGGTGGATGATTATGCATAAACGGGGCCGAGGCCCCGTTTATTAGACTTGCTCATCAAGCAAGTGTCAGCCACTTCATGAACGTTTAGACGAGTAACGGTGCGATGACCAGGCTTACGATCGCCATGACATTGATCAGGATGTTCATGCTGGGACCGGATGTATCCTTGAAGGGATCGCCAACTGTGTCACCAACCACGGTTGCCGCGTGTACTTCCGAACCCTTGCCGCCGAGGTTGCCTTTTTCTACGTACTTCTTGGCGTTGTCCCAAGCACCACCGGCATTGGCCATTGTCAGTGCGAGGAGTACGCAGCCAAGCAAGGCGCCGCCCAGCGTGCCGCCAAGGGCTTCTGCGCCGAGGCCGAAACCGACAACTGGGGGTACGGCCACTGCGATGACGCCAGGCAGCAACATACGGCGCAAGGCCGCGGTGGTTGCAATATCGATACACTTGGCGTTATCCGGTTCGGCCGTGCCTTCGAGAAGGCCAGGAATTTCGCGGAACTGCCTGCGGATCTCCTGAATCATTTCCATTGCAGCTTCACCGACGGAAGTCATGGTCATGCTCGCGATTAAGAACGGCACAAGGCCACCAATAAACAGGCCAATTAAGACATTTGGATTGCCAATGTGGAGGGTAAAGTTACCACCTGAAGCGTTAGATACGGTTTCAACAAAGGCGGCGATGATGGCCAGTGCCGCGAGGGCGGCAGCGCCGATGGCAAATCCCTTACCCATGGCAGCGGTCGTGTTACCTAATTCATCAAGTGAGTCGGTAATCTCGCGTGTGTTTTCACCGAGGCCAGCCATTTCCGCAATACCCCCGGCGTTGTCGGCAACGGGCCCGTAAGCGTCGACGGCCATTGTCATGCCCACGGTTGCAAGAAGACCAACCGCCGCAACACCTACACCGTAAAGACCTGCAAGACTGGTGGAGACATAAATGATCGCGCAGATCGTTAGTATCGGTATGACCACCGACTGCATGCCAACAGCAAGGCCTGTGATCATGACTGTGGCTGGACCTGTCTCACCCGCTTTAGCAATACGCTCAACAGGTGTCGATGAAGTGTAGTACTCAGTCACCAGGCCGATGATCACACCGCCGGCTGCGCCGAACAGTACTGAAAGCCAAATATTGCTGGATATGCCCAGGGCAGAAACCATGAAGTAACCGGCGATGATAAACAGGATCGGTGTGCCTACCATCCCTATGCGCAAGGCAACAGCGGGATTGGCGCTTGAGAAGCCGCGTACCACGGCGATGCCGATAATCGAAGCAACAAGACCGGTTGACGCGAGCGCAAGCGGCACAAACATCAAAGCTGCGCGTCCATCTGCTTCGCTCATGCCCGGCGTGAGCATACCCACCGACACGGCTGCGAGCGTGGAAGCGATCGCTATGGTTGCAATCATCGAACCGCAATAAGACTCGAAAATATCAGACCCCATACCAGCAACGTCACCTACATTGTCGCCGACGTTGTCGGCAATAACGCCTGGGTTTCTGGGATCGTCTTCGGGGATACCTTGTTCGATCTTACCCACGAGGTCTGCACCGACATCTGCACTTTTGGTATAGATACCGCCGCCAACCCGGGAAAAGAGTGCGACAACAGACGCGCCCATACCAAAGCCATGGATGTGATGGGCCGTGTGTGGGTCGCCACCGAAGAAGTAATAAACCAAGCCAAGGCCGAGCAGGCCGAGTGAGGCGACGGCAAGGCCCATGATCGAGCCGCCAAAAAAGGCAACTGAAAGGGCGGTGGCTTGTCCTTGGGTGTGGGCTGCGTTGGTGGTTCGAACATTTGCCTTTGTAGCGGTGTACATACCAAACCAGCCGGCGGCGGCCGAGGAGAGTGCACCTGCAAGAAATGCGGCAGCTGTCATCAAACCCAGTGGGCTAAAATAAATCAACACCAGCAGTACGGCAGCAAATATGGAGAGCATCGTGTATTCACGGCGCATGAATACCATTGCACCTAGATGGATCTGGTCAGCAATTCGTTTCAGACGGTCGTCTCCTTCATCGTAGCTCTTAACGATGAAGTAAATAACGATCGCTGCGACCAGACCGCCGACGCCGAGCATAGGCGGTATCAGGGAGAGATCTGTCATATGGTTCCCCAACTATTGGTTAGCTTTATTGTGAGTACGAGTTTCAACCTAAGTCGCTTTGACGCGCTGCCTCGTGCGCGTTTGCACCCCACCCGTAGGCGGCGCGTATCATACCAGCGTCAAAATATCGCGCCAGTTTAATTCACATGCTTTGTGTACTGCGGAGGTTCTACGGACTCATTAAATAGGTAAAGTGCGACGCTATGATCGGGCAGTGAAGTCATCCCTGGGTGAGAAGCGTACGCAAGTCGATGATGGCGGCGTTAGCCCGAGCGATATAGGAAGCCATAACCAGAGAATGGTTGGGGAGCATACCAAGGCCGTCTCCATTTAGTACGATCGGACTCCACAGTGTGTCCTGAGAGGGCTCGAGTTCGCGGATAATCTGTTGCAGGGAAACGCGCGCATTCTTTTTGTCCAGCACGTCGCCGAAATCCTGCTCAAGCGCACGCAACATATGTAGAAGTGCCCAGGTGTATCCCCTTGTCTGATAGAAGACATTGTCTATTTCGAGCCAGGGTGTTTTTACGATCTGGTCTCTTGGCGCTTGTGTGGCCTGGGTTGCGGCCGCGTCTCCAGCGAGATCGGTATTGAGCTGGCGTTTGCCAACACTGGCGGAAAGCCTTTGCGATAGACTGCCAAGGCGTGTTTCGACTGTTGCAAGCCACTGTTGCAGGTTGTCAGCGCGCGCATAGAACTGGGCGGTGGTATCTGCCGAATCGGCCAGGCGCGTGAGGTAGGAGTCGAAGTACTCAAGCCCTCGTTTGTATTCACTTTCAGTCCGCGGCAGCAACCATGAACTGGCATCAAAGAATAAATGTCCCTCCGCCTCCTGTAAGTCCCGGTCTTCTACAGACTGACTTTGCGAGCGAGAGAAGTCGTTGCGATAGACACGTGCCGTGTCACGCAACAGCATGACGGTGCCCATCTCCCACTCCGGCACATTGTCCATCCACACGCTCGGTGGGAACATGTCGTTGAACAGATAGCCACCACGTTTTTCGAGGAGGGTCGTACCGATGCGGATGAATGTTGCTGTACTTACATAACCTGTTACCAGTTCTGCGTTTTCAAGTTCTGCCATTTGTGCTGCATTCTGTCTGACGGGGAACTGCTCGGGTTCGCTATCCCACCACCAGGAAAGAAATACGCAAATAAGAAGGTACAAACTGACCAGGCCTATACTGACTCTGCCTATCGTGCCCATGGACGAAGGCTCAGCGTCATCCATATAGATCGGATCCTGCCAGAATTTCAGCCGCATGCCTTATCCCCTATGTTTGGTCTCAACCCTGGTGCCGCGTTCAACTTGCAGAACCGTCAAAGCAAAGGCGCTCAACGCTGACAGGGTGTCTGATCATGATTTGGGCGCGCAGTCGGGTGCTGTGCAGTGCCGCGCTCAGGATTCGATAGATAAGGCGCCCCTGGCTGTCGTTGCTGGCCGAAATTACAAATCGGCAGGTGCGTCCGATACTGGCACGTGCGAAGGCTTTCAGCGCCTCGGTCGTCTCTGCTAATTCATCCTGGAGGTCATTGTTATCCAATGACAAAGAATCCTTGTCTGCTTCACTGATGAGTCGAATTTGCTCGGCAGATGGTTGTATAGATGGGTGAAACGGGTTGATTAACCGGGCTCGGGCGAGCATCGAGCGAGCAGTGGCAAACTGGCGCTTTTCGAGTGCCTGGGTAGCCAGTGCCACGTAGCGCTCAACAATACGTTCAAGGCCTCGTCGCGCGCCTTCGTGGTCGGGATCGAGGGTCAGGATTTTCTCGTATATTGCATATGCGCTGCCATCTTTCGGGTAGGTCAAATGGTCGTTTTCGATGGCTTTGTCTGCGGCATCGAGAAGGTCTGACAACAGATCAGGGTCCCGGGACGTTGCCGTGGAGACGGGTGGAGAAACCTGCAAGGGCTCTGTCGCCGGTCGCTGTGTATTGTTCTGGCAGGCTGAAAGTAAAAATCCTAAAGAGACTAACAAAAATATTGCCTTAAGCATGGGGGTATTGCGCCACATCACATCAATTCAGCCGCAGAACTGCTATCGATAGGTTGGGGATTGTACCGAAGTTATTCGCTTTCCGGACGACCATTCATAATAATGTGACGGCAATCGGAATCAGAAGTGGCTCCGATATGTGTACGACAGACAAACAGGGTCGGAATCAGGCGGGCACGAAAAGTGGCAGGTAGCAGGTATAAGTGTAGCAGGTATAAGTATGGACTAGGGTGGCTTGCCCTCGTCAGCCTGTGCTTCATTGGGCAGGCAACAGCACAGGAATTCGAATTTGCCAGTGGCGGGGATCTATTAGAAGCGGAAGAAGAATTTCTGCATGTCGATGAGGCTTTTGTATTTGGCGTAGATACCGATGGGGAGGTCATATCGGCGCACTGGATCATGCCGGAAGGGTATTACCTTTATCGGCATCGGTTTCAAGCCCAGACACGTGAGGCCCATGGATTTAGCCTCGCCGAACCGATCATCCCGCCAGGCAAGCAAAAGTTCGATGACTACTTCGGCGAAGTTGAGGTTTACTACCACAAAGCGCAGATGCAGATACCGGTTTTAGTGGATGGCCTGGTTCGGGGGCAGATTGGTATTGAGTATCAGGGCTGTGCGGACAAGGGGTTGTGCTATCCGCCTGAAATCAGGTGGTTTGATTTTGATGGCTCAAAGCTACAACCGGCTGCGTTGCGTCAAAACGCTGTCGGTGAACCTGAAGCGACCAATGCGTCGGGTTCGCTAAAGCCCACAACTGCTGCGGTGGTGGCATATACGGAAGAGAAGAGACTGGCCGGTGTGCTGGCCAACAACAATCTCCTGTATGCCCTTGTGCTCTTTTTCATAGCGGGCATTGGCCTGACATTTACGCCGTGTGTTCTGCCAATGGTGCCCATTCTTTCCAGCATCATTGTCGGTGAAGGTGAGAACATATCGAATCGTCGTGCATTTACGCTGTCTCTTGCCTATGTGTTGGGGATGGCTGTGACCTACGCAGCGATTGGAACGTTGATTGGTTTATTTGGTGCAGAACTTAATATACAGGCGACGCTACAGTTGCCGGTTGTGTTGATTTTCTTCGCCATTGTTTTCATTACGCTGGCGCTGGCAATGTTTGGCTTTTATGACCTGCAATTGCCGCAATCCTGGCAGGATCGCTTAAACATGGTCAGCCAGCAACGGAAAGGCGGCAAGCATGCTTCTGTGTTTGTGATGGGTTCGGTTTCGAGTCTCATTGTCTCTCCTTGTATATCTGCACCGCTTGCGGGGGCACTGATTTATATCTCCACCACCAACGACGCTGTGCTTGGTGGCTTAGCCCTGTTGTTCCTTGGGTTAGGCATGGGGATTCCCCTGATGGTAGTAGGCGCGAGTGGTGGTCAATGGTTGCCTCGGGGAGGTGTATGGATGAATGGTGTCAAAGCTGTATTCGGCGTTTTGCTGCTTGGCGTCGCCATCTGGTTGGTCGAAAGAATATTGGCCCCTGCAGTAACGCTGGCATTATGGGGGGTCCTCCTCCTTGGTAGTGCCGTTTATCTTGGCGTCCTCGATTCTGCGCCGCGTGAGGGTATCGCCAAATTTGGTAAAGCGATGGGTGTTGTCGTGTTTGTGTGGGGTGTTCTTCTGCTTATCGGTGCAAGCACCGGTGCAGGTGATCCGTTCAAGCCGCTGGGTGCGATCGTCTTGAGCCGGGCACAGCAGACAGAGGGTGCCGTTGGGGCGACCCACGAAAGCTGGCGTCCGGTAAAGAACCTTAAGGATGTGCACAGGGAGATAGCAGACAGTGATCGACCGGTATTGCTCGACCTTTATGCTGATTGGTGTATTTCCTGCAAAGTAATGGAACGCAGTGTCTTTCCCGACCCTGAAGTCGCTGCGTTACTTGCAAGATTTACGCTGATTCGTGCAGATGTCACCTTGAATGATGACACTGACCAGGAACTACTCAATGCCTATGGATTATTCGGGCCACCGTCGATGGTATTTTTTGCGGGAGATGGCGGCGAGATAGAAGAAGTTAGGTTGCAGGGCGAGATCGATGCAGATGCGTTAAAACAGCACCTTGAGGCTGTTCTCGGCTTGATCGATAGCAAAAACTTCGCCGAATTTGCAGTTAAATCCTGATAAAATGCAACGAACTCCCGGTATTCTTGATTATAAGGCCAGTTTGCGAAAGAATAGGCGGATTATATCTAAGCGGAAATCCTCCTATGGACCTTAGAAAGGTTAAGAAACTGATCGAATTGGTAGAAGAAGCCGGGATCGCTGAGTTGGAAGTGACCAGTGGGGACGAATCGGTGCGCATTGCTATGTCGACCGGGCACGCTGTGAAGAGTACTGCCTCAAGTTCAACAGAAGCACCGGTTGTTGTCGCACAGCCCCAAAGCGCCACCACATCCGAGTCGTTGGTCCTGTTGAAAGCCCCGATGGCCGGTACATTCTATCGAGCGGCAAGCCCGGAAGCTGCACCTTATGTTGATGTGGGTCAGAGTGTTGAGGCTGGGGACGTTGTGTGCATCATAGAAAGCATGAAGATGATGCACGAAATTCGCGCAGCTCAAAATGGTACGGTGGCCATGATGCCTGTGGCGAATGGCACACCAGTCAGCACGGGGGAGGTGCTTTTTAGCTTCTCGTGAGCTGGTTCCAGTTCGAATGGGTGTTACGGCCAACGCAACTGGCTGAGGCGGAATCAATACTGTTCGAATGCGGCGCGATCTCATTGTCGCTCGTCAGCGATACGGATGAACCTGTCCTTGAACCGGCGCCCGGCGAATTACCGCTCTGGTCATCCATTCGTATGCGTGCGCTCTTTCCCCTATCGGTCGATATTCAAGCCTTGAAGGCAACCTTGGCATCTGAACCAAGCATTGCTGGTGGGATGGAAATTCAATTTGTGGGTGAGCGAGATTGGCAGGCGCAGGCGCGAAGATTTGCCGTCGACAGGGTTTTTGCTGGTCGCCTGCGATTGCGACCACCCACCCATCTCATCGAAGAGGATGACCCCTATGTAAACCTATACCTTGAACCGGGGTTGGCCTTTGGATCGGGCGCACATGCCACGACTGCTATGTGCCTGACATGGCTTGCAGCTCATGTCGTGCCGGATCTTCGGGTGCTGGATTTTGGCTGTGGTTCCGGCGTGCTTGGTATTGCGGCAGCGTTGTTAGGGGCACAAGTCATTGCAGTGGATTATGACCAGCAGGCACTGCAGGCCACGCGTGAGAATGCAGACCGTAATGGATGTCTGTCGGGAATGGACATTCTTTCCCTGGAAGCATGGCAGGCGGCACCCGTGGGCGACAATGACGTTGTTGTTGCCAACATACTGGCCGGGCCGCTGGTCCATATGGCGCAAGGGTTATGCGAAGTGCTGCGACCCGGTGGTTGGATCGTGTTGTCGGGTATCCTCGAGTCGCAGGTGGATGAGGTCACAGCGGCGTACGCGGGGACGGTTAAATTTACGGCACCTTTAATTACGGAGGAGTGGGTGTGTCTGCTGGGCCGTTCTTGAGGGTGATGGTCTGTGCTGCAATTGGTGATTTGTGCCAAGATCTGCCGATGCGATGCAGCGTTCACAATATATTGGTTGCCCACCGTGGTCGATGACGATCTAGATCCGTTAATCACCTGTTGCCCGGGCTGCGATACCAGATTCAGGGTAACTCAAGCCCAGCTTCAGGTGGCCAGCGGGCGAGTAAGATGCGGGGCTTGTCTGAATGTTTTTGATGGCACGGACCATCTCATGATGGACGAGAAGAATTTTGTAGCAGCCGAGAACGATGATGTCGATCCGGTGCCTGAGGATGTGGAATTCGAAGTCGGGGATGAGGCCAATGATCGATCGGAGACTGGGACGGACGAGTCTGGGCCAGAGCCTCAAAAAACAGGACGTACGGCGGGAAGCGCCGACCTGGAAGAACAACGCACCCGCCAGGAACCTAAGCCGATTGAAACGGGCGAGGATGGCGGAACGCAAAGTGTGCCATCCGTCATGGCGACATCGGATGATGAGCGCCTTACAGAGGTAGAAAGTAGTGAGAACACGCGCTCGTCCGCCGCTATGCCGCGGATTCTGAGTCCCCGTGCGGGACAAAGTGGCGAGACAGTAGCCCAAGTAGAAGAATCTTTGGAGGGTGCTGAAATCGTCGGAGACACATCGGGCTCTGCGGCGACGAATACCCCATCGACGAACATCGAAAATATTGATCTGACGGGTACGGCACTGCCGCCTGTGGATACTGGTGAGGCCATCGAGGATTTGGGTAGAGGTACAGATACCGATGATGCCGTAATGATTGTGGATGAGCGCTCCGGTCGTGGCCTTGGAACGTGGATCGTTGTGGTCGTGGCACTGATCGCATTACCAGCGCAGGTATTGTGGTTTCAGTATGCTGAATGGGTCAAGGATGACACTTACCGGCCCATATACAGTTACATGTGTCGGGTTGCTGGTTGCGAATTACCTCCACTAAGGAATGTCGGGCTGATCGTCGCGACGAACTCCGTTCTGCGCGATCACCCCGATCGCAAGGGGGCTGTGGTCTACGATGCCCTGCTGGTTAACCGTGCGCAATACGAACAGCCTTTCCCTTATCTTGAACTTACCCTGACGACGATGGGCGGGCAGCTTGTTGCAGGTCGTCGGTTTCACCCGAATGAGTACTTGAACGGTGAAGCTTTGAGCGCCAAGATCATGCAGTCCCATACCCCCGTCCACATATCGCTGGAAATGAAAGACCCGGGCCAGGCGCCGTTAAACTTTCAGATTAGATTCGTGGCAACCGACCAAGTCGAATAGGCGGTCTCAGGTTCTGTTGGCATATGTGACGGATGGTTTCTGTGCCCATCTTCAACATGAATAATTCTGCAAACTTAACTGCGGTGCTTTACTCCGAGTAGGCCAATGGGTTATGAAGTCTCTCTGTTTAAGATTGAGGAATTGGAGATATACATGATTGGATATACAACGATCGGTGTTAACGACATGGCGCGAGCCGAAGCGTTTTACGGTGCTCTGCTCGGAGAAATTGGTGGCAACCAGTTGTTCGGTCAGGACCGTATCAAGTTCTATGGAAACGGCCAGGGAGGCATGCTTGCAATCTGCGTGCCGTATGATGAACAAGCGCCTGCACCTGGAAACGGTAACATGATCGCAATCGACGCGGGTGACCGTGAGACTGTGGATCGGCTCTATGCTAAAGCGATAGAACTTGGTGCCAGCGACGAAGGGGAACCTGGAGAGCGTATGCCTGTGTTTTATGGCGCCTACGTGCGTGACCTTGACGGCAATAAGATCTGCTTTTTTCAAATGAAGATGTAGCAAAGCATGTGACGGCACGACCGACTGGATCTGCCTGCCCCTGCTCACCGATGGGTACGTTTTTGCAGGCAACGCGTTATCGCTTCTTCTTTATTGCCGGAGCGAGTATCATGCCGCGCTCGCAGAACCTACCAGTTTGCCGTTGAGCTTTAGCAATATTCAAATAGGCGCCCATGCCCTTAAAAGTGCTTTTGCACTTGCACCGATGGCGGGCTTAACCGATGTCCCTTTCCGTACGCTTGCTTGGCACTATGGTGCCGCATATATGGTCAGTGAAATGGTTTCAGATAAGCCTCAATTGTGGGAGACGGGTAAAAGTCGCCAGCGTCGTCAGGGTGTCCCTGGGGTTTCTCCGAGGGCCGTGCAGATTGCGGGAACAGACCCTCAAGTCATGGCCGATGCGGCCCGGCGACATGCAGATGATGGGGTCGAGGTAATCGACATCAATTTTGGATGCCCGGTAAAAAAGGTCTGTAAGCGATCGGCTGGTTCGGCTTTACTTGCCGATATAGGGCTCCTGGGACGCATTGTTGAATCTGTGGCCAATGCCGTGGCATTGCCTGTAACGATTAAAACTCGTACCGGCCTTGTGCCCGGAGATGGCCTAGGGTGTGCAGCTGCGATCACCGCAGAGTCGGCGGGTGCGCAATTGGTGACGATACATGCGCGCAGTCGAGCCTGTCATTTTAAGGGCGTGGTTGATTATGGCGCTGTTGCGCACATAACACGTGCCATTTCGATTCCCGTGCTGGTCAATGGCGACATCACCACAGCGGCTGAGGCAAGAGTTTCATTACGCAATTCCTGTGCGGCTGGCATCATGGTGGGGCGAGGTGCCATAGGCCAGCCATGGATTTTCCGCGAGCTTAACGGCAAACCCAAGCCGGATTGCCACGAGCGTTGGGCTGTCGTGCTTGAGCATGTGCAGAGCATTCATGAGTTTTATGGGCAGCAACCGGGATTGCGGATTGCCCGCAAGCACATCGTCGCGTATGCCAAACTGCTGGGTTTTGACGTCCGTGCTTGCCTGTGCCTGGACAGGCCGGAACAACAACTTAGGTGGCTGAAAGAGACACGCGACCGCATGTTGGAACGACAAAAGAAATACGCGCATCATAATGAGCACGCTCAAGCAGCGTGACCTTGGGTGTAAAAAATAGATGGGGGAAAGGGTGTCAGGACTGAAAGTCAGAAGGGCGCTGTTGAGCGTTTCCGACAAAACAGGAATTACCACATTTGCCGAGCAGCTTGCCGCGCGAGGTGTCGCGATTTTATCTACGGGTGGTACATACCGTGTGATCCAGGCGCATGGCGTGGAAGTAAACGAAGTATCGCAATACACAGGGTTTCCCGAGATGATGGATGGGCGGGTCAAGACACTGCATCCGAAAATTCACGGCGGCATCCTGGGTCGGCGATCGATCGACAGTGACATTATGGCGAGTCACGGCATAGATGCGATCGACCTCGTGGTTGTCAATCTTTATCCGTTTGCTGAAACCATCATGGATGATGACTGCACTGATGAACTGGCAATCGAAAATATTGATATTGGTGGGCCGGCAATGTTGCGGTCATCAGCCAAAAACCACCAGGATGTATTGGTTGTGGTAGACCCTGACGACTACGGTCTTGTCCTGGACAATCTTGATGGGGGTATCGATTTCGACTTGCGCCGCCGTCTTGCCATCAAGGCGTTTCGACACACGGCGCAGTACGATGCAACCATTGCCTCGTATCTGGGTGCACAGGAGCTGCTGCCTGAGTCGATCAGTCTGGCATTTACCAGAGTCGAAGAGATGCGCTATGGCGAAAATCCACATCAACCGGCGGCTTTTTATCGTGAGGTCGTTCCACCCACGAGTGGCAGCATTGCCAACTACAAGCAACACCAAGGCAAGGCGCTTTCATATAACAATATTGCGGATACAGATGCGGCTCTGGAGTGTGTCAAGGTATTCGATGAGCCGGCTTGTGTGATCGTTAAACATGCCAACCCGTGCGGTGTAGGTGTGGCGCAGAACATCGGAGAGGCATACGAAAAGGCTTTTTCCTGTGATCCAACCTCTGCCTTTGGTGGGATCATCGCCTTTAATCAGCCTCTGGACGGTGAAACGCTTGATCGCATTCTTGAGCAGCAATTTGTTGAGGTAGTTATCGCGCCTGTCGTCGACGATGCAGCGATCGAGGTCGCCGTGAAAAAGACGAACGTGCGGTTGCTGAGTTGTGGCGCGTTCGTTGGTCAATCGCGAGGTCGCGAGTACAAGCGGGTCGGCGGAGGATTGCTCGTACAAAGTGCGGATGAGCTTTGCCTGGATGAGACGACTCTGAAGGTTGTCACCGAGGCGCATCCCAGTGACCAGCAGATGAAAGACTTGATGTTCGCCTGGAAAGTGGCTTGGTTTGTAAAATCCAATGCGATCGTTTATGCCAAAGCCGAACAGACCGTGGGTGTGGGTGCAGGACAGATGGCGCGAGTTACGAGCGCGATCATCGCGGGTATCAAAGCGAACGATGCGGGTCTAGAGGTTTCTGGTTCGGTGATGGCGTCGGATGCGTTTTTTCCATTTCGCGACAGTATTGACGCAGCAGCGCAGGAAGGTATTGCTGCGATTATTCAACCTGGTGGCTCGATGCGTGATCAGGAAGTGATTGATGCCGCAAACGAACACGGTATACCCATGGTATTCACTGGCGTACGGCATTTCCGTCACTGAGGCTAAAAGTTGGTTCCGGAGGGATTATGGAAACGGGGATTGTATGAAGGCATTGGTAATCGGTTCCGGAGGACGAGAGCATTCACTGGCCTGGAAACTGCAACGCAGCGATGCGATTGATGAAGTCATTGTCGCACCCGGAAATGCGGGAACTGCCCGCGAAGAGGGCATGCGTAATGTCGGTATCGATGTGCTCGATTTCGATGCCTTGATTGACCTGGTGAAAGCAGAAAATGTTGGTTTCACTATGGTTGGTCCGGAAGTGCCACTTGTCGCCGGAATCGTAGATCGGTTTCAAGCGGAAGGTCTGGCGTGTTTCGGTCCGAGCCAGGGTGCAGCCCAACTCGAAGGGTCAAAGGCGTTTACCAAAGAATTCCTTGCTCGATACGACATTCCGACGGGGGCGTATGAAGCGTTTACCGATCTCGACCAGGCGGTTGCCTACATTGAGGCGCAGGGTGCGCCCATTGTGATCAAAGCCGATGGCCTGGCGGCTGGCAAGGGTGTTGTTGTTGCATCGACCACCGAACAAGCAGTGGCAGCTGCTCGTGACATGCTCTCGGGTAATGCCTTTGGCAACGCGGGCGCCCGTGTTGTTGTAGAGGAGTTTCTCGAAGGTGAAGAAGCGAGTTTTATCTGTATCTGCGACGGAAAAACGGCGGTGCCGTTTGCTTCGTCACAGGATCATAAAGCACGTGACGATGGTGATCTAGGCCCGAATACAGGCGGGATGGGTGCGTATTCCCCAGCTCCTGTCATCGATGAAGAGATGCACCATAAAGTAATGGAACAGGTGATTAAGCCGACGTTGGCAGGGATGGCTAGCGATGGTACGCCCTACACCGGGTTTCTCTATGCGGGGTTGATGATCACGCCGCAGGGACAACCGAAGGTCATTGAGTTCAATTGCCGTTTTGGTGACCCTGAGTGTGAACCGATTATGATGCGACTTAAATCTGACCTGCTTGAAGCGTGCCAGGCAGCGCTTGAAGGAAATCTTGCCGCGGTAGAGCTTGACTTTGATCCACGGGTTGCACTGGGTGTGGTCATGGCAGCGGGTGGTTACCCGCTGGATTATGCGAAAGGCGACCTGATATCCGGTCTTGAAAAAGAGCCGTTGGACACCAAAGTTTTTCATGCGGGAACCGCGCTTGAGGCAGATGGGGTTGTCACCAACGGTGGGCGCGTTTTGTGCGTGGTAGGCGTTGGCAGGTCCGTCACAACTGCGCAAGCGCGTGCATACGAATGCGTAGATCTGATCGGGTGGCGGAACAGATACTTTCGAAAGGATATCGGCTACCGAGCCATCGAGCGCGAACGAGACTGATCAAGAAGCGCACGCAGTGCGTCAATGCCTCAGGTTTCTCAGGGGGATCTCCCCTGGATCGTTAGTATGATGCCTCATGGCCCGTTTGTGTTCGCTGTCCTACGCTGGCTCGATGTTGGTGGCTTATCTTTCTCGTGTCGCTGAACTCCGCGGTGTGACCACTGCAGAGCTTCATAGTCTTGTTCGCAGTAGTCGGCTCCTTTGTATCCCTGCCAATCGTTGGCTCACGCAATGTGGGAGGGATGTTGGCGCGTATCTGTTTTTGTTGAAAGGGCGGATACAGACTTTAGAGCCGGACCGATGTCTTCGCCCAGGTCTGTCGCCACATTACTTCTATCCAGGCTGCTCAGGTGCAAAAACAATCAGCGTGTGTCAGATTTTGTCCATTGAGGCTGCACATTTTGATTTTGTTTCGAATCGGCAGAAAGACGGCGCCCGCGTTTATGAAGGGGCAGATACGTGGCTCACCAGATTTTTATCGTCGCGAATGATGGCTGGGCTTTCTCAGGCCCACTGGCAGCGTTTGCTCAAGGACGCGAGGCCATTTGCAGTCTCCACCGGGGAAACGGTGATCAACTATGGAGCCGTTGGAGAGGCTTGTTTCATCGTCGAAAGTGGACTCGGCCACGTGCACCGGCAGGGCCGGACATTACGGTGGTTGGGCCCGGGCGATTTTTTTGGTGAGGATGCCATTCTCTCAAACAGATTCCGCAATGCTGACATCACCGCGCTGGAGCCGATGCGATTGCATGCGATTGCGGCGGATACGTTTGTACAGGTTGCGGTTCCTGGGTTGGTGCCTATGGTTAAACAGGCTACAGGGGGGGTGAGACTGAATGTTGGTGCGGATGAAGAACTCGGTGCCAGGCGGGTTGATGTGCATGCTATCCGTGAATTGATAGAGACGTTGGATCCTGCTGAACATTATTTTTTTGTGGGTGGGCGCCTATCTGATCGGAGGTTGTGCGCGTTTCTTCTGCGGCAGCAGGGACTGCAGGCAAGCGTCGTTGCGCAAACCATGGGCTAAACAGGTGGGAAAGCAGGTGGGAAAGCAGGTGGGGAAAGTATGACCCTTTGCTGACGCACGGCTATAAACACAGTCACCAGGTGATTGCGACAGAGTGCAAGTGCGGTATCGACCTGGGGAAAGTCATCTTCTCCTGTTGCTGGACGGTGGTGGATAAAGACAGAGATTTCTTCGATCTCCTCGACGTTGAGGTCTTTTGTTTGGGCCGTAGTGATATCATGCATGCGTGCAATAGCGACGGCGTGACATCAGTTGGTTCGAAACGAGATAGACAACCTGGTTTTGGGATTTGACCGTGCCCTGCGCTCGCTTACCGGGCAATACGAGGGGCAAAGACCGAATCCCGCAGGGGAAAAAGAAGAGACGGTATTTGAGGATCACCAACTTCAACATACCATTGGCTTGATGCGGGTGAATCATTGTGGGGAGATTTGTGCGCAGGCGTTGTACGAAGGTCAAGCAGTCACGGCAAAATCTACCCAGACGCGAAAAGCGCTTCAAGGTGCTGCCGGTGAGGAGCGTGATCATCTTGCCTGGTGCGGACAGCGCCTGGAAGAATTGGGTGGACGCCCGAGCGTGTTAAATCCGCTGTTTTACGGCGTTTCGTTTTTAGTGGGTGCCGTGACTGGGCTGGTTGGCGACAAAGTAAGTCTTGGCTTTGTTGAAGCCACGGAAGATCAGGTGGTCGATCACCTTGATCGCCATCTCGATGAGTTACCGAAGGAAGATGAGCGAAGCAGGGCTATTCTTGAACAGATGCGAGCCGATGAACAAGCCCACGGAATGCGGGCACTCGACATGGGCGGGGAGGCTTTCCCGCGGTCGATCAAGCGTGCGATGACGGTACTGTCTCGGGTGATGACACAAACCACATACAAAATCTAGCTGGCTTCATACAAGAAAGACAAGGAGATGGAGGTCGAATCGGTTGCTTGCCCCCGTTAGGCAACCTCGACAATGTCGTAGGTATGGGTTATCTCAACGCCGGCGCGTTGCAGCATGATAGATGCCGAACAGTATTTTTCTGCAGTCAGCTGAATTGCCCGCCCCACTTTTGCTGGATCTAGCCCTTCTCCCTCTACGATAAAATGAATCTTGATTGACTCGAAAACCTGGGGGATATCAGTCGTACGCTGCGCGGTAATCTGCGTTAAACAATTAGTCACATTCTGACGCGACTTGGACAGGATGTTGACAACATCAAACGAAGTGCACCCACCCACACCCATGAGCATGAGTTCCATAGGCCTCACCCCTTGGTTCTGCCCACCTGACTCGGGAGGGCCATCAATCGTGACGGTGTGGCCGGAGTCTGCTTTGGCAGTAAATAGGCATTCTCCTTGCCATTTAATCTCGGTATGCATTGGGTCTCGTTTCCACTGAAAAATTACAAAGATGTGACATTTTCGTGCAATTATCGGTGAACTGCGACCGTTCAGAATGCGAAAAAGTGCCGTTTGTCGACCAGGCCTCGAAATAGTTCACATTCAAAGCCTAGTATTCATCACACGCATGAAGTTACGAAGGAGCGCAACTAATGCTTGCAACTAAAGGCAACAACATAGGCCGACCGCTGGCCGCAAGAGGTTTCAATCTGAATGCCAATGCAGAAACCACGGATCCGCATATTGATGCATTCCTGGCCGCTGCACATCGCAGGAAGTACCCAGCAAAAAGCACCCTGATTTACGCGGGTGATAAGAGTGATTCGATCTACTATGTGCTGAAAGGATCAGTGACGGTGTTGGTCGAAGACCATTCAGGGCGCGAGATCATCGTATCTTATCTGAACAAGGGTGATTTCTTCGGAGAGATGTCTTTGTTCACTGAAGACAGCCCCCGCTCTGCCTGGGTCAAAGCTAAAACTGAGTGTGAAGTCGCAGAACTTTCTTACAACAAGTTCAAGGAACTCACAGAACGATACACGGATTTACTTTATGCGGTAGGTCGACAGATGGCCGAGCGTCTGGATCGAACCACGCAAAAGGTAAGTGACCTGGCTTTCTTGGATGTCACTGGCCGTGTAGCACGGACGCTACTCGAACTTACCAAACAACCTGACGCGATGACGCACCCGGATGGGATGCAGATCAAGATTACCCGTCAGGAAATCGGCCGGATTGTCGGCTGCTCAAGGGAAATGGTGGGACGCGTTCTTAAAACGCTCGTAGAGCAGGGATTGGTCTCAGTCAAAGGGAAAACCATGGTGGTATTCGGTACACGCTAGGGCTGAAATCCATACAAGGAAGTATGCAAAAGGGGCTTTTAAAGCCCCTTTTTGTTGCTTGAAATTCGTCGTTTGCTCGGCTTAGGCATACCTGACGCGGGCGTTAATGAGGTATAAGCTTAAGCCGTGCAACATAGTGAATCGAAGGGATCTTTCATGGCTCATCACGGTATGCATCATCTGGGGCTGGCAACGCATGACATGGAAGCCACGCTGGATTTCTACGAAAATACTCTGGGTTTCGAAACCAAGGTCTGTGATCTTTTAGAGCCCGAATCTGGGGGTACTATCCGCCACGCATTTATGGATATGGGCCAAGGTGAGATGATCGCTTTCATGGAATGCAACGATGTACCGTCAATTTCTGCTGATTTTGACGCGGGGATCAACCGCGGCCTGGGTATATCGGGGGGAGTGATTCATTTTGCCTTCAAATCAGCGGACGAAGATGATCTTGTGGCGAGGCAGACAGAACTGAGGGATAAGGGCGTTGAGGTGACTGATGTGGTGGATCATGGGTGGTGTAAGTCGATCTACTTTAGAGACCCCAACCACCTGCAGCTTGAATACTGCGTACTCTCCGGCGACTTAACAGAAGAGTTGCTGGTTGATCGGCAGAGCCCTGGCTGGACGAACTTAGCACGGAGTGAGTAGTGCTTCGTCAGGCTGGCTGGGTTTGCTCAGGCGATTAATGTCGAATATGTCTTTTTAGTTCAGGTACTGGATAAAATTTCTTCCGTCCTTGGTCCCGCTATAAACACATGGATCTGCAATGTGTGATGGCTGACACCTTATATGCGATGCGCGAAGCAATCCCGATAGACATCGCAACGCAAAGACTTAGGCTCACGAAGACAACAGTGCCTGGAGTTCTGCGCCAGGGTCAGGCTTGCGCATGAAGGCTTCGCCGATGAGGAAACAATGCACACCGTTGGCCTGCATAAGTTCCACATCCTCACGGGTCCGTATACCGCTTTCAGTTACGACGGTGGTCCCTTTCGGGACGTGAGGCAGCAGTTCAATGGTCGTCTCGAGCGTGGTTTCGAATGTCTTGAGATTGCGATTGTTGATGCCCAGCAAAGTGGGTTGCTGAGCGAGAGCAGACTCGAGTTCAGTTTTGTTATGAACCTCGATAAGTACGTCAAGCCCCAGCCCTCGTGCGGTTTGGTTGAGCGTAGTTAGGCGCATGACATCAAGTGTGCTGGCAATCAGCAGAATGCAGTCTGCGCCGAGCGCCCGGGCTTCGAAAATCTGATATTCGTCAATGATGAAATCCTTGCGTATCACAGGCAGGTCGACGGCTTTCACAACTTCCTGTAGATGGTGGTCACTGCCTTGAAAGTACTGCTCGTCAGTGAGCACTGAGAGGCAGGTTGCACCGGCGCTTGCATAGGACCTCGCGATCGATGGCGGGTCGAAGTGCTCCCGAATGATGCCTTTGCTGGGCGATGCTTTTTTGATTTCAGCAATCACGCCGGGTTGTGCGGCTCGAGCTTTTAGGGTGAGGTGTTCAATAAATCCGCGGCACGGAGGCATCGATTCTGCGGTTTGGCGAAGATCAGTTGACGGGCGTATAAGTTTGCGGTGGGCAACTTCCTCTTTCTTGGTCGCGATGATCTTTTCTAGGAAGTCGCTCATATTTCCCCCATGAGCGTTGTAACGCGAACAAGTTCATCCAGGCGCTCTTTTGCTAGACCGGACGCTATGGCGTCCTGGGCCATAGTGACGCCATTGGCAAGTGTCGTGGCTACGCCGGAAACATATATGGCGGCGCCGGCGTTCAACGCGACGATATTGGCCTCGGGCGTGGTGGGGTTGCTTATTGCAGATTTGACGAGTGCGAGACTGGACTCTGTGGAATCGGCCGAGAGCGACGCGGTCGTCTCTGCGTTTATTGTCTCAAATCCAAAATCTGTTGGCGTGATATCGAATTCTTTGATCTCGTCGTCTTTGAGTTCCACGACACGGGTCGGGGCGTCGAGGCGGATCTCATCCAGTCCCTCACTGTGCACAATCATCGCGTGTTCGGATCCGAGAATCGCCAGCACTTCTGCCATGGTACGTTGCCACGACGCACTGAATACGCCGATCACCTGTCGTTTGGCACCAGCTGGATTGGTCATGGGACCGAGCACGTTCATCATGGTACGCACGCCGATCTCCTGGCGAACGGGCCCGGCAAAGCGCATTGCGCTGTGATGGGCGGGTGCGAACATGAAGCCCACGCCGATTTCGTTCACGCAGGTTGCTATCTGTTCTGGTGAAAGCTCGAGATTGACGCCCGCTGCTTCGAGCACATCGGCACTGCCGCAGAAACTCGTCATCTTTCGATTACCGTGTTTTGCAACGTGGGCACCTGCAGCAGCGGCGACAAACGCGGCTGCGGTAGAGATATTGAAGAGCTTGCTGCCGCTCCCACCTGTACCGCAGGTATCGACGAGGTTGGGGTGAGTGACGTCTACGGAGGTAGAAAGATCGCGCATGACCTGAGCGGCACCCGCAACCTCTTGGGGTGTTTCCCCCTTTACCCGTATAGCCGCGAGGAAAGCCCCGATCTGTGCCGGCGTCGCTTGACCTGACATGATGAGTTGAAATACATCCTGTGTTTCACTTCTACTGAGGTCTCGGCCTTCCACGAGAACCATCAGTGCTTGTTGTATGTTCATGGCTTATATCCTCTCAGAGGAGCGCTTAACGTGCGAGGAAGTTGTGCAAAATATCGTGGCCTGTCGCAGTCATTATTGATTCAGGGTGAAATTGCACACTTTCTATGTCGAATGTCCGATGACGAAACCCCATGATCTCATCAATCTGGCCTTCGATTTCCGTCCAGGCAGTGATCTCAAGACAATCAGGTAGCGTCTCGCGTTCTACCACCAAAGAGTGATAACGAGTGGCATCGAACGGACTGGGGAGTCCCCGGAAAATACCGAGCGCGTTGTGGTGCATGGCGGATAGCTTGCCGTGCATCACTTCCTTTGCACGCACAACCTTACCGCCAAACGCCTGCCCTATGCTCTGATGGCCCAGGCAAATGCCCAGGATGGGTAGCTCCCCTGCAAAACGGTGGACGACATCCAGGGAGATTCCTGCTTCGTTGGGTGTGCAGGGTCCCGGAGAGATGACGATTTTCTCGGGTGCCAGTTGTTTGATTTCTGCCAGTGAAATTTCGTCGTTTCGATGTACTTCAACCTGTGCGCCCAGTTCACTCAGGTATTGCACAATGTTGTAGGTAAAAGAGTCGTAGTTGTCGATCATAAGGATCATCTAAATTTTATCCCTTTGATATATAAGGAAACGTCTCGATGGGTAACACCTGGTTACTTACGATATTACGCACATATAGAACTTTTTTTGTAGGTAAAGAGGGGCTAGGCCCAGCAGAGATACGAGCTGAATGAGGTCTGTTGTAGGACACAAAAGTAAAGTTGGTTCACGGTTGGCATGCTACCACAGAACGGGAGAGACAATGTTGCACGTTTGCAAACACCTAAGGAATTGAGTCTGACCTACAAATTCAGGGGCTTTGCTCGGGCTGCGTGGCAACATCACTGAGCGCCAAGGCGAGCAGCACAAAAATTACCGGCAGGTACCAGGAATTGAATGCGTCTTTCAGGCATGCACTCATGCAGCCGAACACCTCCCGCTTTTTGTATATGAGACTTTGGGTGTTTAAGGAATAGGGCGGATAAGCCGAATCATGTGAATGGATTCGCAATCGCCACTATACTTTTCAGGCGTGGTTGCCGGAGTTTGTATGCAGAGCGAGAAATCACCTTTGGTAGGGGACGCCTCGGATGAAGATCAGTGGATGATGAATTGGTGGTATCGCCCTTGGATAAGAAGCCTCGTCGGCGGATGTTTCCTTGTAGGCGTTTTGGGCATGTATCTGCAAACGTATTTGAGCTCGGGAGAACCTGGGATTTTGGCGTTCATGTTGATAGGCACATTGATCTTAATTCCCCTGGAGCGGGCAATTCCAAGGCACAATATGGAGATCGTGAGACCTCAATTGCTTACGGATGTTTTTCATGTGGTCGTCACCAGCTTTTTGTCTTTTCTTCCACTCGTATTTATATACCCCGCCCTTCAATTTCTGAGAATCGACAGTCTCGTCAGCCTCGTTCAATCTCAGCCGCAGTGGCTTCAAATCGCTGAGGCGCTGTTTATAACCGAATTCTTGATTTACTGGGCGCATCGAATCTCCCATGAGGTTGACTTCCTATGGAGATTCCATTCCGTGCATCACTCCGTTGAATACCTGGATTGGGTGGCAGGTGAGAGACGTCATCCAATAGATGGGATTTACGTTGCATTATTTACCGGTGTCCCATTATTGATCACCGGTTTTGATTTGGTGGATTTGTTGATCGTGGGCCTATTCAACGGGCTTTGGGACATGACCATACATGCCAATCTTGGTTGGCGCCTGAAATTTATGGATGGGATTTGGACGACCACGGAATACCATCATTGGCACCATTCGGTGGACAAGCAAGCGAGAGATAAGAACTATGCGGGTGCACTGCCCGTCATGGACATTATGTTTGGTACCTATTATTTGCCTAACGACAGAAAGCCCGGGCCTTATGGGATTGACACGCATATGCCCAAAACCTATTTAGGCCAGCTGATTCATCCCTTCACTTCTTAACTAGACAGACTTGGCAGGTTGGGGCGTTAAACTTGGCGCAGAATATCTTTCCCGCGCCAATTAACGCTTGCTTGCTTGACCATGTCGTAGAACCCTAAAAGCGATGGGCTGGAGGCGTAGACCTCGATAAAGTGACCCATCTGCTTAAGCGCATCAACGAAGGCAAACTCCGTACCGTCGATCGTGGTTGCGATCGTTGCGACTTCAAAGCCTGCGGATCGATAGGCCGCATAGGCTTGTTGCTGATCGGGCACGATCGTGGCGAGGTGATGGAGCCCGCTGTGGCCTGGGGGATAAAGATCGCGAAACGGGGAAGGTCCTTCAGATTCCTGTTGCACCAGTTCTATCATCAGATCACCCCACTGACCATATGCGGAAGAGTGCACAAACAGGCATTCCGCACCACGATGAGTTGCACTGGCGAGTTGGATGTCTTCGACGACAAAGAATGGCCCTGCGCCGAAGGTTTGGTGCATGTTTCGCGCTGCCTCACGTATATCTGCAACGAAATAGGCCACTTGCACGACTGGGTAATTCGGTGGCTTCATTGGTGCTCCAGTCGCTTGTATTTTTTCCACATGTGCATCAGCACGCCTCGGGGTTTTTGCCACTCGATGAGCAGTTCGGCTGAGGTAGATGGCAACGTCACGTCGGCCGGACCAACCATCTCAACGAGGTTGTCGATGATGGCTGCGGTGAAGCACTTGATTCCAACAAACCTGCCCAGGGCAACCAAACCTGTAATTAAGGCGCAC
The DNA here is from genome assembly GCA_036338285.1 of Pseudomonadota bacterium. Taxonomy (GTDB): domain Bacteria; phylum Pseudomonadota; class Gammaproteobacteria; order Pseudomonadales; family Azotimanducaceae; genus UBA4421. The sequence goes on from JAYZCO010000087.1 coordinate 37,640, forward strand.
AACAATAGGTAATCTACCAGTTAAAAACCAGTGGCCATAGACGGCAGTGAGTTAAGCCCCGGGTTCACGACCGATGAGGATCGCGTTTAGCACGATCGAGGAGGTGATCAAGTTTTTGACAGGTGCTGTTTGCCCTGTTTTGAGCTCAGGGCATGGGTTTTTGTTCCTCGTTGTCCTGTTAGTTTTGGCTCGCTCGCAAATAGCGGTTTTCTATTCCTTAAACTGATTTTCAGCAAGGGCCGCGGCTCTAAAAATGGCACGTCCTTTGTTCATGCTTTCTTTCCACTCAAGGCGTGGTACTGAATCGGCAACGATACCGCCACCAGCTTCGATGTAGAGTTTGCCGTCTTTCACTATTGCGGTACGAATCGCGATGGCAGTATCCATGTTGCCATTCCACGCGAGGTAGCCAACCGCACCTCCATAGATGCCCCGCTTGACGGGCTCCAACTCGTCGATAATCTCCATGGCGCGTACTTTGGGCGCACCGGACAGCGTACCGACCGGGAGTGTTGCACGTAAAAGGTCCATCGCAGTCGTGCCTTTCTGTATGCGCCCTTCAACATTTGATGAGATATGCATGACATGGCTGTAACGTTCGATGGCGAATTGCTCGGTAACCTCCACAGTGCCTGTTTGGGCAACCTTGCCTACGTCGTTGCGACCGAGATCTATGAGCATAAGGTGCTCAGCGATTTCCTTGGGATCTGCTAAAAGCTCGGCTTCAAGCGCGAGGTCTTCCTCTTCGGTGTGACCGCGTCGTCGCGTACCTGCCAATGGCCGATTGGTGATTTTACCATCCTCCAGTCGGGCCAGTATTTCGGGGGATGAACTGACTATTTCAAAATCCTTCAGGTTCATGAAATACATATAAGGTGAAGGGTTGAGGCTTCGCAAAGCTCTGTAGAGATTGATAGAGGGTGAGGTGAATGGAATGGACATCCGTTGTGCGAGTACCACTTGCATGACGTCACCGGCGCGGGTGTATTGCTGTATCCGTTTGACAGCTTCTTTGAATGCAGCTTCGCCAAATTCTGAGACGAAGTCGGTCTCTTCGATATGTTGGTTTGCTTGGGAAGTGGGTACGTCGGGCGGTGGTGCAGTAGTGAGCTTGTGCGCGTGACGATGTAATCTGTCCTCTGCCGCCTGCACAGCACCTGGTTTGTCTGGATCAACGAGTGCGATCAACTGCATACGGCCTTTGACGTTGTCGAATATCACCACCTCTTCGCTGACCATTAAGAGGATATCGGGTGTGCCCATCGGGTCTGGTGGTGCTGTGTCGCGCAGCCGTTTTTCGACGTATCGAACCGTGTCGTAGCCAAAGTATCCAACCAGGCCTCCGTAGAATCTTGGCAGGTCTTTGGCATCGTCAACTTCAAAGCAAGCCTGGTAGGCTTCGATGAATGAAAGCGGGTCGTCAGTGTCGATTTCCTCGACGATTACGTCATCGGTTTTTATCGTGACGTGGTTGCCGGTGACGATGATGACGGTCCGGGCAGGAAGACCAATAATGGAATACCGTCCCCATTTCTCTCCTCCTTGTGAGCTTTCAAGAAGATAAGAATATGGGCCATCTGCAAGTTTTAGGTAGACGGATAATGGTGTGTCGAGGTCTGCAAGCGTCTCGACGACGACAGGAATACGCTTGTAACGTTGCTTAGGATCAATCATGTCGGGCCTTTAAGAATTCAATAAACGGGGTCTGGGCATAGCACGGACGTGCCAGAGAATGGATCAGCGCCATCCTCCGCTGAAGCAGCAAAGCCGAACTCTAAAGGTCAATTCCAACATATGCGGAAGCCTACCACTCCCCTTCTACTTTGTGGAGAGGCTCATTTGTGGAGAGGCTCATTTGTGGAGAGGCTCAAGGTCCCAGATAATCCTACGGTGACGACCGGACTTGGCATGCTGTTCGCGTACGTTGTGCTTTTGAAGGCGTCTAAAGTATTTCTGCGAAGGTATCGATAATGCCATGCGCGCCGAGAGAGGAGACATCAACACCGTGGTTGTAGCCGTTTCGCATACAGACAACCATCGTTCCTGCGGCCAGAGCAGCGGTCACGTCCGTCGCGGAATCGCCAACGAAAAGCGCTTGCTCGGGCGTTACGTTAAGTCGTTCAAGGCAGAACAAAATCGGGTCGGGTGCCGGTTTGCTGCGCGCGGTGGCATCGCCTGAGACGACCGTATGAAAAAAATGCGTCATATCCATCTGTTCGAGGATAGGTTCAGTCAACTCTGCTAGCTTGTTGGTTACCACGCCAAGGTGTGCGCCTCGGTCCTGCAGGCGGGTGAGGGTTTCGAGCACGTGTGGGTACGCAATGGTGGTTTCTGTCAGATGGTTGCGATAGTAACCCAGAAAGGTCTCTACCATGACGTCTAGTTGGTTTTCGACGGGTGGCACCATTTTGTTGTGCAGGATTGATTCTTGAACGAGTGCTCTGACTCCGTGGCCCACCCAGTGGCGAGTCAGCTCCATACTCACATTGGCGAAACCGTGTGTGTTCAGGCAGAAATTCAGAGCTGCGTCTAGGTCCGGGGCCGTATCCAGCAAAGTGCCGTCGAGGTCGAAAAGATATGCGTCGTATTCGCGTTGCCAGGAAGTTTGCACGTCAACTGCTGGAGGAGTCTATTTCTCTGCGCATGCCGGCTATGGTTGTGGCGTAGTCGTCGCTGGCAAAAATGGCTGTACCGGCAACGAAGGTGTCGGCTCCAGCAGCAGCTACGCGACCGATGTTTTCAATCTTCACGCCGCCGTCTACCTGCAGGCGTATCTCTCGACCGCTGGCGTCGATAAGTTCCCGGGCATGGGCCAGCTTATCAAGTGACGATTCGATGAATGACTGGCCACCGAAACCAGGATTGACGGACATGATGAGCACGAGGTCGAGCATGTCGATCACTTCTTCCAGCACGGTTAGTTGAGTCGCCGGATTGAAGACCAAACCGGCCTTGGCGCCACTTTCACGAATCAGCGTCAACGTGCGGTGGAGATGTTCCGTGGATTCCGGATGTACAGAGACATAATCTGCACCTGCCGTTATGAAATCGGCGATCAGAGAGTCCACCGGTTTTACCATCAGGTGCACATCGACGGTTTCGTGTATGCCCGCTTTACGCAGTGACTCAAGGACCAGTGGCCCGACGCTTAGGTTAGGCACGTAGTGGTTGTCCATCACGTCGAAGTGAATGGTATCTGCACCTGCCGCAAGCACTGTACGGATTTCTTCGCCCAAACGGGAGAAGTCGGCGGCCAATATTGATGGGGATATCCATGCTTTCATGGACGCGGATTCTACCTTACTTCGAGGATCGAAAGGTCAGCCTTTAATAAAGCATCGCGATACGTAAGTTATGGATAAGGAGCGCCCAAAGAGGTGATTCGGTTTTGCCGTCAGGCGTTGAGAGACTCGTACTCAGCCAGGGTACCAATGTCGAGCCATTCACCATGAAAGATCTGTGCGCTCAGGCGATTCGTTTTAATGAGGTCAAAATAGATATCGCGCAGGGAAAAAACCGTTTCAGCCCGGGCTTGAAGGATCTGTGGTGACAGCATCGCGATGCCGCAATAGACATAAGCCGTGCCACGCCCACTGACGTACCCCGATCGGTATTCGAAATCGCCGCGTTCGCGCCATTCGGGGGTGGGTGTTAGAACAACGTGTGCGAGCCCTGGTGAGGGCAAACTCACTGGCAGAGTCTGGAAATCGAAATCGGTCCAAATATCTCCGTTAAGCAGTACAAACGGTTCATTGCCGAGTAATGGCAGGGCGTATTTGATTCCCCCACCGGTCTCTAATGGAGTGTCTTCCTTACTGTAAGAGATCGACACGCCAAGGTGTGTGCCGTCGCCCAGCGTGTCTACGATCTGATCACCGAGGTGGTGTAGATTGATGATGAGCTCGGTGAGCCCGGCAGTTTTCAGTTGCTCGATCTGTCGTTCGATCAAAGGTTTGCCATGAACGGGTAACAGGGGTTTGGGGGTCTTGTCTGTTAATGCTGCCAGACGGCTGCCTCGACCGGCGGCAAGAATCATTGCTTTCATGCTGGATGTCCATCCATTTGTTGACGACACAATGCCGTGCAATGACTCAGTTGTAATCGGAGGTCAGTCAGCTCCGAATATTGGGCGAGAAGGGCCAACAACCGTTCAAGCAGAGGTAAGATGTAGGGGAGATGGGAGGACTTGCCGTCCCGGAGGTGCAAGCGAGCAAAGATGCCGATGGCTTTCAACTGGCGCTGAATTGCCGTCCAATCGAACTGGCGACGAATTTCATTTCGAGGTTGTGTACGTAGTGGCGCCATCAACGGACCATCGTGTGATAAGTAGTGGTCTATCCAGTCATCTACTTCATCTTCTTTAAAGGTGTAGTAACAGTCACGCAGGAGTGATGCGAGGTCGTAGAGTAACGGCCCCGCCAGGGCGTCTTGAAAGTCCACGACACCCAATTGACCTTCGTTGAACAGCAGGTTTCGGCAATGATAGTCGCGGTGAACACAGCCAATTGGCTGCATCTCAATCGCTTCGAGTAGAAGGCCGTAACTCGGGGCGTAAGCTGAGCGATTCTCGGCTTGTTCGAGAAAATTTTCGACAAACCATTCGTTGAAAATGCCGAGTTCCATTTCAAAGCGGTCTCGAGTGTAGGGTTCGACGGCTCTATCTTGAATGGGTTGCAGGCGCCAGAGCAGTTCAACAGCCGATTGTACGGCTTGGTGACGCGAAGGGCTGGCGTAGGCGGCTTCTAAGTCAGTGGTGCCGAGATCGGTCATGAGATAAAGGCCGAGGCGGTGGTTGTGTGCATAGATAGACGGGACGGGAATACCTTGACGTGAGAACACGTCTGCCAGGGCCATGAACTGAGCATTGCGTTCGAGCTCTGGTGGACTCGCCATAAGCACGAGAGACGCTTGCTGGTTTGAATTCGGTTGGATGCGAAAAAACTGTCGGTGACTTGCTTCTGCGCGTAGTCCTTCAAATTTCCATGGGCGCGCGGCTGGCGCCTCGTCGGGCAATACGGCATCGCACCAAGCAACTTGTTCGGATGTCAGGGTTAATTCCTTCACTTCGTGATTATAACGGGCGGCGCAAACCATTATCATGGTGCGATGACGCGTATCCTCAATTTAACGATTCTCAGTCTGATTGCATTTGTGACGTCCGTTGCCGCCACTAATGCCGCGGAGACGGCGGAACCGGCTGTGCGGCAGCCACACCTGTGCCTACCGGACTCAACGGGTGAGGGTTGGATTTGCGAAGCATATACGCCTCAGCGATCCACCCCGAGTATGCGTCGGTCGGCAAGGGTGGACAGGTCTGATTCGGTGAATGGCCTATCAACTCGGAAAACCGCACCCGAGCAGCAGGAGGCGGTAGCTGCGCAGACGATGACTTCGGTCGAGCAGATTGGGAAGATGGTGACGGATAGTTCCCAGGCTTCATCAAAGCAAAAAAAAGCCGACGATGACGCGTCGAATATCGATCAACAAACCCGTCTGAGTGTCGATCCGGATGCTCGGTATAAAGCCAGGGCATTGCGCCCTGCTAAGGTGGACTATCAACGCCTGCCGGACCTCGCGAGCGCCTATTATGAACGCGATATGCGAGTTGGTAGGTGCTCGGGAGGCTACCGCGTTAGGACCTATCCCCAACCGGTGGACACCTCGCACACGGACTACCCGGTGGATGCTGAGGCTGATTCACTTACTTCGATTGTGGATGTGTCTGTTTCGCTAAAGGGTAATGTGTCTATCGAGCAGGGTAATCGACTGATTGTGGCCCCGAAGGCTGATCTGGATCAGACGCGCATGATCGCCAGTTTCCCCGAGGGTGTTCGCATGGATCAGCCGGGTCTCGTCATGCAGGGACCGCTCGCAGAAGTGAATTTACGATCAAATGAGGCAGCGATTACGGATGCACAGTTTTTGATGGTGGAAGCCGGATTGCGGGGTAACGCCGGCGCTGTAGAGCAGAATGCCAATGGTGACCTTAACCTCGTCAACAACGGATTCACTCGGTGCGAGCCGGGAAATGACGGTTGGCAACTGAACACCGATTCACTCGTGATTGAAAAAAACGCGGTGTTTGGCACTGCGCGTGGTGCGGTGCTCCGTATGAAATCCGTCCCTGTTTTCTATACACCGTATCTGAAGTTTCCGGTGAGTGAGGATCGTGTGTCTGGCTTCCTGTTTCCTAATCTCGGGTACTCGGATGAGGATGGAGTGGATTTATCGATACCGTACTATTTCAACCTGGCTCCAAACTACGATGCGACTGTCATTCCCAGGTATGTAGGCGATCGCGGCGCAGGGGTTGAAGCGGAGATCAGACACCTGTCTTCCTGGCAGAGCACGGCAGTTGCTGGCAGTTTTCTTCCTGACGATGATTTGTTTAATGGCCGGGTCGATAAAGATGACTTCAACAACCTCGGTGGCGAAGCGGCCTTAGGTTCATTTGACCCAGCGGACAGGTGGTTGGGTAGTATCGAACACAGAGGCTTTCTCGGCCCTGTGCGTACACTGGTTGATTATACTGCGGTAAGCGATCGGGATTACTTCAGGGATTTGGGGTCTGACCTCGGGCTATCAAGCCGACGTGAACTGGAGCGTAAAGCAGAGCTTCAGTACAGCAACGATGACCTCTTCGTTCGCCTGTGGGCACAACGATTCCAACGTCTCGACGAAGTTCGACGCGACGAGTATCAACGGATACCGGAACTTGAAATGACCTGGCGCAGACCACTCGTGGGTCCATTGGAATTCAGTTTTGGCGCCAAGTGGTCAGAATTTGACAGAGAAACAGAGGGTCTGAATGGATTGGCTGCCATGACAGGCTCAAGATTGCATCTGGAACCCCGCTTACGTGTTCCTTTTGCCTGGCCTTTTGGATTTCTATCGTTCGGCGGCGGCTTCCGCCATACCAGCTATGACCTTGAACAGGATCCGCTCGCGGGGGGTATCCAGTTGATTGACGAAAGCCCGGACCGAGGCATAGGTATGGCCCATGTGGATGGCGGGCTCTTTTTCGAACGAGAACTCAACTGGTTCGGCCAATCGCTGATACAGACGCTTGAACCCAGAGTGTATTTCCTCTGGCAGGACTTTGAAGATCAGTCACGCTTGCCACGCTTTGATTCATCCCGACTCACATTCGGCTACGGCCAGTTGTTCCGTGACAACCGTTTTTCAGGCATTGACAGAATTGGGGATACTCGTCAGGTATCTGCCGGGGTGACAAGCAAATTTCTTTCCGCCACGAACGGACGTGAATATTTTCGATTTTCATTGGGAGAGATTTTTTACTTCCTCGACCGGCGTGTAACCTTGAACGATCGAACCACAGCGGATGAAAGGCATGGCACTTCAGCGATGGTGGCGGAAGTCTCTGCAGCTTTGGCAGGTTCATGGCGGGTTTACGGTAACATGGTCTGGGATGCGCAGGACAACGAAGTTGAAGAAGGCGGTGCTGGTATCCGCTTCAGAAGAGACAACCGCCATATCTTCAACATAGGGTTCAAAAAAAATAGCGTGGTCGATGACATTGAACAGACCGATGTTTCCCTGTACTGGCCGATTGCAGATTCGTTTGCGATATTGGCACGTTGGAACTATGACCTCGTCAGTGGTCGAACCATAGAAGGTTTTGGCGGTATTGAGTACGAAGACTGCTGTCTGCAGGTTCGACTGCTTGCAAGGCGGTTTCTTGACAGTCGGACCCATGATTTCGCCAAAGTTGAGGGCGATGAAGGTATCTTTGTGCAGATCGTCTTTAAAGGGCTTGCCGGTTTCGGGACTAAGGTAGAATCCGTCCTCGAACGTGGCGTGCGCGGTTATCGCAGTCCCTCGCAACACGAATATTTGTCTAACTACTGATAGAAGAGAATGAACACATGAAACTAAGAATCTTCTGGTGGCTATTCTGCTTAACCTTGGCCGTGCCGGTACACGCGGTGTACCAGGAACTGGATGGCATCGTCGCAATCGTCGAGGAAGATGTCATTCTCGCTTCAGAACTCAGAGCCCGTTATCAACAGATTGTTAAGCAACTTCGAGCCCAGAAGGTGCAGGTGCCACCCAACGAAATTCTATTGAGTCAGCTTGTGGAGCGCTTGATTATTGAAAGTCTGCAGAGACAGGAAGCCGAGCGACGGGGTGTGGATATAGATGATGAAACGCTTACTCGGGCGGTGCTGAGTTTTGCCGAACAAAGCAATATGACGCTCGAACAATTTGAGGCTGCGCTGCTTGAGGACGGCACAAGTTATCGAGAGTTTCGTGAAGATATTCGCAATGAGATCATGATCAGCCGCTTGCAGAGAAACCTGATAAACCGTCGCATTACTATTTCAGAACAGGACGTGCAGGGATTGCTCAATTCCCCGTTCTATAAAGAGATGTTCTCTGACGAGTATCGCGTTGGGCATATCCTGCTGTCCATCGAAACTGGCGCGAGTGAATCTGCGGTCCTGGCGGCGGCAGCACGGGGTACCAAAATAGTCGAAGAACTTCGAGGCGGGGCGGATTTTGCCAATATGGCCATTGAAAACTCGTCCAGTTCCCGCGCGCTGGAAGGGGGTGATCTGGGCTTGCGTAAAGCCGCTGAATTGCCGAGCCTTTTTGCGGAGACCGTGCTCGACATGGAAGTCGGCGAGATAGCGGAGCCGATTCAAACATCGGGAGCGGTTCACATCATAAAGTTACTCGAACGCAAGGGTGCCGGTACGCAGCGGGAGAAACAGACGCTGGTACGACACATACTCGTGCGTTCATCGGAGATTCGCTCCGAGGAGGAAACGGTTGCGTTGATTGAGTCGATCTATGATGAGATTGTTGCAGGGGCTGATTTTGCTGAACTCGCTGAGCGACATTCGGAAGATCCTGCGAGTGCTCTTAATGGTGGTTCCCTTGGGTGGTCAGCCACCGCCTCCTTCGTACCTCAGTTTGCAGAGGTCATGGAGGGTACTGAACAAGGTGGCACGAGCGCGCCGTTTCATTCCCAATTCGGATGGCATGTCCTGCAGGTGCTCGACCGTCGCGAAGAAGACATGAGCGATGAGGCGAGAGAGAGTATGGCCATGGAAATTCTTCACCGTCGTCGTTTTGAAGAGGAGCAACAGGAGTGGCTCAAAGAATTGCGAGATGAGGCTTTTGTTGAAATCAGAATGTGATTCAGCGTGATGTCGCGAAAGGATCAGGTGAGAGACACGACTGAAACGGATGTCTATCGTGGCAGGATTTGAATGCTCGCGCTAACGCCTGGTGAGCCTGCCGGTGTTGGTCTCGATGTCACGATCAAAGCTTTTCAGGTATCCCGCAGGGTCCCTTTGGTTGTTTTGACTGATCCTGAGGTACTTAAAACCCGGGCAGATCTGCTCGGCTTTAAACTCAAGGTGATCCCGTATCTCGCGCAGGGCGATTCAGTCTCTTTGCGAGCAGGAGAGATGAGTGTGCTGCCTGTTGCCATGTCTGGCCCGGTGGAGGTTGGTAAGCCGGCCATAGGAACGGTCGCGGGCGTCTTAACAGCACTAACTCGGGCGGTGAAGGGGTGCTTGCGTGGTGAGTTTGCAGGCCTTGTCACCGGGCCGATGCAGAAATCAATTGTCAATGCAGCCGGTGAGCATTTTACTGGACATACGGAATTCCTGGCTGAGCAATGCGGTGTTGAAGATGTCGTGATGATGCTGCTCAATCAACGCATGCGGGTAGCGCTGGCGACGACGCACGTTCCCCTTAAGGAGGTTCCGGCCCAGTTGACCCGAATTTTGTTGGAAAGACGGTTGCGTATACTGGCGCAGGATTTAGAAGGTAGATTCCGCATCGAGTCGCCACGCATACTGGTCGCTGGTCTCAACCCCCATGCCGGAGAAAGCGGTTATCTTGGCCGTGAAGAATTGGATACGATCCTGCCGGTATGCGAAATACTTCGAGGTGACGGGCTGGATGTGGTTGGCCCACTCCCTGCAGACACGCTATTTACGGGGCGCCACCTGGCACAGGCAGATGCAGCGATGGTGATGTATCACGATCAGGGGCTACCGGTGTTGAAGTATGCTGGATTTGGTGAAACCGTGAATGTGACGCTTGGCCTGCCATTTGTGCGCACCAGCGTTGATCACGGTACCGCGCTTGATGTGGCAGGCTCAGGTGCCGCAAATTGCGACAGCCTGCAGGCGTCTATTGACATGGCACAGACGCTGATCGGGTCGTGAAAGCCCGTAAACGGTTTGGCCAACACTTCCTTACTGAGCACGGTGTGCTCAATGCCATTGCCGCCGCGGTCGCCTTGCAGCCTGCGGACGCTGTGTTCGAAATCGGGCCGGGACATGGGGCGCTCACAGAACAGCTCTATGTTGACGGAATGAGTTATCTCGCGATAGAAATTGACCGTGATTTGATTCCTCATCTAAAAGCCCGATATCCGTTCATCAGGCTGGTCAATGAAGACATTCTTGGCTTCGACCTTAATCGTTTAACGGAACTTGCGGGCGAGAATGTGCGCATAGTTGGTAATCTTCCGTACAACATCTCATCGCCACTCCTAATCCGGCTGAGTGGTTGGGTACGAGAACATTCGGGGCTGATGCGAGATGGACATTTCATGTTGCAAAGAGAGTTCGCTCAACGGTTATGTGCAGAACCCGGCAGCAAGGCATGGGGACGCTTAAGCGTCATGATGCAGCTGACATTTGAAGTTGAGTTATTGTTTGATGTGGCACCGGAGAGTTTCACGCCACCGCCGCGCGTGTGGTCGAGTGTTGTGCGTTTAGTTCCGACCAAAAAATGGTCATCGCTCAATCTTGATGAGGTACACAGAATTAATGAACTGACAAAGAAAGCGTTTGGCGGCCGTCGGAAAAAGATTACCAATGCGCTGAAAGATATGAACCTCGATTGGCAGCGTGTGGGTGTGGATGCAGGCGCCCGTGCTGACGATTTGTCTTTGCAGGATTTCGTTAAGCTTGCGCGTGCAGATCGGGAACGTGAAGAAGGATTGAAGAGTTGAAGATACAAATAGACATTGATGTTAAAACGCAACATCTCGCGCAACAGTCGGAACCCGATAACGCAAAGTATGTGTTTGCTTACACGATAACGATGGTTAACAGAGGCGATGCCCCGGCGAAATTGCTGAGGAGACATTGGAGAATTACCGACGGTTCAGGCCAGGTTCAAGTTGTCAGGGGTGAAGGTGTTGTCGGGCAGAAACCGCGTCTGGAAATTGGCGAATCTTTTCAGTACACGAGTGGGGCAATCCTCAAAACTCCTGTCGGCGCAATGGAAGGCAACTACGAGTTCACCGATGACCAGGGGATGTTGTTTGATGTGCCGATACCGGTGTTTTCGTTGTCGATTCCGAATCTGGTGCACTGATGGCGACCTATGCCATCGGTGATCTGCAAGGATGTAGGATCGAGTTTGAAACGATGCTCGATAAAATAAACTTTGGTAAAGACGACACATTGTGGCTGGTGGGAGACCTCGTAAATAGAGGTCCGGATTCTTTAGGCACCATGGAACGGTTGCTTGAGTTCAACGATCAGATCGTCACGGTGCTTGGAAACCATGACCTACACTTTCTGGCTATCTACTATGGAGGCCACAGCCTGTCGGGCTCAGATACGTTTGATGATTTGTTAGGCAGTCATCGGGTGTCCGAATTTGCTGAATGGTTGAGAACGCAGAAAATGCTCCATGTCGATCAGAGTCTTGGCTATGTGATGGCACACGCCGGCATCCCTCATATATGGACGTTGGAGCAGACGAAAGCCTATGCACAAGAAGTGGAACGAGTACTTCGCGGCCAGTCGGAGACGGGATACGTAGATTTTCTTACCGCCTTATATGGTAACGAGCCGGATCTATGGACAGAATCGTTGGAAGGCATACCCAGATATAGACTGATAGTCAATTATCTAACGCGCATGCGCTTGATTAACTTGCAGGGCCAGCTAGATTTTGAACATAAAGGGCGGGTTGAGGACGCACCTGTCGATTGGTCACCTTGGTATGAATTAAAGGCTCGAACAACGATGCATGAGAAGCTGATCTTTGGCCACTGGGCTGCCATTGACGGTCATACAGGTGTATCTGACATCGTTGCGCTTGATACCGGGTGTGTGTGGGGGAGACGTTTGACAGCCCTGTGTCTCGAAACGCAAGAAATATATTCAGTCCCTGCCGCCACATCATGTGGCGTGAATTCAACCTAAACCTTTGGTTTTGATCTTCTCGACGGTGTCTTAATCGCCCAATACCTTGCCGGTTGTTAAGGTGAGTACGCCTAAGGCGCCTCATGAGGATACACGTTAGATAAAATGTGCGATCACACTCGAACGTGTGTGAAGGCGATGTCGCATGCACCTTCTTCCTGCGTGAATTCATTGTGCGGTGCGGGTATCGATACGTCTTTTGCGTGCGTGCTTAGACGCTGCGCGTTAGGCTTGGCGTGTGAATCTTGTTGAACATGGAATTGACTGTTATCTCGTCGGCGGTGCGGTGCGGGATGAACTCCTGGGCCGGGCGGTTGTAGACCGTGACTGGGTTGTGGTTGGTGCTCGTCGTGAAGATCTTCTGGCGTTGGGCTTTCTCCAGGTCGGTAAGGATTTTCCGGTATTTCTGCACCCGCAGACCAAGGAAGAACATGCGCTGGCAAGAACGGAACGAAAAGTGGGGCAGGGACACACGGGTTTTGCCGTACATGCAAGCCCTCATGTGACGCTCGAGGAGGATTTGCGTCGTCGTGATCTGACCATAAATGCCATTGCGAAAGGTGCATCTGGCGATTTAATTGATCCTTTCGACGGGCAAGAGGATCTCAAGCGGCGCGTGCTGCGGCATGTCTCATCGGCCTTTGTCGAAGACCCACTTCGGGTGTTTCGTGTAGCCCGCTTCGCGTCGGAGCTTTGTGATTTCCACATCGCACCTGAAACTGAAGCGCTTATGATGTCTATGTGTGAAGCGGGCGAATTGCGAACGTTATCTGCGGAGCGGGTTTGGTACGAACTTGCCAAAGCCCTTCAAGCACCCTGCCCAGAGCGGTTCTTCGCCGTGCTGGCACGGTGCCAGGGCCTGACTGATTGGTTTCCCGAGGTCGACTTTGAGAGACTCGATTTTTCCAACAATACCCCTATGGAAGGGGATTTGCGATGGGCGTCGTATCTTGTTCTGGCGGAGGCAACTCGAGCACGGAGCACGTTTGAACGGCGCCTCAAAGTGCCTCGTGCGTATCGTAACCTGGCAGATGATTGGAATGCCTGGCATGGGGTGTTGCTCGAATGGCGAAGTTGCCCAGTGTCTGAACTGTGTGATGCGCTGGTGGCGCTTAAGGTAGGCCACGACCTTGGTCGGCTCACAAAGCTCCTTTCGGCAATGGGCGCGCCCGAAGACAGGACTTCGCTTATCGAACTGGCAGAGCGGTTTGCGCGGGTAGGCTTGGACGACCAGCAGTTAAGTGGCAAGGCCTATGGTGAAAAACTAAAGGAAGAGCAGAACCGCTGGCTGGCCATTCAGCTGGGTTGAGCGCCCATTGATGTGAGGTCACTAATCGGCCAACGGGGTTTTGTAATGACCTCGAGGGCGGCGCTTTCCCCGTTCTCCAAGCGCAATGCGCCGGTGTAGGCAATCATGGCCCCATTGTCCGTACAGAGTTCGAGCGGGGCATAATGCACGCGTGCGTCGAGATCCTGATCGAGTTTTTCACGCAGATGTTGATTTGCACTCACCCCGCCAGCGATGACAAGGTCGTGCACACCGGTTGCTGTCACGGCACGACGACACTTGATCAAGAGTGTGTCGACGACGGCAATTTCAAATGCCGTGGCAATATCCGCGATGTCTTCGGCTGTGAGTGGCATGTGTGCGTTGATGGTATTGAGTGTAAAGGTTTTTAGACCACTGAAACTGAAATCGAGCCCAGGTCGATCTGTCATGGGACGAGGGAATTTGAAACGGTGGGGATTTCCCTGTGTTGCGACGGCTGCGATTTTTGGACCTCCCGGATAGCCGAGATCCAGCATTTTCGCGACCTTGTCAAAAGCTTCCCCGGCGGCGTCGTCCACAGATTCGCCCAGGATCTGATAGTGACCAATATCCTCGACTAAAACGAGCTGCGTGTGGCCACCTGAAACCAGCAGCGCGATGAATGGCAGGTCGGGTTTGTCGGGCTTATCATCGAGTAGAGGGGCCAAAAGATGGGCCTCCATGTGGTGAACTTCAACAGCCGGTATACGCAAACCCCAGGCCAATGTCCTGCCGTAGGTTGCGCCCACTAAAAGAGCCCCCATAAGGCCTGGGCCTGCTGTGTAGGCGATGCCGTCCAGGTTTCTGAGTGTCAGGGCACATTGATTCAGGAGTTCATCCGTTAGAGGTTTGATTTTCCGGATGTGGTCTCGGCTCGCAAGTTCCGGGACGACGCCGCCGTATTGGGTATGTAAGGTTATCTGGCTGAACAGGACCTGGCCAAGCAACCCCTCCCCTGAATCATAGATCGCAAGGCCCGTTTCATCACAGGACGTTTCAATGCCGAGTACACGCATGGTGTACATTCTAGCGCGGTTCGATCGCTTTGCTGAAGCGCGGTGTCATCCCTTGCTGGCGCTTTAGAGTCCATGTAGAATGCGCGCCCTTTGTTGAACTAAAGGCGGCCATGCCTTACGTAAAAGTCCGAGAAAACGAGCCTTTCGACGTTGCCTTGCGTCGATTTAAACGGTCTTGCGAAAAGGCGGGCGTACTATCGGAGGTCCGTCGACGAGAGTTTTACGAAAAGCCCACCTCCGTTCGAAAGCGTAAAGCCGCGGCTGCTGTTAAGCGGCACATAAAAAAGCTCCAACGCGAAGCCAGAAAGTACGAACGCGCCTTTTGATGCGTCGAACTGGTTGACCGTCAGCCATGTCCGAATTGAAATCTCGAATAGCTGAAGCGACGGTGGTCGCTATGAAAGCGCGTGAAAAAGAGCGAGTTGCAACACTGCGCATGGTGAATGCAGAACTTAAGCTGTTCGAGGTAGACGAACGCCGCGATCTCCTTGATGACGATGTAATTAGAATCTTAAAAAAAATGGTCAAGCAGCGGCAGGATGCTTTGTCACAGTTCAAATCTGCCGGTCGCGACGATCTGGCCGAACAGGAAGCTTTCGAAATCGCGCTCATAGACGAGTTTTTGCCTGCGGCACTCTCGGATGGGGCGTTGGCAGACCTGGTTGATCAAGCCATTGGGTCGACTGAAGCAATGGGGATGGGGGATATGGGCAAAGTTATGGCTGCCCTTAAGCAGGTTGGCGGTAGTCAGATTGACATGGGCAAAGCCAGCGCCTTGGTAAAGGAACGATTGAGCACGTGAGTACCGGTCGTGCTCAGGTGATACCTGTTGTATTGGCAGGCGGGACCGGATCCAGACTTTGGCCGGTTTCGAGAGCGGCTTTTCCTAAGCAGTTTCATCGCCTACTCGACGATCGCTCTTTCCTGCAGACGACCATCCTGCGTGCTAAGAACGTAGCTGATTTCCCACCCGTTATCGTCTGCAATGAAGAACATCGTTTTATGGTGGCTGAGCAATGCCGAGAGATCGGTGTCGATTGGCATGCATTAATTTTAGAGCCTGAAGGCCGTAACAGTGCCCCGGCTATCGCACTGGCTGCCTATGTGTGCCTGCAGGCCGATGCTGACTCGATTATGCTTGTTTTGCCCTCTGATCATAGGGTGTCGGACGAACAGGCGTTTCGGCTAGCGACCGATGCCGCGTGTGCGGGTGCTTCTTCCGGAGGCCTGGTTACATTTGGCGTTAAACCAGATCGTCCTGAAACGGGGTACGGTTATATCCGCATAGGCGAACCGACAGGTGGTTTGCAGAAAGCGCTTCAGTTCGTTGAGAAACCCGATCTGAATACGGCGACCGGTTACGTGAGGGATGGCGACTATCTTTGGAACAGTGGCATGTTTGTTATGTCAGCGGCCAGTTACCTTGATGAGTTGGCTAAGTTCCAGCCAGAGATGGCGCAGACAACGCGTCTTGCAATGAAAGATGTGACTGAGGACATGGATTTTCTCCGGCCCGGCCCACAGTTCCTGGACTCACCGGAAGATTCCATCGACTTTGCCGTCATGGAAAAGACAGACAAAGCTCAGGTCGTCCCTGTGGATTTTGGTTGGAGTGACATTGGTTCCTGGGACGCGGTTTCAGATGAGCTCGGGAAAGATGCGGCAGGGAACTATTTTCGTGGAGATGTCATTGCGGAAGACGTTTCGAATTCCTTGGTGCTCGCGCAAAATCGGCTTGTGGGTGTGTTGGGAATCGAGGGTCTTGTCGTGGTCGAAACGACTGATGCGGTATTGGTGTCAAATCGCCAGAATGTGCAAGACGTCAAACGTATTGTGGCGCGGCTTGATGAAACCCAGCGCGACGAACACCAGTATCATCGGGAGGTGTTCAGACCGTGGGGGAGCTACGAAGGGATCGATGAAGGTGCGCGCTATCAGGTTAAGCGAATCAAAGTCAAGCCAGGCGCTATGCTCAGCTTGCAATTGCATCAACACCGTTCTGAGCACTGGATCGTTGTTAAGGGTGAAGGACTCGTTACTCGAGCGGAGGAGGTGTTTACGCTCGGCGAGAATGAAAGTGCCTATATTCCGCGCGGCGTAAAACATCGGTTGGAAAATCAGGGGGAAACGCCCCTCGAACTGATTGAAGTACAGGTAGGCTCTTATCTTGGCGAAGACGACATAGAGCGATTTGATGACGTCTATGGCCGTTAGTGCGATCTAGCAGCATTGGTTGTTACAAAAATCATCTGGATCTGTCTCGCCGGCGATTGATTACGTGATAATCTGCCTAGACGGTAAATCGAATGTGTATCCGTGGCTGGTAGAATCCCACAGAATTTCATTAATGATCTGATCGATCGTCTCGATATAGTCGACGTCGTTGAACGTTACGTGACGTTAAAAAAGACCGGCAAGAACTATTCAGGTTTGTGTCCGTTTCATGATGAGAAGACCCCATCCTTTTCGGTCAGTCCAGATAAGCAGTTTTTTCACTGTTTTGGGTGTCAGGAAAGCGGTACAGCCCTCACCTTCGTCATGAAATTTGAGCGTCTCGAGTTTGTAGAGACAGTGGAGATGCTCGCCCAACAACTGGGCCTTGAGGTGCCGCGAGAACGCGGCCGCGGTCCGGGGAAAAAGGTCGATACGGGTCTTTATGATGTATTGGCCAATGCAGAGCGGTTTTACCGACAGTCGCTTAAGGGCGCGGACCATGCCGTTGAATACCTCAAACAGCGGGGTTTAACTGGCGAAATTGCTCGGGACTTTGGAATAGGGTATGCCCCTGAAGGTTGGCAGAACCTCATGCAAGGGCTTGACGGTGCAAATGAGGAAAAATTGATCGAAGCGGGCTTGATGATTCGTAACGAAAATGGTCGAACCTATGATCGCTTTCGCGACAGAGTCATGTTTCCTATCCGCGACACACGGGGCCGTGTGATCGGTTTTGGTGGGCGCAAATTGGGTGGTGTGGACGGTCCCAAATACCTCAATTCGCCGGAAACGCCTGTGTTCCACAAAGGCAATGAGCTGTATGGGCTTTACGAGGCGCGCAAAGCGCTCAGAAGTATAGATAAGCTCATTGTCGTGGAAGGCTATATGGACGTTGTTGCACTTGCGCAGTTTGGCATTGCCAATGCAGTGGCAACGCTAGGTACAGCCACCGGGACGGGCCATTTTCAGAAGCTTTACCGTTATACGGACGAAATTGTCTGCTGCTTCGATGGTGATTCTGCCGGCCGTCAAGCGGCTTGGAAGGCATTAGACAACGCATTGCCCGCACTGAACGAAAAACGACAGCTAAAGTTTATCTTCTTGGATGATGGTGAGGATCCGGATAGTTTGATTCGTGTGCAGGGTGGTCAGCATTTTCAAGGGATGGTTGAGCACGCGATAGGGGCGCTTGAATTTCTTCTACAGCGGCTGATGATCGGACTGGATCTCGACAGCCTGGATGGTCGGGCCCGATTTGCCGGATTGGCTGCCCCTTATGTTGAACGCATACCGGAAGGTCTTCTGCGTGAAATGGTTGCCCAGAGAGTACGTGAACTGGCAGGCATGCAAAGCGCTTCAGGTTCGACCAGGGTGCCGCGCTCGCCACCGCGAGGGATATTGCAGGCTTTCAATAAGGTGAGTGAGCGCCTGCTTACGGTGGTTGTAAAACATCCCGGGTTCTGGTTCACGGTGGATGGAAATTCGCGTGAAGACTTACTCAGGGCCGATGAAGAAGAATTCATTCCTCTGGTGCTTCGCTACATTGACGCGAACCCTGAAACGGATACCGAGGAATTGCTGGTTCGGTTTGCTGACGCGCCAATATCCTTGGCAACATTGGCGGCCAAACCGATGGAAATCGATGCGACAGGGCTTGAACGGGAGTTTCCAGAATTATGCGAACGTTATTTGCGCAATATACAGACCCAACAGAGAAAAAAATCCTTGCAGCAACTGAAAGCTTCGCCAAATATCGAGGAACTTCGAAAGTTTTGGGATGAACGGGAAGGTGGCAAGACATAGCAGGAGTTCGTGTGCGCAGGCGTTTGGATTATCTTAATCGGCCATGTAATTGCCAATTTGCCTATGGTATGATGGCGTGCTTGCCTATGGGGAATGCCCAACCAAATACGGGCCGGATCCGAGCAAATAGCGGGATCCAAATATACGCAGATAGGCAATCAAATAATCTCTATGGCTGAACATGCAGGCGCTTGCTTAGTGCCTTGTGAATCAGTGCCACCTACTCACTTATAAACGAGGTGATATGAGTAATCAGTCTACGACCGCACAACAGCAGTCCCGCTTGAAAGAACTGATCGCGAAAGGTAAGGAACAGGGATTTCTCACTTATAGTGAGGTCAATGATCACCTGCCAGACGATATATCCGATCCTGAGCAGATTGAAGACATTATTCGCATGATCAACGACATGGGTATCACGGTGTATGAAAGTGCTCCCGATGCTGATGAATTGTTGACGACCGAAGAAAATACGGCTGATGAACTGGCCGCTGAAGAGGCAGCGGCGGCGCTTGCTGCGGTTGAAACCGAGGCAGGCAGAACCACGGATCCCGTGCGCATGTATATGCGGGAAATGGGCACAGTTGAACTCCTCACACGTGAGGGTGAAATCGCGATAGCCAAACGGATAGAGGAAGGCATTCGCGATATGTTAACTGCGTTAGCTTATTTCCCGGGTCCGGTTGAGTACATATTGGAAACTTATGCCGAGGTTACGAAAGAAGAAAAACTCGCTGATCTTCTGGTTGGATACTTGGACCCGACGGATCATGTGCCTGCCGCTACGCAAGTGGGCCCTGACGGCGTCAAAGTTTCCAATGACGATGATGATGATGAAGAAGAAAACAAAGGCCCTGACCCGGTAGAGGCAAAAAAGCGATTTTCTACGCTCAAACGTCAATTTAACAGAACGCAGAAAGTACTGGCGACGAAAGGCCGGGACAGCAAAGAAGGTCAGGCACAACTTGTGAAGCTTGGCGAGGCCTTCTGTTGCTTCAAACTGGTGCCTAAGCATTTCGATGAGATCGTCGGTATGGCAAGGGGCTCATTAGGCATCGTGCGCCGCCATGAGCGCGCGATCATGAATATGGTCGTACGCCAAGCCAGAGTGCCTCGTGATGTGTTCCGTAAGGAATATCTTGGCAATGAAATCAGCATCAGCTGGGTCAATAAGCTAGTGAAGTCGAAAAAAGACTATTCACCGGTATTGGAAAATCAGCGCGAAGACATCATCAGGGCGCAAAAAAAGCTTAAAACATTGACTAAACAAACCGGCCTGAGCGTTGTTGAAGTTAAAGAGATTAATCGACGTATGTCCCTTGGTGAGGCAAAAGCACGTCGTGCGAAGAAGGACATGGTGGAGGCGAACCTGAGGCTCGTGATCTCGATAGCAAAAAAATACACCAACCGCGGCCTGCAATTCCTCGACCTGATTCAGGAAGGAAACATCGGCCTTATGAAGGCGGTAGATAAGTTTGAGTATCGACGCGGCTACAAGTTTTCTACCTATGCAACTTGGTGGATCAGACAGGCGATAACGCGGTCGATCGCGGACCAGGCACGGACGATTCGTATTCCGGTGCACATGATCGAGACGATCAACAAGCTCAATCGAGTTTCCCGGCAAATGCTTCAGGAAATGGGTCGCGAGCCTACCCCAGAAGAGTTGGGTGACCGCATGGAAATGCCTGAGGATAAAGTTCGCCGAGTGCTTAAGATCGCCAAAGAGCCGATATCAATGGAAACACCCATCGGTGATGACGAAGATTCGCATTTGGGCGACTTCATCGAGGATTCGACCATTGGCTCACCGATCGAACTTGCCACGGGCGAAGGCCTCAAAGAGGCGACGCGGGACGTTCTCGGTGGCCTGACCGCCAGGGAAGCCAAAGTTTTGCGTATGCGATTTGGTATTGATATGAACACGGACCACACACTCGAAGAAGTTGGCAAGCAGTTTGATGTGACCAGAGAGCGGATTCGCCAGATCGAAGCGAAAGCGCTCAGAAAATTGAGACACCCGAGTCGTTCAGAGCATCTTCGTAGCTTTCTTGATGAGTGGATGGAAACGATTGGCAGAGGATAAGTGGTATCTGATGAAACTTCAGCGAGGCTGAGGCGTTTGTGCCTGTAGCGTGTTGGAAAAGACTACCGCGCCCTTATAGGGCCTATAGCTCAGTTGGTTAGAGCAGTGGACTCATAATCCATTGGTCCCAGGTTCGAGTCCTGGTGGGCCCACCAAATGCAGGCACGGTCGTCGATTGAGGGCATCTCCTGGTGGTTAGATTAAGTTTGACCAGATGTCCATGAATCAGTAAACTTACTTGATGTTGTACAAGAGGCTAGTTATCTAGAATAACTGCCGGGGGAGCCGTGGTTGTGGACTGCACCACGGTGTTTTGTTCTTCGTGTTTCCCGTGCTCACTTGTATCATCGCCAGAGAGAGGCGTTGCATTTTTTGCGGCGCAAAAAAACGCACTTTCTAGCGGTCGATG
>JAYZCO010000088.1:0-72238 GCA_036338285.1 Pseudomonadota bacterium
CATTGGCTTCTTTTTTTATTCCTATGGCGTCTTTTTTAAGGCGATCGCGGTAGAGTTTGGAGATTCGCGCCTTGGTGTTGCGCTCGGACTCACCGTGACCAGTGCTGTGGGCGCGATCGCTGCGCCACTGGTCGGTCGTGCATTGGATAGGTTCCCCCTTAAACGTGTGATTGGTCTGGGTGCCACCTCCATGGCCATTGGTTTTTTGTGCCTTGCGTTCGTTCGAAACCAACTTGAGTTTTATTTGGTGTTGGGTCTGTTTATTGGGTTCGGGGCCAGCAGCATGGGTAATCTTGCCACCAGCAAACTCGTGACAAATTGGTTTGATCGCAAACGCGGTACCGCGCTTGGGATCGCGGCGACGGGTGTGTCCATGTCCGGGGTGGTGATGCCTTATTTGAGCGCCGAAATTATCGAGGCCTATGGTTGGCGGGAGGGATTTGCAGCCTATGGATTGTTTACGCTGTTCGTCGTCGTGCCCGTCGTGCTCCGTTTCATCATATCCCGACCGGAAGATGTCGGACTGACACCCGATGGGGCACTTATCGTTGAAACTCAACAGAATCAGGAGACGAGCGCTCCGCAGAAAATTTCGATGCGGGAAGTCACTCGGGATCGAAATTTTTGGTCTATCGTTGGCAGCTTTGCACTCGTATTTTGCGCCATGAGTACCACGCTTACGCACATGGTCCCTCGGCTGACGGATATGGGGCATAGCCTATCGCTTGCATCTCTTATCATGTCGTTGTGCGCTGCCCTGGGCGTTGTTGGCAAACTGACTTTTGGCTGGCTGGCAGACAAACTACCTTTGCGAAGAGTCATCATCCTGGTGATCGCTTTACAGTTTATTGGACAATTTATAATGTACCGCAACACTGATTTGACACCTTTTGCGTTGGGTGCGGCACTTTTTGGTTACGGTGTTGGCGGTGTGGTGCCATTGCACGGTATTGTTGTTGCTAAAACCTTCGGGCGTGAACAGTTTGGTGCCGTATTAGGCCTCATGCGACCGGCGATGTTCCCGATACAGATTCTTGGCGTGCCGTTTGCAGGCTGGGTTTACGACTCGACGGGATCCTATGCGCTTGCTTTTCAGATCCTTCTTATCTTCTACCTCTTCGCTGCGGGTGCAATTGCCACCTATAAGGCGCCGTAAGGTTAGGGTTATTGCAGGCCGAAGACCCAGAGTACGCCGCCTTGTGGGACGGGAGGTCGTGGACGACCTGCTTCGGCGAGTGATGCGTGTTCGCGTTCGGCATCTACACCCCAGCCGGAAAGTACAGCCACGTACTGTTTGCCATCGACCTCGTAACTCGTGGGCACGCCTGTAATTCCCGAGTTCGTCCGCTGTCGCCAGAGAAGTTTGCCGGTCTTGGCATGGAATGCCCGGAAGTATCGATCGTAAGTGCCGCCCATAAAGACTAGGTTGCCAGCGGTCGTCAGCACCGGTCCCCAGTTATGGCTGTCAAATGTCTGGCTCCAGACCTTTTGTCCTGTATCGACGTGCCAGGCTTGAAGTTCACCAATGTAGGCATCGGCACCCTCGGCAAGAACAAGCTTTGACTCCTGCCAGTCGGTACCCATGAATTCCCGCCCTTGGCGGTATTCGATTTCTTCCCCTATCAGATAACCACAGATGTTGTCGTTGGCGGGTATATACAAAAGGCGTGTTTGGGGGTTGAACGCGGCCGGAGGCCAGTCTTTGCCACCCCAGTGTGAAGGGCAGAAGTGGGCGCCTTTGTTTGTACCTGGGATTTTGCTCTCATCGTACGTGGGCCGGCCTGTCACCGGATTTAGCCCAGTGAATACATCTTGTCTGACATAGGGGCCGGCGTCGACGAAACCGATGCCGTCGTCTTGACGCTCAAGAAACCACAGGTAGCCATTTCTAGCGGGATGGATAAGCCCTGAGATTTCCCGCCCGTCGCGTTTGAAGTCGATGAGTAAGGGTGCAGACACCTCATCCCAGTCCCAGGAATCGTTCCAGTGATATTGGTGATGGCCCCGAATTGCACCGGTTTCGACGTCCAGTGCCAGAACGGAAGTCGCGTATAGATTGTCGCCGGTTCGCGTATCGCCCATCCAGGGGCCGCCATTACCGGTGCCCCAGTAGCTGAGGTTGGTATCGGTATCGTAGGATCCGGTGAGCCACACCGGTACGCCGCCGGTTTTCCAGGAATCTCCGGGCCAGGATTCGCTACCGGGCTCGCCGGGTGCCGGGATCGTGTATGTTTTCCAGGCGGGTTGTCCTGTTTTTGCGTCCAGGGCGACAATAAATCCGCGGATGCCGAACTCGCCGCCAGAAACACCCACCATGACCTTCCCTTTAGCGACCAGGGGCGCGAGCGTCATGTAATAGCCCGTGCTGTAATCTTCGATTTCGGTCTCCCACACGACCTCGCCTGTTGTTGCGTCGAGCGCAACGACATAACAATCGGCGGTGGCCATCAACACCAGGTTTTCATAGAGGGCGACGCCGCGATTTGTCGGGTGCATCTGCACCTGATCTTCGGGTAGTTCGCGTATATAGCGCCAGAGAAGGTCCCCCGTAGCCGCATCCAGAGCCAGGATATGGTTGTGGGGTGTCGTGATGAACATGTACCCATTATTTACAATGGGTGGTGCCTGGTGTCCTTCACGCAGGCCGGTGGAGAAGGTCCAGAGTGGCTTTAGCTTACGAACGTTTCGTGTATTTATTTGTTGCAGTGGGCTGTAGCCATGGCTGTCATAGGTGCCGCGGTACATCAGCCAGTTTTCAGCTTCCGGATTTTCCAAGCGGTTATCAGTCACGGGTAGATAGGCTTGCTGTGCTGATACGCTGAGGGCTGAGGCCAGCAGGGCGCATGAAGTGATCGTTAAGAGCACGTGAAAGTTCGGCATGTTGATCCCCTTAGTCAGTAAGCGGGGGGTGGCCCCACTCTGCGAGAAAATTTTCCACTGACGATAAATTCGTCGCCTTTGATTTCGATTGGCAGGTAGGCGAGTGGTTTGGTCGCAGGGCCATTGATCACGCGGGCGGCATTTAAGAGATCGAAGCGGGAACCGTGGCATGGGCATTCCAGTTCACTGTATTCGGCATCCCAGCCACTGATTTCGCAACCCGTATGAGTGCATGATGCTGATACGGCAACGAATGGTCCTGTCGCATACTGGCGAGTCTTCGCGTTCATTGCCGTCTCATCGAGACGTACAACAATGAGCTGATTGTGTAGAGAACCGTTCCTCAAAACACCCTCGATGGTAAGCGGAAACGCGAACAGGTGGTTGTCGGCGACTTCATGGGGCTGAATAGGAATACCTGCGAGATCGCCAAATGCATGTGCCAGTATGTCTCCCGGCTGGGGCTTTGCACGCTCTGCCTTTGAGCTGAAAACAAGTTTTGGCAAAACGACCGCTGTGCCGGTCGTTGCAATCAGCGCTCTGCGTTTCAAGCTGCCTACTCGTTACTGCCCTGCACGCGGAAATACGCGCAAAAAGTTTTCGGCAAAGAATTTCTGCTGTTCGCCAACGGCGATTTCAGCGTTCGCCAGTGATGTATCAAATCTCCCCAGTGGATTTCGTCCACCCTCGGTATGTGGATAATCGCTGGAGAAAAGATAGAGGTCCGCGTTGGACTGCTGGATCATTTTGCCGATGTCCTCGTAGACATAGGGCGTAAATGAGAGGTGCCGGCGAGCCAATTCGGAAGGCTTGGCGGACAGGTTGCGCAGCGCCTCGTCGCTTTTGCTCCAGATATCTACAACCCAGTCGAGTCTGTCCAGCATCTGTGGTACCCAGCCTGCACCGAGTTCAACACAGGCGCCACGTAGGTTTGGATGCCGATCGAAGACGCCATCGAGCATCATTACGGAGAGGAATCGCTCGGCAGTCTGATGCAGAGCGGTCATATCCTTGCCACGTACATTTTCGCCGCCACCACCCCAATCGGTTGGCACGGGGCGACCTGTATTCATCCATTCCGGGGCTAGTTGCAGAGGACTACCGCCGACGTGGAGGACAAATGGTATGTCTGCTTCAGCCAGACGTGTCCAGAAAGGATCGAGGTCATTGTGTCCTGGAGAACGGCCACCACAGTGACGGTGGGGTATCCAGATGGCCTCAAGACCCGCCTCTAGAGCGAATTCGAGCTCTCGCATAGCTAACTCGTCGTCATCCAGTGGTATAGCGCCGACGCCAAATAACCGTGAATCGATGCCACAGAATTCGGCCATGCCTCGGTTGTGTGCGCGGGCCGCAGCATATTCAAGTTCGGGACTGTCCTGACGAAACACGATTCCCATAGAAAACGAAGCGAACACCAACTGCTTCTTGAAACCAAGCATATCGAGCACTGCTGGTCTGTCTTCATTGTTGAATGCACCCAGGGCCTGATAGCCCTTGGGTCCGCGCAGGATATCGTCGCCGAGCGCCCGGAGTTCGACGACTTTCTTTGTGTCGTGTTTGTGTCCGGCTTGGATGTATTCGTGCAGATCCCGATCGATCCCTGAACTGGCAGCCGATCCGAAGGATATTTCGGGTACGACATCTCGATCCTTTGGCTCCGCGTGCATTTGCAGGAAGTCCGGCAGTTCCATAATGTGACTGTCGGCATCGTACATGATGCGGTCTTTTGCATAACTCATGGTGCACCCTTAAATAAAATGCGTATTGCCAATATTAGCATTTAAAGTTCACAGACGATCAATGACGTGTAGATAAGGGAATTTTCAAGTCGGGTATGGCTTGATTAATCGATCTGTTTGGTGTGTTCGTTAAATGCATGATTGAGCCCATTGCGGGTATTGCCGATCTTGCGCATCTCATCCCCATTGGGCGATTCGCTTTTGATGATATCTGCACCTCGATCACCGAGCATTCTGGCGGCGACAGGTCCGGACGCCGTTGTAGAAAAGTCGAGTACGCGTATACCGTCAAATGGGCCGGGTATCTGGCCTCCTCAGGAAAAGTGGGCTTTCAGTAACTTCAGTTGCGGTGCTTCCAGCAGATGGCAACGGATCTGGACCGCTTCCTGCACCACGTGTTCGGCGATGTAGGGTTCGAAGCTGGTGCGCGAAAAGGGGCCAAGGTCATCAATTTCCATCTCGACCGAAAATCCGTCAACCACCGGTAGTACGACCACGGACTGTGCATGTGGGAGGCAGTCGTAGAGTTCTTTTCGCAGGTCAGCTTGTGACTCGCGATCGGGCTTCACTCCACGCACCAGATATTTCAATATACAACACGTCATAGTGGCGATTAAAACAGTTAGACTGTTCTCGCTGCAAACATTCGGAATTGAGATGCTCAGGGCGTTTTGTATGGCTTTGATTGCGCTTGGTTTGAGCGCAAGTGTGTTAGGAGGGTCTGTGAATATTGTACGTCTGGGCACGGGCCCCATCATTCATGCCAGCCTTGATCCGAGTATCGGAGAGAATATTCAGGGGCCTTCATTAGTGCGTGTCCCGGATTGGGTACAAAATTCATTGGGTAAATATTATCTCTACTTTGCCGATCACAAAGGTGCATATATCCGCTTAGCCTATGCCGATGATTTGCTCGGCCCCTGGAAAGTTCATGTGCCGGGCAGTTTGCAATTGGCTGATACACCTTTTCTTCGCGCGCCACCGAAGGTGTCAGCAGAAGAGCGAGCCCGTATAGAGGAAAACTTCAAAGCACGTGGGGTGAAGATTTCGCATGACATCATTGCTGAAGTCACAGCACCACATATCGCGTCACCCGATGTACACGTAGATGAAGCAAACCGGCGTTTCGTTATGTACTACCACGGCCTTGAAGGGGTGGGACACCAAGTGACCCGAGTGGCCGTTAGCGAGGATGGTGTGCACTTTAGATCAAGCCAAGAAGTGTTGGGGCAAACCTACTGGCGTTCGTTTGTCTGGAAAAATCATCACTATGCCCTCGCCATGCCGGGTCAATTCTATCGGTCTAAGCAGCCCTTCACCGGTTATGAAAAAGGCCCGAAGCTGTTCAATCCGAACATGAGACACAACGCGGTTTTGATCAGGGATGGTGTGTTGTATGTTTTCTGGACCCAGGTGGGCGACGTTCCAGAGCACATTAAATTGAGCACGATTGAGCTTTCCGGAGATTGGATGACCTGGAAGGAGGTGGGTGGCAACGAGGTGTTGCGCCCGGAATTTGCCTGGGAGGGATCGCAAGCGCCACTTGAACCGTCCGTTCGGAGTACCGCTTATGGGGTTGTGAATCAGCTGCGAGACCCGGCTATTTTTGTGGATGAAGGTGTGGTCTATCTGCTTTACGCCGTTGGTGGCGAAGCGGGTGTTGCATTGGCGCGGGTTGAATTTTAAGCGGGTTGTGCCGGCGGTGTCGGGGGTTTTGCCAGCCAGAAACAGATACTCCCTGAGAGTGATGAGCAGGCCATGATGGTGAAGGCACGTTCGTAATTACCGTAGATGTCGAACATCCAGCCACAAAAAATTGGCCCCGTGGTCATGCCGATCATGACGATGAGGCTTGAGATGCCCATGATTGTGCCGAACGAGCGTGGGCCGAAGTAGTCGGCACGCAGGGCGACCATAAGTGGTCCGCGTATCCCCCAGCCGAGGCCGTGCCCGAGTACGAAAATGATAAGCCAGTAAACATTCGTGGCGTAGGTTACGGCCATTAAACCGACGAAATGTCCGATCATGCAGAATGCACACAGAGCCCGCTTACTGAAACGGTCTCCGAGAAACCCACCGAGAAATATCCCCAGCAGCTGTGTGCCGGTCATGATGCCGAAGACATAGCTTGCAGAGATGAGGTCGTAGTTCAAACTCTTAGTAAGGTGTGGAATGAGGTGCATCAACAAGGATGAGACGGTAAGCAGACTCAATCCGTGACCGGCCGATATCAGCCAGAAAGAGGGTTCTCGTGAGGCCTGTTGCCAAGTGAAATTGATCTGTTCCGTGCTTGGTAATGTATCTCCCTCATCGTCAGTAGGTGGTGCGCCATCGACGACCTCACCGATTTCGTGGGGACGATGTTTGACGATTTGTACCAGGGGGCCTGCGATTGCGAGGATGGTGATTCCGGAGATAACGGCCATGGTGCGCCAGCCGAACTCCTGTAAGCCTAGCGTGACCAGCGGTACGCTAAGCCCGCCGAGGGAGAACCCGGCCTGGGACCAGGCGACGGCCTTTGATCGATTGCGGTCGAACCAGTTGACGATGGAAACCATAAGTGTCGCCCAACCGCCGAGGCTTGAACCGAGGGCGATCAGCACAAAAGAGATGAAGTAAGTCACCAGGGAATCGACTGCAGCAAACAGTAAAAAGCCGATACCGAATATGAAGGTGCCTATGGTGAGGATGAGCCTGGGCCCGTATTTATCAACCAGCCAGCCCTGTACAGGCCCCAGCAGCCCGCTCTCGAGACGGGTGAGGGCGAAAGCGAGAGAAATGATGGACATGGACCAGCCGAAGTCTTCCTGTAGCAGAAGCGCGTACGCTCCGTAGGAGTGCATCCACGTCATGGCGGCGAGCCATTGAATGCCCGTGGCAGCGAATACGATATACCAGCCGTAGAAAACCCTGCCACCGGGACGAAAAAGTTCGTTCATCCGTGGCTTCAATGTGCGAAATCCTTGAAGCATGCGGGCCATCATACGTGAATGGGATGATTAAGCTGATATATTTGTCTGACGAAACCTAAGGAGTCGGTTTGAAAGCTGAAACGTTGCTGCCCCTTGGCAAACTAGACCCTGGACTTCGAGCTACGGAAACGCCGCTTGATCTTAACGACGTGGTGGCGCAGGCGGGTATCGCTGATGCGGTGGGCTACCACGCGGTTCTGATGGAGGAGACTAAGGACGATCCATTTCAAGTGTTGGCGATGGCGGCCGGGGCAACTACGCGCGTTCATGTGGGAACCTCTGTGGCCATTGCGTTTGCCCGAAGTCCTTATGTGACAGCCCAGGCGGCCTGGACGGCGCAGAAGATCAGTGCCGGGAGGTTTGAGCTTGGCCTCGGTTCTCAGGTGCGTGGTCATATCCGACGGCGGTTTGGTATGGAGTGGCATCCTCCCGGGCCTTGGATGCGTGATTATGTGCGCGCGGTCAAAGCGATTTGGCAAAGCTGGCAAACACAGAAGCCACTCGCGTTCGAGTCAGAGCACTACAACCTGAACCTCAACGTGCCTCTATTTACGCCAGCGCCAATCGAGTGCCCGGCTATCCCTATACAGGTTGGCGCTGTTAATCCGTACATGGCTAAGGTGGCCGCTGAGGTGGCAGATGGCGTTCGCCTACATCCGGTTTGTAGCCCCCGATACATTGAACAGGTGATCGTACCCGCCGTGACCGGAGTCCGGCATGAAAAATTCGAGATATGCCTCAAGCCGCTGATTGCCGCCGCTGCTGACGAGCAGACGCTTCGGGCACGCAAGGGCGTTGCCCGAGAGCGGCTGGCATTTTATATGTCGACACCGGCATATGCCGGTGCATTTGAGGTTTATGGTTTGGGTGGGTTATGTGCGGACATGGCGGAGCTTTCGAAGGCGGGAAAATGGCATGCACTGGCAGCCTTGGTGAGTGATGAAATTTTTGATGCCTGTGTTGTGGTGGCATTGTACGAAGACCTGGCTGCAATCATTAATGAAAGGTACGGAAATTTACTGCAGCGTATAGAAATGAGTATTCCGGTGGCATCAGCGGCGGATAAAGAGCAGTTGGCGGATGTCATCGAAGCAATCCGTTAGGTGTTTTCAATGCCAGGCTCTGGTTCTTACTGGTGGAGGTGCACGTGCGGCGTATCAGATAGGGGCACTTCGTCATATCGCGAAGACGATACCCGAGTATCGCCCGACTACCTTGCGTTATTAATTCGTCTTGGTGAGGAAGACGCGAAAGAACGACACGATGAAATCGAGTCCTTCATTCGTGGTGGTCGCAGCGCATCTGTTTAACCCCGACCATCCCTCAATGCTTAAGCCCTTTTTGCTGTTGGCTGCACGCTTTGTAGTACGTAACGGTGCCGGCCCAATCGGTGAAGAGCCCGATGATACCGACGTCCCGCTCAAGGACTTCCAATACGCGCAACATATCCGCTTCTATCTCGATCGCGCTTTGCACGGGACGATAAAGCCAGTTTTTGGGATCGGTTGCGTCGCCTGATTCGAACGTCCAGGCAATTAGTTTCAGACCGGCTTGTTGTGCGAGTCGTGCATAGGTGGTCGGCACGATCTCATCGCCATTGAGACGGACAAGCATGGGTATCGGGGGTGCTATAATCCTCAATCCGAGGTCGTAAAGATGGCGCATACCAGCAAGCGTAGGCTTAAAGTCGGGCCTTCGGCCGCGCGGGTCCAGATAGACGACCTGGTGTGCGATATCTGGATAAGTCTTAATCCAGTATTTGATGTCGGTGATATTGAACGATTGCGGATAAACGTCCGAGAGATTTGTGTTGGTGTCCAGATACGCCTGAATCAAGCGATCAGCATACTGGTTTTGTGACATACCGTTGAATGGCATCTTGACCATGGGCGCTTTGAGTTCGGGCACATGTTTGCGCCCGAGTTTGCCTATCAGATCGATGCTCTCCTTGTGTGTCAAAAGGGTTGGACAGAGGAGGTCCGGCGTGTCGACTTTGCGGATCCGGTTCGGCAGATATGCAGAGATTGAACGTGCCTGGGGATTTGTAAAGTCGGCTCTGCCGCAAAGGGATTTGAATTCGCCCAGGGTAATATCTGAAGTACAACACATGGCCGTTGCAGGTTGAGTGGCGCTTGCAGGTGTGAAGGGCTCGGTGCAGTTGCGGGCAACCGGGGTCTTAAGGATATTGGTCGTACGATGTAGGTCGCACTGTGAGTGTCGGCAGACCAGGTGACCGTCTCGTGTAAAAGTCACATCGCACTCGATCAGACCTGCGCCCATTTTCGCTGCTGCAATGTATCCTTGCCGGGTATGTTCCGGGTATCCGAGTGGTGCACCCCGGTGTGCGATGACGAAGTCGGATGCTTT
Source organism: Pseudomonadota bacterium (assembly GCA_036338285.1). Classification (GTDB taxonomy): domain Bacteria; phylum Pseudomonadota; class Gammaproteobacteria; order Pseudomonadales; family Azotimanducaceae; genus UBA4421. The sequence continues at coordinate 9,962 of JAYZCO010000088.1, forward strand.
GAAAGGGCCATCGCCACAATTTTCCAGGCGTGATTTCAACGCAGAGACTGGCAAACTGTCGATTAACGCTCTGGGACGTGGTCCGGGTTCGACTGAAGCCGACGCAGCAATGGCAAATGCGATGATGACAATAAATTTCAGATTGAATTTCATGGTCTTAATCTAGTGCAACGAGTGCATGTGATACAGAGTTTTCGAACGCACAATGTGCCTCACTGGATAGCCAGGTGTGTTGAAAGTGTCACAGGGTGGGCTAAGCAGCTCGGGTATCGCTATGAATTTGTAGACGATGCACTTCTAGATCGGGTACCGGATTGGTACCGAGACAAAGTGCGCCCTAAAACACCCCTGGTGACTGATTTGGCGCGGCTTTTGTGGATACGGGAGAAACTTGCGCAAGGTGATGTTGATGTTGTGGCTTGGCTGGATGCAGATACTTTAGTTTTCGCGCCCGATGATCTTGAGATAGAAGTGGTCGGGAGCTGTGTATTTGGTTACGAATATTGGCTGCAGCAGAACAGACGCGGCAAGCCCGTCGTAAGGAACAATGTGCACAATGCTTATTGTGCATTTCGACCCGATTGCCCGGTACTCCCATTTTTGATTGATAGTGTGGAAAAGCTGGTGAGTAAGATTGATGCTGACTTTATCGCCCCGCAATTTGTTGGCCCGAAGCTTTTAACCAGTCTGCATAACACGGTGGGATTTAATGTTGACCCTCGCTTTGGGGCAGTTTCTCCTGACTTGTCTGAATATGTGCTCGGCGGTGGCGATGGGTCAGTACTGGGCGAACGCGTGTCTAAAATGAGGGCAGCGAACCTGTGTTTGACCCTCAGTGACGAGATAGAGCACGACCTGTTAATTTCGAACCTGCAACGATTCCAACAAGGTCTCTAAGAATGAGCCGGCGGGCTGGTAAGCTGAAGCTTTTCGTTTTGCCTGGCGGTGTTCGTTGACGCAATCGTGCCGAGAATCGGCCTGACGCCTCGACTGGGGTGCAGTGAGACCTTACAATTTGCAAAAAAAGGACAACCATGCACACATTCGCCGATCCGCTTAAACGTGCAGTACAAGTAGCGCCAGACAAGGTCGCTTTAATCGATGGGCAAGCGCGTTATACCTATCGAGAACTCCAGGATAGATGCGCTCGGCTGGTCACTGGTCTTTATAACCTGGGGCTTGAAAAAGGGGATCGGGTCGCCATCTGGTCGGATAACAATCACGAATACATTGAAACCTATGTGGGTGTACCTGCGGGTGGTTTGATCGTTGTGCCCTTAAATACCCGGCATGCAGAGCCAGAGCTGCGCTATGCACTTGAGGATTCCAAGACCAGTGTGCTCATTACAGACCGGGATGCGTCCGGTATGTCGGATATCTGTGAACATATCATACAGATCGGCGATGAATACGAAGCCTTGCTGGATGGCGCGCCGTATGCGCTCGGCGAAAACCTCGCTGAAAGCGATCTGGCGGGGCTTTTCTACACTGGCGGTACGACTGGCAAGTCCAAAGGTGTCATGTTGAGTCACCGTAATCTCATCGCCAATACATTTCACTGGCTGACGGCCGTTCCTCAGAGTCCTAATGATGTCACTCTGATCATGGCGCCGCTTTTTCATGCGGCAGGTTCAAATGGTGTGCTTGCCTCAATATGGACGACGGGAACTCAGATTACGCTGGGCGCGTTTAATCCTGAAGAAGTGCTTGAGATCCTCCAGAACGAGCTTGTTACTGTGACATTGGGTGTGCCGACCATGCTCGCTGCGATCGCCGAAGCGCAACACTCGAACCCTCGCAAGATCGAGACCCTACACACGGTTGCACATGGGGGTTCTCCCATTGCAACCGAAGTTGTACGCCGCACCTGGACCGCATTCCCCACTGCGGAGATGATCGAAGTTTACGGTGCGACCGAATTGTCACCGTTGACAACAGCACTTAGGAACGAACAGGACCTTCTTGATGATGATCGTGCGCGTTCTTGTGGTCAGTCCATCCCTGGCATAGAAGTTCGAATCCTTGATGTCGATGGTCACGAAGTCGCCCGTGGAGAGGTCGGTGAAGTCGTGGTTCGAGGCCCTAACGTCATGGTCGGGTACTGGGACAAGCCTGAGCAGACGGCTGCAGTGCTTAAAGATGGTGCTTACTGGTCGGGTGATCTCGGTTACATGGATGACGAAGGCTACGTTTTTCTTGTTGACCGCAGCAAAGACATGATTGTCTCTGGTGGTGAAAATGTATATTGCACAGAGGTGGAGGAAGTTCTCTACAAACACGAAGCCGTGCTTGAAGCGGCGGTTTATGGAATTCCCGATGAGCAATGGGGTGAGGCCGTGCATGCCACCGTCGTGCCGCGTACTGAGCACAGCAATGTCGCGCCCGGTGCGTTGATCGAATTCTGCCGTGAGCACATTGCGGGCTACAAGGTCCCCAAAGGCATCGACATACAACAGGAAGCACTGCCCAAATCCGGCCCAGGTAAAGTCCTGAAGCGCGAACTGCGTGCGCCGTTCTGGGAAGGGTCTGATAAAGCTGTTAACTGATAAGCGCGAGCAAGCGAGCGTTTGCACGTCTCCCGTGGTCTTTTGACGCGTGGATACCTCCACAAGCAAGGTTTAACACCTCTTCTAAGGGGAAGGTGGGGATGTCGAGAGGCTGCGCTGACGTTGTTGATTTGACCGTTACAGAGGCGTTAGCGAAAAACACTCAGTCGTTATCGGTTATGCCGTGATGGTATAAATCAAAGGTCTCGAAAAACGGCCTGTGAGTCGGGATCGGATCCGGGGATTTCACAATACTGATCAAGTTCCACGACTTTGCTGACTGCCATGTTGCGGTGATGACCCCCACCCCAGCTTGGCATGACCATTGTGTACAGGCCGCTTCCGCCTGCAACGAGGACCAGTAGGTTCTCGGGTTCTGCAAATGCACAATATTCTTTCTCTTCATGAAGGTGCCCGGCGAATCCGCCCGCATAGCGATTGTGGTCAGCACTTGGCAGATGCGTAAGTTCCCACAGCCGGTGCTGCACTGCGGCTCGGTCCATATTGGCTCGGGACAGGACATTGGCGTGATCGGGGTTGAGGACGACAACTGCACTTCCTGAAGCCAGGATGGCTTGATTGGTTGCCAGGTTGGCGAGCCCGATCGCGATGACGTGCAGGAGTTTTTCGGCGTTTTCCGGATCATCTGCATTGACGCTATAGAGAACTGAGTGGGGTGCTTCACAGCCAATGACGGTCACCACACTTGCTTCCTGCTTGAACCCCATATCGACGTGCATCGGTGCGAACGGTGAGTGCTCTTCGTCCTCAGCGAGGCAGTACGTAAACTTACCGGGATGCCCTAAGAGCGCCATATCGGATGTGCCTGGTCTGCCACCGCCGATGTTGATCATCGTCAGCCGTAAAGCCCTGCCGATGCTCGCGTTTGCGCGGTGCCCGGGTCCTAGCGCGCCGAATCCTGAAGCGACACCGCCGCAGGTATGGCGCGCCTCACCATTGACGATAATGAGAGGTGCTGTGCAGTGTGTCGTTGCCTGCATCTCAGTCAGATCAAATGCAGGGTCGGATATTGCTTTTACTGCAGCTACCACCAGCGGCATGTGGTCGGCTGTACAACCAGCCATGACGGCCGCGGTGGCGACTTTCTCGACCGTCGCTAAGCCCATTGCCGGGCCCATTTCACCTAGCACCATGTCGGCATCCAGGCCACTTGCAAGCACCATTCTTACGACGCGTTCCTTGGTAGGTATGACCACGGGGAGACCATCGGTGCAATCGAGAGCGTGGAGTTTTTCCAGTGCGGATTCTTCGTCGACAGCTTCTAATAATTCACTCATGCGGCGAATTGATCCAACACGTCGGTGATGATGTGGGAGGCGATTTCCTGCATGCGCGCCGTACCGGTGCCGGCGACAGGATGTGGGAGTTGTACGCGAGGAAGGTCTGGCATGCCAACGGAGGCTGCCACAAAATCCCCTTGTGGCCAGAAATCTTCTGTGACGAGTGCGATGGCTGGAATGCCGAGTTTTGCAATATTGATGCCGTCACGCACGGTGCCGGAAGTACAACTGCCTCAATGCCCGTAAGCCGCGATCGCGACTTGGCAACTCGATTGAATCTCGTTAAGAATCTGTTCGTTAGCCGGAATAGATGCATTGCCCTTGTTCCAAAACTTCGTCTGAACCTTGGGTAGACGTTCTTTGAGGGCATTGCCGATAGCCTCAACGAAATTGTCTGAGTCCGGAAACCCGTTTGCGAGCAATGCCACAGTGACACCCTCACCTTCGTTGGTTTGAATATCGTGCGCGAGTTCGTAAGGCTGAGTCTGTACAGCCGATTCTCCGCGCGGGTCGTGAAACTTGATCATGCCTATCTCCTGACCTGTTCTGTCTTTATAGGTTAACTGGCTGGGCGAGGGGAGTCTCTACCTTTCTATGGGCGGTTTTCCTGGATGAAACCCCGCCCATATTACAGGTTATATATTCGAGCCTCTCGGGAAGTCGGGATCGCGCTTTTCTTTGAGCGATGCTAGGCCTTCACGCGCTTCTGGCCCGCCAAATCCAAGCATCTCTAAAGCTGTGGAGGCGTCGTATATGGGTCCGGCCATTCGCAGCCAGTTGTTTAAGGCGTATTTTGTCCAGCGAATGGCCGTGGGGGCCCCGGATCTCAGTTTTTGGGCCACTTCCAGCGCGCGGGATTGGAGTTCGTCGTCGGCCACGCAAAGGGAAACCAGGCCAATGCGCTCAGCCTCTTCTCCGCTCAATCGATCGCAGGTAAGCAAGTAATACTTGGATTTAGCCATACCGCAGAGCAGAGGCCAGATAATGGCTGCATGGTCACCTGCAGCCACGCCCAATCGCGTGTGTCCGTCGGTGATAGACACGGATCGGGCAACGATAGAAATGTCGGCGATGAGCCCTGCCACGAGGCCGGCGCCGACTGCAGGGCCATTGATCGCAGAGATAATGGGTTTGCCGCAATTCATGATGTTGTAGACGAGATCGCGCGCTTCCTTCCAGATCGTGGCCCGCACGTCGAAATCCTGCGTGATTTTCTCCACCATTTCGAAGTCACCTCCGGCGGAAAATGCTTTTCCTGCGCCAGTCAGAATGACAACGTCGATGTCAGGATCATCGTCCACTTCACGCCAAACGTAGGTCAACTCGCGATGGCCGACCTGGTCGAGGGCGTTGTATTTTTCCGGTCGATTGATTGTAATTTTCAATACCCGATCGGATGGGTACTCGAACAAAAGGTGAGTATAGCCTTCGTAGCGATCCGTCATTGTGTCCTCTCCCGCTTCGTTTTGGCCCATGATAACCTTCCCGTGTTGAAACAGACATGAATTGGAGAAGGTAATGGGAAGTGCGATAGAAAATGCAGTAGAAACACTGTCGTCGAGGATCGACCAGGCGTCAACACCGACACAATGGTTTGAAATGACGCAGGAAAGAGTTAACAACTTTGCGGATGCCACGCTCGATCAGCAGTGGATTCATGTAGACCCGGAGCGAGCTAAAGCGGGGCCTTTCGGAACGCCGATTGCACATGGCCAGCTCACCATGTCGATCATGAGTTTTCTTCCGGGGGGAGAGGGTGTCGGGTTGCCATCTCTCGACGGCATGAAAATGGGTGTAAATTACGGATGGAACCGGGTGCGTTTCATGTCGCCTGTTGCTGTAGGTGCAAAGATTCGTACCGTGGGTAAAGTGATCAGTGTCGAGCAAAAAGGTGCGCAGGTCGAGGTTGTCAATGAACTGACGGTGGAGATTGAAGGTCAGGATAAACCGGCCTGCGTGGCAGAAAGCGTTCTGCGCATCGTGTTCTGAATTATTTAAAAGGGGAGGTGTTATGGAAGTCGGGATATGCGTTGCATCGCATGTTAACGATATAGGTTATGTCGTCAGGGCGGAGGAGCTTGGTTATAGCCACGCTTGGCTTGCGGATTCACAAATGCTGTGGTCGGACTGTTATGCAACGCTTGCACTCGTCGCAACCCAAACGTCAAAGATCAAGATAGGCACGGGCGTTGCTGTTACGGGTACACGGCCGCCTTCAGTCAATGCCGCCGGGATTGCCACAATTAATTCACTGGCGCCTGGGCGTACCTTCTTTGGCGTTGGGTCGGGTAATACCGCGCGCAGAGTAATGGGCTTACCACCGCAGAGGATCAAGGAGTTCGAGTCCTATCTGCAACAACTGGCGCCGTTAATCAAAGGCGAAGAATCTGACATGCCGCATGGTGATGGAATGATCCCGATACGTCACATCATGCCTGACAAAGGTTTTGTTAATTTTGACGACCCCATACCGCTCTACATTTCTGGTTTCGGCCCTAAATCCCTTGCCCTGGCGGGCAAATATGGCGATGGGGCAGTTTTAGCATTGGTGGGTAATCCGGCTGCGATGAACTCGGTCTGGCACATGATGCGGGCGGGTGCCAGCGAAGTGGGGCGTGAAATTGGCCCCCAGACAGACTACTACACCACGGCCCTTACAACGATGGTGGTACTGGACGAAGGTGAAAGGGTCGATTCTGAACGGGTCAAATCTGAATGCGGCGCGATGGCGATGGCAGCCGTTCACTACTCATATGACCAGTTCAGAAACTTCGGCCACCAACCACCCAATGCGCTTTCGGGAATCTGGGATGATTATACGGCACTGCTCGAAACCTACCCTGCAGAACGCCGCCATCAGCGGATTCATGCGGGCCACAACTGCTGGGTGACGGAAGAAGAAGAACGATTTTTGACGCCTGATGTCCTTCAAGCGTCGGCCATGATCGGTACGAAAGATGAACTGATACAACTCATGCATGGTATGGCTGGCGCAGGGCTCGATCAAATTATGATCCTGCCCAATTTCGACACACGGTTCGATGTTCTTGAGCGCGTTGCTCGTGACATTTTACCTAACGTATAAGTAACCGAGCAGATCGGAATCGACTTTGTGGAGTGATTTTGGGGGTAGAGGGTTGATCCATTGTGGTATTAAACGAGTGGCTGAGCTCGCAAAGAGCCTATTGATTTACTGGCCGGTATTTTGTGTTGGTGTGGTTTTTGCCGAAGCGATACCAGAGGGTACGCAAGGCGGTCAGTGGCGTGTTTATGGTGGTGACAAAGCAGGCAGTAAATATTCGCCACTTGCCCAGATTAATCGGCAGAACTTTTCACAGCTCGAAGTTGCCTGGCGTTGGGTTTCAGCCGATGGCTTCATCAGCAAGACCACCGCTGCGGGTGGGGAGTGGTATGCGCATCGCGATATGGTGGTGGATCAGCTTGTGCAGGAAACCCCCAATCTGTATCGCGAGCAGAACTCCCCCAACTGGGCTAACTTCCAGGCGACGCCATTGATGATCGATGGGGTTCTTTATCTCAATACGCCGCTGTCGCAAGGTGTGGCAATCGATGCCGCGACAGGCCAGACACTCTGGGTATACAACCCCAAGAGTTATGAAGAGGGCACGACGTCAATGACGGTGACCTGGCGGCAACGCGGGGTTGCTTATTGGACGGATGGCAAAGGTGATGAACGAATTCTCTGGGGTACGGGCAATGGCTATCTGATCTGTGTGCAGGCCAAAACTGGGCATCCGTGCGAGGGATTTGGCATCGACGGGCATGTCGATCTGACGGTCGGGCTGCCCCGGGCAGAACGTACGCAGCGCGATTACTTGAATGCCATGCTGTATTCGGTCCAATCACCGCCTATCGTGGTTCGGGATACGATTATTCATGGCTCTTCGATCGCTGACCGTCGGGTAAACAAGGAAGCGGTCCCCGGTTGGGTACGTGCCTGGGATGTGCGGACAGGTGCCCATCGCTGGGACTTTCACACCATTCCGCAAGCCGGAGACGAAGGCGTTGAAACCTGGGAGGGGGATTCATGGCGATATTCGGGTAATGCCAATGTCTGGCCTTACTTGAGCGGTGATGAGGCATTGGGAATCGTATATCTGCCCACCGGGACACCGACGAATGACTACTATGGCGGGCATCGTCTGGGTGAGAACCTCTTTGCCGAGAGCATCGTTGCCGTAGAGGCCGCGACCGGCAAAAAAATCTGGCATTTTCAGGCAGTTCACCATGGCCTGTGGGATTACGATTTTCCAACCGCGCCTAATCTGTTGGACGTGACCGTTGATGGAAAAAAGATCAAGGCCCTGGCTCAGGTGAGTAAGCAGGGCTTTGTCTATGCTTTCGATCGTGCAACGGGTAAGCCAATCTGGCCCATTGAAGAGCGCCCTGTACCCACTGATACGAATATCCCCGGCGAGGAGCCCTGGCCGACACAGCCGTTTCCGACAAAGCCTGCAGCGTTTGAATACCAGGGGGTGGTGGAAAGTGACCTCGCCGATTTCACACCGGAAATCAGACAGATGGCGCTGCAAGCTGTAAAAGGCTGGCGTCTTGGTCCTTTGTATACGCCTCAGATGATGAATGACGGCGAAACTAAGGGATTAGTCTTTCGCCCGACCGGCGGCGGCGGGGCAAACTGGTCCGGGGCTGCCGTGGACCCGGAGACGGGCATTTTGTACGTACCATCGAACAACAATCCAGGCGTGATTACCTTCTATGAACCTGACAATGGGAATCTGCGGTATACCCATGGTGCGCCTGAATCACAGCGCCTGAAAATGGCACCTGGGAGCACCGGGCCGCGAATGCCGAGAGGCTTACCCCTGGTTAAGCCGCCCTATTCACGTATGACGGCCATTGACATGAATACCGGCGAACACGTATGGATGACACCGTTAGGGAATGGTGATCGCCTGCGTCGACACCGCATGCTACGCCACCTGAATCTACCGCCACTGGGTGGCGACAACAGCCGTGGCGGTCCGCTTTTGACAAAAACGCTGTTGATTACCGCGCTCACTGCGGGTGGGTCAACAGGAGGTGCTCGCCTGGTTGCTTATGACAAAGCGACGGGTGAAGAACTGGCCTCCACGGACCTGCCACGGGGTGCCATCAGCACGCCGATGACCTACATGAAGGACGGCAAACAGTTCATAGCCATCACGATCGGCGGGACGCCGCCAGAGTTGGTTGCATTCTCGTTGCCCGAGGTGGTGGAGTAGTGTGGGGTTTAGCGCTGATCGTCCCCATGTTGGGCGTCGTGGTTTCAGCCTGGGCTGAGGAAGGCTCGGTCTGGGATGGCGTCTACAGTGAGGCACAGATTAAAAATGGCAAAAAGCTCTTTGATGAGCAGTGTATCGCCTGTCATTCCGATCAACCCGGTGTGATGGGTGGGCACGGCCCTGCGCCTTCGATCGTCGGCGAGGGTTTTACCTTTAGCTGGCTTGACGCGTCGGTGGCTGATTTTTTCGATGTCATCCGCCAGACTATGCCGCAAGCGGCACCCAACAGCCTGGATGCTCAGCAGTATGCCGATATAACCGCTTATGTACTCAAAATAAATGGCTATCCGGCAGGTGATGGCTCACTCAGAGCCAAAGACTATCTTGCTTTGCAATCGGTCTGGATTGAAGAAAAGCCTTAGGCTCTGTCCTTTGTCCATCTAGGGCTGTTGGGGAAGTGCAAACGATGACATGGCATGCCCCGAGATCACGGTCACATACTGCACACCGTCAACCATATACGTCACCGGTGCCATAACAATCTGGCCGCCGAGATTGATTTTCCACAGGAGGTTGCCGTTCTTTGCGTCGATGGCATGGAAGTAGCCTTCACGTCCTCCGGTGAAGAGGATGTCAGTTGCGGTGGTCAACATACCGCTGTCACTGACGTCGAACTGATTATAAGTCCATGCCGCCTCACCGGTATCCGGATCCACGGCCTTGAGCGATCCATAACCCACTTCGCTCGTCCAGTTGTTGATTGGTGAGGTGCGGCCGATACCGATCGTCGGGGCACCTCTAACGGGCGCACGCACTGTGAAACCGCCACCAAGGAAGGCCGAACCAGGCTCATATTCCTGATCCATCGCCTGATAAATCGTTGCATAGTCGTTCCAGGCAGCGAAGTAGAAAAGGTCCGTGTTTGGACTGTACGAGGGGGGATACCAGTTGGTGCCACCTTGATTGCCCGGCCATGTGGGTTCGCCTTCCGGCTGCGGCGTTGGAATGGGCCGGCCGTTTTCATCCAGGCCACTCGCCCAGTTGACCTTGACAAAGGGCTTGCCCAGGAGAAATTTTCCATGCTCTCGGTCTAAGACATAGAAATAGCCATTGCGGTTTGCCCACAGCATCAGTTTGGCGGGTTTACCCTGCCACGGCCGGTCTACCAGTACAGGCACCTGCACCGCATCGTAGTCATAGGCATCATTTGGTGTGAACTGGAAGTGCCACTTTAATTTACCGGTGTCGATATCCAATGCGACCACGGAATCTGAATAGAGATTGTCGCCGGGGCGTTGCTTGGCGTTCCAGTCCGGCCCTGGATTCCCGATACCCCAATAAGTGAGATTCAGATCCGGGTCTACCGAGCCTGTCACCCAGACAGAAGCGCCGCCATGTTGCCAGTCATCTGCATCCCAGGTTTCGTGGCCAGGTTCACCTGGGCCTGGGATCGTATAGAATTTCCAGGCTTGTTTGCCGGTTTCTGCATCATAGGCGACGATGTATCCGCGTATGCCGTATTCGCCACCGCCGACGCCGACAATGACTTTGTCTTTGACAGCAAGGGGTGCCATGGTCACCGAGTAGGCGAGATTGACGTCGCCGACCTCGATATTCCAAAGTTCTTTGCCGTTGATCCGATCCACAGCAACAAGGCGACCGTCGAGTGTCCCCATAAAGACTCTGTCCCCAAGCACGGCAACCCCACGATTATTCGCGCCGCAACAGACCTGTGAGTTGGGGTCTGGCGTGTGTTTATAGACCCAGAATACTCTGCCGGTGATTGGGTCTAGTGCCATGATGTCGTTGGGACGCTGGGTGATGTACATGATCCCGTCCACAACGATGGGATTTGATTGCCAGGCGCCGAAGACCTGATTCTGCAGCACCCACTGAAGTTTCAGATTACTGACATTTTTCTGGTTGATCTGTTTTAGACCGGAGAATCGTTGACTGTCGTAACCGCCGTTGTATGTCAGCCAGTTCTGCGGTTCGCTGTCCGCATCGATAATTCGCTCATAGTCTATTTCAGCGGCGACCCCGGAGGTACATACGAAGGCGATAAGGCCCTGCGCGATCCATCTCATGATTCACCCCGCAGCGTCAGTAAGTAGGCGATAACGTCCGCGATTTCCTCTTCAGACAGCCATGTAGGTTTGTGTGTTGGCTCGTTGCTGATTTCATAGACGGCAAGGTCTGATTTTTTGAGTGATCGAAGCTGCCCCGATGAATCGATGATCTGGACCGTATAAGTATCTTCGTTAAGACGTCGGCCGGAGATCGTCTCCTGCCCGTTTGTCAGGACGGTGATGGATTTATTGATGGGTAACAATGCAGTCTTGGGTTTAACGAGGGTTCTGTGCAGTGCGCCGGGTGTTCGTTCTTTGCCAACGTCACTGAGGTCAGGTGCCGTGCGGGGTCCGCTGCCGGCGATACGATGACAACTTGCGCATTCGCCTTTGCCGCGATAGACCTTTTCTCCGTGCAGAGGATCACCTACTGTGACCGCTGCTCCGTCGGGATCGAAACCAATGCGTATGTAGGCAATGATGCCATCTAACTGTTCGTCAGAAAGGTCAAACTGCGGCATCCTGCCTTCTCCCACACCGGTGGCAATGACCCCGCGGATGTCGTGGTCGGTAACGGCGGTCTTGAATTGCTGCCGACTCAGATCAATTCCTTCAACCCAGTTACCTTCGATCCCATGACACAGTGCGCAGTTGTCTGTGTAGGTCTGATAGCCAAGACTCACACTCTCGCTCGTATAGGCATGGTCCTTCATCTCGGCGACTGCAGGTAGGGTTATTAACGTCAGTACCCAAGCCGCAATATGCATTCTACAAATACGTCGCAAAACATGTCCTCCTCAATACGGGAGTACTGTGCTACAGACGGAGGCGAATTCCAACTCTGCTTGGCTTGAGCGGATCAAGTGAATAAAAAGGTTGGCGCGTTGGCGTCACTGGCTTTGATTTGTTCAGCTGGCGCTGAGACAGCGATCCACAGTCAAACCGACCGAATACCCACTACCCGGTTTGATGGAATACCGGCCAGTGTTGATCAATCTCGCCGTCCGTGATGGTTAATAAGTCGCCAAACTGGAGCATGACAAACTCGCTCTGGGTCGGACGGAGGAACATGTAATCGTCAACTTGCAGGTTGGAATTTATCGACGTTGTCACTGGACTTTGGTTGGTGCTCTCATAAATCGGTTCACCGGTAGCTTCAGGTGAGGCCATCTTCGCCTTCCATTTGCCACCATAGATGTAGTAGAGCCGGCCCATATCGCCGCTCGCGCCGGGGATGATCGGGTTGCCTTCGTAACGCTTAAGAATAGGTGTTGCGATGAATAACGCCGGTCGATTGTCGCGCAAGTGGTGGGTGTCAAAATCAGTGGGCATCACCACGCCGGAACCGGCTGATAAATCGTTCATGGTATGGTCGCGCTCATAAATGCGGAGCGTATGGCTGCCTGCGCCATTGAACGTCAGCTGACTTATGTCAAGCCCACTCGATTTGAGCGCGTGTTTAAAGCCGTCGTACAGACCGAGGACAGAGCGTACGGCCGGATGGTTGAGTTCGGCTTTCATGCCTGTGAGGTGGGGCTCATAACCCATCAAACCCGATACTTTAAGGTGTTGAGGGTATTCACTGACGAGTTTCAGTGCCTGTGTGAGTGCGGCCGGTTCAGACAGGCCTCCTCGGCGCAGACCGACGTCGATTTCAAAGTTACATTGCATCGTGATACCGAGCCTCCTCGCCATCTGCAGGTATTGCTGCAGTCGTTCCTGTGTATCGATCAGCCATTGCACCTGTTGTTCTGGCTGGAATTTTGAGGAAGTCAGTTGTGCGTAGAAATGCTCGACGGCGCGCACGGGCATGGGTTTGCCGAGGAGTGCATCGCTGTTGGGAAACGTGTTGGCGATGGTATTCAGAAAAGGCTGATGAAACACCATTAAGGCCTGTGTGCCTGCTCGCTGGGTCACGTGTTGTAGGAGCGGTACAGAAGGCAGAGATTTCACCACAGTGCGGTAGGTTTTGTCTTGACCTACAGAGCCGACAATTTTGTCGATATTGTGATTCATGCGGGCCGTATCGATAAGCATGACCGGCCGGCCGGGACCGGAACGCTTCAAGCGATCGTTGAGTTTTGAGAAATAGGCATCGTGGTCTGTGCCCGGGGAGGCATGGCCAGTCGGAGACCACAGCAGCGAGGTGCTCGCTGCTGTTAATGTCGATTGGAGAAGCTGGCGGCGTCGCACGTTTATGCGCCTAAAATCCTGCGCAGATGGTCGTTGAGCAACCGTCCTTTAGGATCAAGCTGGTGACGCAGGTTCTGAAAATCGCTGAAACGCGGGTAGAGTTTGCTCAGTTCAGTTGCGGATAAAGCGTGGATTTTCCCCCAGTGAGGCCGGCCTCCGTATTTCCAAAAAATTGGTTCGATCAAGTCGAAGTAGGGGCGGTAGTCTTCGCTGGCCGTTCGGTGAATGGATATGGCTGCATGATCTTCATCGCCCGAGCTCATGCCAAGCCAGGTCTCGTCTCGACGGACATATCGATACTCCAACGGGAACACGACGTCGACTTCCTGATCAATAATCGTGTGTAGAATTTCTCGCAGGCAGTCGGCACCTGCATGCAGGGGTACAGAGTACTCCATCTCGTTGAATCGGTTGTTGCGTATATTGCTAAGGATCTTGTATGACTGGTCGACGACTTCCGATGGCTGGATCTGTTCGGCTAAGCCGTTGACCAGAGGCAGACGAGCCTTGGGCGGTATGATCGACCACATGGCCATGGCTTGCCCCAATGCTGCTTGTTCTTCCGGAGAAGGCGGTGGGTTGTTGATGGGTTCATCGGTTTCGTCAATTGCCAGCACGAGCGCGTAGTCTGAATGGGTCAGCGGGAACATTTCAAAATGACGGTGGCTTGCAGCTGCCTCATCGAACCGGGTCAATACATCTTCTATACGTTCGACGGTGTTAATTGCTTTGAGTTTGTAGGGTGGGCGGTTTTTTATGGTCATGCGCGTGACGATGCCCAATGCACCCAGACTGACTTGCGCCGCGTGAAACGTTTCGTCGCCCTCTTCCAGGTCGAGTACTTTGCCCTCGCTGGTGATGAGCCTGAGTGCAGATATATAGGCCGACAGACAGGGAAAGGAGATGCCTGTTCCGTGGGTCGCGGTTGCCGTGGCACCAGCCAGGGTCTGGCGGTCGATGTCAGGAAGGTTAAACATGGCCTGACCGATACGCTCAAGTGGCTCGCCCATATCTCCTAAGCGGGTGCCGGCACCGAATGTTGCACTCATGCTTTCGGTTGAATGGTCAATGAGTCCCGTCAACTGATCGATCACGACCAAATGTCCGTCTGTGGGGATGAGAGGGGTGAAGGAGTGGCCGGAACCCACAGGCCGAATCGCACCGCCTGATGTGCTCAGGTAGTCACTGAGTGCTTCTTCGCTGGCGGGTGAAAAACGTCCGGCGGGGTAAGCGATCTGGCCGCCGGACCAGTTCCGCCAGGGGACGGAAGACTTTGCCCATGCCGGTGAGGTCATGCCATACAGTGAAGCTAGGGCACTGCCTGCAAGAAAGTGGCGGCGCGAAATCATGGTTTGTCTGCCGAAATCAACATCATGTCGATGAGTGCCTGAAAATCGGCCTCCTCACAGGCCATGCAGTAACCCAGTGGTGGCATGTCGTTGTATCCGCTGATGACGCGTGAGAGCACGTCTGCCGGCGCTTGATCCAATACGCTTTGCCATTCGTCTGCGTGGCCTATACGAGGTGCACCCGCATTGCCGTCGATGTGGCACAGAGCGCAGCTGCGATTCCACATCTGCATTTGTCTGGCTGTTGGTTGGCCGGTCTGGGTATTTGCACTTTGCGGCGTCGGTTGTTCAGAACAGCTGACGCTGAGAACAAGGGTAAGTAGGATTGTCGAGTATGTGACCGGCTTCATAGCCGCATTGTGTGCATAGATAGCAGGTATGAGCAAGCGCTTGCTAAGATTGGGTTTCTCGATAGCATGGGTGAGTCTGCTAAGCCGGAGCTGCTTGTGCCTGTAGAGCTTAATCACACCTTGGTTTCCTGTTGCGATCAACAGGTCTCTGCTGCTTTCATGGCGTCTATCTTAGGATTGCCGAAACCGTTCAGGTTTGGTCGTTTTTTGTGTGTCGATACTGAAAATGGTGTATCCATGGACTTCATGGAAGTTGAAGGGGACATTCACCCTCAACACTACGCCTTTCTGATTTCGGAAGCTGAGTTTGATGAGATATTTGCGCGCATCGACGCGCGGGGCCTTGATTATTGGGCAGACCCAATGCGGTCAAAGCCGGGGGAAATCAATCACAATGACGGCGGGCGTGGGGTTTACTTCTGCGATCCGGATGGTCACTTTCTGGAGATTCTCACGCGACCTTATGGAAGTGGCACTGAATAGATTTTGGGGGGGTGGACTTGCGAGATAGGTGGTCTCGCGCTTAAATGTCTGCCTTCAAGACGTTTACGTCGAATCATGGGGAGCGCTTCGAGTGAATAGTCCACGGCGACTGTGCCTGACTTTGGTCATGGTCCTATTAGTCGGTTGCGATAGCACGACGACAACAAGCGAAAGGGCAGCGATACCCAGAGGGTGGGACGGTAATCCGGACCTTAATGGTATCTGGCAGACTTTGAGTACAGCCAACTGGAACTTAGAAAGTCATTCCTCGTACGGTGGCCGGTCTGAAATCGGTGTGTTGGGTGCGACGCCGCCGGGTCTTGGTGTTGTCGCAGGCGGTGAGATTCCTTATCAGCCGTGGGCACGTGAGCGTCAACAGGAGAATTTTCAGAATCGTTATACCCATGACACGGAAGCCAAGTGCTACCTGCCCGGGATACCGCGCGCGCATTACATGCCTTATCCTTTTCAGATCCTGCAAGGCGACCGCAAGATCATGATGGTATACGGGTATGCGGAAGCGAATCGTACAATTCACATGGACAAGGAAAACCCTCAACCTGCGCCCATTGATAGCTGGATGGGCCGCTCTCACGGGCGTTGGGAAGGCGATACCCTGGTTGTTGAGGTGCATGGTTTCAACGGTGAAGCCTGGCTCGATCGCGCAGGCAATTTCCACAGCTGGGCGCTCAAGGTTGAAGAACGCTTTACGCTGGTGAGCGACAATGTGCTCCGCTATGAGGTGACGATGAATGATGAGGAGGTTTATACCCGCCCATGGAAAATTTCATTGTTGTTGTACCGTCATCTTGAGGACAATGCTGAAATGCTAGAATTCAAATGCGTGGAATATTCGGAAGATCTGCTCTATGGGCACCTGCGTAGAGGTGCCGCCACGAATTAAGCGTGTGTTTTTAAACAGGCGCAAGGAGGAAACGTCAATGAAGACGATACTAAGAACGAAACGAATAACCGGTTCGAGCCTCATGGCAGTGGGTTTGGTGCTGGTTGCCGGTCAAGCGTTTGCAGGTCTCAGCGTGCACCACATAGAGCTTGCAGTTTCGCAGGCCGAAACTGCTAAAAAATGGTACGAGATGCATCTCCCCTGTGCCGCGGTGGCGGAGCGTCCCCGGCGCATCGAGTGTGGAGGTATGCAGATTGAATTTGTTGCGCGCCAGTCGATTGGTGGCAGTCAGGGTACTTCGGTCAACCATATCAGCTTTGCCTATCCGGATGTGGTGGCCAAAATGCAGCAACTGGAAGAGATTGGCGTGGGCGGTGCGGGTGTACGTTTGCAACGTTTCGAAGACGGAAGCTTAACCCGGGACGAGGACGGGCTAGGCGTACATGGATTCATTTTTGATCCGTGGGGCACACGTATCGAGCTGATTGAGGCCGGTGATGCCCCTGCATTCCATCACTTACATCTTGCTTCTTTGGATACAAAGAGCACGGCTCAGTGGTACGTCGATGCGCTGGGTGCGACTGCTACAGATCAAGGCATTATGTTGGGTGATTTGGCATTTCACATCAGCAAGAATGCCGAAGGGCGCCCAGCGGGTACGTTGGAAAGAGCGGTTGATCATATCGGTTTGTTGGCGGATGACTTAAACGCGATTGCGACCTCACTGACCAATGCCGGGGTCGATTTTCGTGGTCCGGAAACACCGGCAAATGCTCGAGACGGCGCTGAACGTATTCTTCTTGCCGGGCCGGACGGTGTCAGACTCGAGCTGGTTGCGTCTGGTTGGGATGGAATAGAGGAAGTCTCAGACACCCGGGTGCAGATGACTGCAGTTAACGAGCCCTTTGATCCGCCACGTACCCCCTGGGGAGAGCCCGATTTGCAAGGCATGTGGACAGGCAACTCAGCGCACGGGATTCCGCTTGAACGACCGATGGATGTTGATGCGGAAGAGTTAACCTCAGATCAGGCTGCCGAGCGGCGGGAGCAAGGTACGCTGCGCAGCATCTGGGGCTATGAGCGAGAGTGGCGCGATACAACACTCGGTTACGACCGGTTTCAGGCGTCCCGACAGATTGCCATGATCATTGATCCGCCTGACGGCAGGTTACCCGAGGTGACCGAGGTGGGTAAGAAAGCATTGGCTGATGCGATGGCGCGACGGCTTATTGTCGCCGCAGGCCCGGAAGACCTGACTAACTACGTTCGCTGCATCACCCGTGGTTTGCCAAACATGATGATGCCGGGCGTCTATAACAACGGTTTGCAGATACAACAAAGTCCGGGCTATGTGGCTGTGCAGAAAGAGATGATTCATGAAACGCGAATCATTCCAACCAGTGCCAGACCAAAATCGGGTGTCAAACAGTGGCTGGGTAGCTCGAGAGGTCACTGGCAAGGCGATACACTTGTCGTTGAAGTGACCGATTTCAACGGGCGGGCGTCCTACCGCGGGGCAGGAGAGGGCTTGAAATTGACCGAACGCTATCGGTTACTGGATGCTGATACGTTGGAGTATCAGTTTACGGTTGAAGATCCTGACGTTTGGACAAGTCCGTGGACTGGAATGTTCAATTTCAAGCGTGACGAAGCTCAGTACGAACTTGTTGAGTACGCCTGCCATGAAGGTAACTATGGCATGACCAATATCCTCAGCGCGGCAAGAGCGAAAGACCGCGCGCTCAGCGAACCGAGTGGAGAATAAGTTGAAAACGGTTAAGTCACTTTATGCTGTGCTGGTCACGGCTGCAATTTTACTGGTGCCGGGACAGACAATTAATGCGCATCACGCGTTTGCATTAGAATTTGATTCGACTAAACCGGTCAAGATTCGAGGCAAGATTACCAAGATGGAATGGGTTAACCCCCATGCATGGATGCATCTGCGTGTCACTCGCGATGATGGTGCAATTGAAGACTGGATGATTGAAGCGGGGCCACCTGGTGCTCTGGTGCGCCGAGGCTGGTCACGTTCATCAGTGCGACCGGGCACGGATGTATTGGTCGAGGGCTATCAAGCAACGGATGGTGCTTTCAGAGCAAATGGACGCGATGTGACGTTTCCGGACGGACGACGCCTGTTTGCGGGTTCTTCGGGCACAGGTGCACCGCTGGATGGTGCTGACCCGTCCGAAGTCAAAGCTGAATGACTTAATCTAAAAGCCTGGGAGGCTCGTCGCGATGGAAGCCGTTAAATGTAGATACATTGCGTGCTTCAGCTGATTCGAACAGGAAACTGCCTGAGCCATTGTGTTTGCCTCCATCGACTCGGAAATCAGCGCCGGTAATATAAGCCGCCATCTGCGACATAAGAAAAACGACCATGGCCGAAACTTCGGCAGCAGTACCGTGTCGTGCCAGAGGAATTTGTTCGCCTACTGTGCGCAATGCCCCCCAGGCACTTTCGGGATAGCGATCCAGGCCTGTCGTGGCGATAAATCCCGGTATGACACAATTGACACGTACGCCATCTCGCGCCCATTCCGTGGCTGCCGTTTGGGTAAAGTTAGAAAGCCCCGCCCTTGCCGCGCCGTTGTGGCCCATACCAGGCATGCCGTTGCTCCAGTCGGCACCGATGTTCACAATGGCACCGCCATGCTCGCGCAGGCATTGGCTGTAGAGTTCTCGGGCGAGTAGGAAGTAACTCGTCAGATTATTAGCTAACACCGTCTGCCAGGCATTCAGGCTAAGGTCGGCAAGTTTTGCCGGGAACTGTCCGCCTGCTGCGTTGACTAATCCGTTAACAACGCCGTGATCCGTAATGATTCGGCTGACCAGTTCGGCAACGGCACGTTCATCTCGTAGCTCTGCCGTATGTATAGACAGGACTTGCCCGCCATCCGCTGTGATTTCTCTGCGGGTTTTCTCAAGTTTTTCAGACGAGCGGCCAGCGAGGATCACGCTGGCGCCAAGATGCGTCATTTCATGGGCGATGCAACGTCCTAATCCGCCACCGCCACCGGGGATGAAAATGGTCTGTCCACTGAACAGGCCGGGTTGAAATCCTGACTGGTAGGGCATGTAGAGTTCCTTCTTCGAGACAGGTGAATGATAGAATGTCTGACGATTTCAGGGGAGGGACAAATGCATTCATCAGATAAGCGCACGGACACGGTTAGATTGCAAAGAATCAGTAAAGCCTTTTGTGAATCTGCCGCACTCATGAGTGCGGTCGAACTGGGTGCCTTTACCGCGATCTCTGAAGGTCACAATACGATCGAAGCTGCAGCCGGTGCAATGGCGATAGAGCCGCTTAATGTGGAACGTCTGTTTGTCGCCTTGACGGCAATGGAACTCATTAATCGGCAAGGCGATGAGTTTACCAATGCAGACGATGTGCAGCGATTTCTTGTGCAAGGCGACCCGAGCTATGCTGGACCCTGGATGTTGTTCGGCAAGCCGCGCTGGCAGAGATGGGGTGAGCTGACACAGTGCCTGAAGGTGAAAGCTGAAGACCAGCGCCTGCTTGGCATGTATGACGAGACGTTTACCGTTGATCGTGCGCGTGAGTATCATGCGGCGACTTACTCAATTGGTATGGGTGCAGCACGACGCTTTCATAAGCAGGTTGACCTGACGGGCCGGGCAAAAATAATGGATCTGGGGGGCGGATCAGGATGCTACTGCATCGTTGCAGCGAAGAACTACGAGGAACTGTCTGCTGAGGTGCTTGATCTTGCGCCTGTGGTGACAGTGACGCGGGAGTTCATCACTGAAAATGGCGTGGAAGATCGGGTAAGTGCGAATGTTTGCGATTTTACCCGGGATCCACTGCCTGACAACGCAGATGTTGCGATCATGGCGTCGAATCTGCCTCAATACAATCGGCCGATTATCGAGGCCATCGTCCAGCGCGTTTACGATGCTTTGTTGCCGGGTGGTGAGTTTCATTTGATTGGTGAAATGATCAACGACGAGGGTACAGGGCCATTGGCACCTGCATTGTGGGGATTGAGCGAAGCGGTTAATTACTCCACCGGACTTGCCCATTCGGTCAGTGATTGCACGGGATATTTTCAGAAAGCGGGCTTCGAAGAAATTGGTGAACATGAATTTATTCCAGAGACGCTGACGAGAATCACTGGTTACAAGCGGGCGTGAGTTGGCGCTAACATATAGGCAATTAAATTTGGGAGGATGAAATGAAGACACCGATATGCGAGAAGTTGGATATCGAGTTTCCGCTGGTTGCATTCAGTCACTGTCGCGACGTGGTCGTTGAAGTCTCCAAGGCAGGTGGCTTTGGCATGCTCGGGGCGGCTGGCCATACGCCGGAGAGCCTTGAGATAGAACTGACCTGGATCGATGAGCACATAGATGGCAAACCGTATGGTGTCGATCTGATCGTGCCGACGAGTATCGATGCCAAAGAGGGCGGGTTGACAGTAGAAGAAATCGAAGCGCGAATACCTGAACCACATAAACGGTATGTCGAACAGATACTAGCAGAGCATGGCATCGCCACGGCGGGCCTTTGGGATCGACAAATCGCGGCGAATTTTGGCGACAACATGCGTGAATCAGGTGCTTCTCAGGTGCTTGAGGTTGCGCTCGACCATCCGGTAAAAATGGTCGTTAATGCCCTGGGTGTGCCACCCGGATTCATGATTGATGCAGCGCGGGAGAAAGGTATTTTGCTTGGCGCATTAGCTGGA
The DNA here is from genome assembly GCA_036338285.1 of Pseudomonadota bacterium. Lineage (GTDB taxonomy): Bacteria > Pseudomonadota > Gammaproteobacteria > Pseudomonadales > Azotimanducaceae > UBA4421. Next base: position 31,115 of record JAYZCO010000088.1, read on the forward strand.
ACCAAGGAGCATGCAATCAAACACGCGGAAGCCGGTTTGGATGCTGTGATTGCGGCAGGCGGTGAAGCCGGCGGTCATTGTGGTGAAATCGCAACGCTTGTGCTCGTGCCGGAAATTGTCGAAACCCTTCGGGAATATCCGGAGGTGTCGATCCTTGCGGCCGGGGGAATTGTCACCGGCAAGCAGATGGCTGCCTGCATGGCGATGGGTGCAGAAGGTGCCTGGACCGGCTCGGTGTGGCTTACAACAGCAGAAGCTGAAACCCATCCTGTGATCAAAGAGAAGATGCTGCAGGCAAATTCACGACAGACCGTACGTTCACGCAGCCGTACGGGCAAATACACCCGACAGTTACGTTCGCCCTGGACCGATGCATGGCATGCAGCAGAAGCACCGGATCCGTTGCCTATGCCGCTGCAGGGTCTGGTCAGCGGTCCGGCCCTACAGAAAATCGATAAACTTGCACTGTCGGGTGATCCGGGTGCGAAAGCACTCTCCACCTACTGGGTAGGTCAAGGTGTAGGCTTGATGAACGAAACAATTGGTGCCCGTTCGGTGGTTCGCGAATTTATGGAGGATTTTGCGGGTGCAGCGGAACGCCTTGGCGAATTGATGGAATAATCAAAGCCGCTGGTGGGGCTGGTTGTCAGTGTTTAACTGCCGAAACGGTAGCGGAGCTTGACGGTGAGCGTGTCGACGATGGGTTCGTCGACCGCGTCACGAAAGAGCACGCCAAAATCCTCGTCTATACGATTGTCGAGATTGGAACCTCGAGTGTAGACGACAAAAAGGTCTGATAAAGGTCCGATTTCCCAGCGGTAGCGCAACTGCGCGGTGAGCCTGGAGATGGTGAAATCGCCGGATTCTTCCAGCGGGTCTTTGACTCGATCGAGCAGATCTCCTGGACGTGCTGGGACCGTGTAATACTCACTCTCATCGGCATTGATACCGGCCCATTGCATGGTCATGCGAAGATGCTGCTTGGCCGTGATGAAAAAATCCATCGACATGGAAGGCGTCAGTTCGATGGCGTCAAATGCCGTGAGGTTGCTATCACCGACATAGATCAACCAGTTATTGCGCTGCTTCCAGCTCAGGTCCAGGTTAAAGGTAAATCGATCTATGGGGTTCCACGTGAACCCGAGGTCGGCCAGGTACTGTGGGTCACCCAGATCTTCCGAACGTACGCCCAATTGTAGGGACGTTGAGAACTTTCTTGATGAATCTGTGCCATACGAAGCCATAAAGAAATAACCATGCTCCGTCTTGTAGGTTCCATTGCCGCGTGCATTGCGGTCGTCGTAGTGGGCAGGCATCCAGTCTAACTCGCCTCGCAATTCTGCATTATTTGAAAAAACCCAGGTTAAAAAGTTGCCAACAAATGATCGTGAGAGATAACCGTCGGTGTTGGTGCCCGAACTGAGGAAGAAGCCACGACTTTTACGTTGCAGGTAACTGGGCAGACCTTTTGATGTATTGGTGAAGTAACTGTAACGAAAGGATGTGGTGTCATTTCGACGAAGAAAACCTAAATCTGAAAGGTCCAGTTTGTCATCCAGCAAATCGATAGAAAGCCGATGCCCGACGCCAAGTCTGGGTGTCCAGCCAATATCCGTCCAGAGTCCGTAGCCCTGCTCCTCATCGGTATCTGAGGCGACAAGCTGAGTATCCCACGACCATTGACCGGTTGCTGAAAGCCAATGCGTATCGATGCCCTGAACAACGGCATCGTCCTTTTGAGGATAGCCTGTGAATGTGCCCATCCAGCCAATGGATCGTCGGCCAGTGCCGCTTGAGTCTTCGTATACAAGTCGCGCGACGCCGAAGTCGCGACCGTCTTCTCTTAACCTGACATTTGCACCGGTTAAGTTGTCTATGCCGTCGAGTGCCGCGTTTTTTTCCTGTGCTGCCAGGACCCCGTAACGTAGCCCGCCGGCTTGTCCGACTATCTTCACAGCACCCGTGAGTTCGCTGGGGCTACTTTGTTCTACGCCCGCGACAGTGACGTGGTCGGGTATCGTTATATGCTTAGCAGCACCGCCAATGCGGCGGGTATTTAAAAGTGTTGTGGGCTCCATGTTGTAAAGGGGGGGTGCTTTACGTCCGCCTTGACTTCCACTCGAAATAAACATCGGATTCGATCTGGGCGAGGTTACAAAAACTTCAGTACCTTCCAAGAAGAAAAGACGTTTTTCGGGAAAGAATGTCTCGAATGCAGTGAGATTGACCACCACATCATCTGATTCAACAGTGCCGAAATCCGGATTAGCTGTTGCGGTTATTTGAAAGTTACTGCTGGGGCGCCAGAATATGTCAACGCCCGCTCGGGATTGCGAATCACCCTTTATTTCATCGGTGGTGTTAGAAACGTAGGGAAAAATCTCCCATTGTTGACTTGGGTTAACACCGGTGACTTCCATGGGTTGCAGGGCAGACATAAATCTTGCGCTGGACCGTGGCAGCGCAGGCCACCCGTACTGTTCGTTCGCGTGTGCAACTTTTCGTTGTACCCAGAAGGTGAGCGGGCGTTCCTGGGGATGGTTAGGCATACTCAATATCGCCCAGGGGATAAAAAGTTCGGCACTCCAGCCATCATCAGTAATTGCCGTCTCGCCCGTCCAGGCACCATCCCATTGTCGCGTTATACTTCGTTCAGGGGCGACCTTGCCGTCTGCTTTCGACCCCCCTAGTCCCAGTTCGAACCAATAGCCGTACAGGCCTTCACCGGAGGTATCGAGGGCAATACCGAAACTGTCACGGTTTACTTCCTCATCTCTGTTCGATAACCGCCGCACAAGACTGTCGACAGGCTGCTCCATGATGGCCGAAACATAGAGCCCTTTGTCGGTGTAGAAAAATCGGGTATGCGTTGCGAATTCTGGTTTTGCCAACGTATCAGGATCGGAAACGAGCATGTTGTCGTAGACGGGTAATCCGAACCAGGCAGATTCATCCACGTTGCCATCGATACGAATGTCTGATGATTGGCTGATGGGGACGATCACCTTATCCGGCTGGTTTGTCAGATCTGGTTCGATCAACCTGACCTTAGAAGGCCCTGTGGCATCTGCGAGCCCGGGCTCGCTTATGGGTTGTTTGGCGGGCATAGACTGGGCCGGGCGGGTGACCGTTTCTCTACCCCCCAAGGTTTGCACGATGTGTGATTTCGACGCGCCCTCGGCTAAGAACCAAGGCCCTTTAAATCCTTCCTGTATTGCCCGTTGGATAAGTGATCTGCCTGCGGCCTCAGCCATGGGCGGACTGACAACACGCAAATAAGTGTTGCCGCCAACTTCTGTCCTGAGGGTGGTGGCGCGAATGTCGAGTCGTTCGCCCACGCGGCGAATTGCCTCGTCGGCGTAACGAGTCTGTGTATAGCTCCCGAACACAACTGAACCTGATTGTGCATGGGCAACTGGCACAATAAATACCAGCCAGATTAGAAATCTGATTTTCACGTAAGGGTGGTGGCTACTTCAAAAAGGCAGGCATTATATCATCATTAGCCCGCTCACTTGAGTACACCTGACTCAAGAAGGGCCTCGATTTCCGCTTCAGATAAGCCTTTTTCTGCGAAAACTTCACGCGTGTGCTGTCCTGCATCGGGAGCCGGTCCTCTTACTTCAATCTCTGCACCTCTGATATGGAAGGGCGCCGAGACGATTTCTATTGCCCCGGCCTGTTCGTGAATCACATGCGAAAATGCGCCGCGTTCACGAAGTGCCGGGTCTTCGACCACGTCAGGTAATTCTGCGACAGGCTCCCAGATCAACCCGGCTGTATCGAGCTTCTCACGCCAATAGGCGAGATCGTGAGCAGCAAACATTGCTTTGATGTCTGCGATCAGTTCGTGTCCGTGTTCCATGAGCCCTAGAAGTGTTAGGAAGCGTTCATCGGTTGCCCAATCATCGCGTTCAACCATCGTACAGAATTTCGGCCAATAGGGTGTTGCCATAGGCATCACCATCAACAGCCACCGATCGTCTTTTGTCTGGTAACAATTCCAGATTGGATTTGGCGGCAGATCGCGGCTTGTTTTTTCCGGTTGCACACGTTCAAACAGAGCGCCACAAACATCGCTCGCAAGTGCCCACACGCCGGTGCGCTGCAAGGTAACCTCGACGTGTTGTCCCTCGCCCGTGTTGTCGCGCAGTCGTAATGCGGCAAGTATAGAAGCGAGTAGATTCAAACCGGTGGTTCTGTCGCCGTACCCGCCGCGCGAAATGAGGGGGCCATCTGCCCGATCGCCAAATACGGACATGGCCCCAGATCTCGCCCAGAAGGCGGTCTGGTCGAAGGCTTGACGGTGACTGTCGGGCCCGACCGTGCCGTAACCTGACAGGACTGCGTAAACGGCATCTGGTCGGACTTGGTGAATCTCATCTTCGGTTAGCCGATAACGTTCGAGGCGATCGCGAGTCAGGTTGGTGATGAACACATCGGCATCTGCAGCGAGCGTGCGCACCAGTTCGCTGCCCTTAGGGTCCTCGAGATTGACGCAAATGCCGCGTTTGCCCCTGTTGTCGAACTGAAAGCTGGGGTGTACCGCGCCGTCACCCAGCATCGCGTCGAACATCTTGCGGTAGGTGTCACCTTCAGGGGGTTCGACCTTGATGACATCAGCACCCATGTCCGCCATGAGCGAAGCACAACACGGTGCTGCCAGCCAGCTGGCAACTTCGACGACCTTGATACCGCTAAGAGGTGCGTTCATTTGATCTCCAGGTTTTCGCGTTCGACTGGCTCGGTGCCCGTAAATGCGAGTTCTTCGGGCTTGCATACGAAGCGAATAGCGGGAATGGTGAGTTCCATCTTGGCGACGGACGAAGCAATGACCAGATAGGGCGCCATAAGTGGGTTGCCCCAGGCAGCGCCAGAGAAATTGCTCAGCCTGGAAGACAGACGGTCTACCCGAGAGGATATATCGTTGCCTTCCACCTGCAGGAGACGCAAACCCATTGGTGTGTGCGCAAGATTGAGGGTGCCGGTGTATTGAATGTCATTCGAACCCATGGGGTCAGGGTCGATGCCATCGATTTCCAGTATGCGCACATCCTGCTCGTCGACTGTGATGGCGACCCCGTCGTAACTTGACCGAAAGTATATTTGACCCACACGTGCAGGATAGCCGAGCTTCTCGCGCAGGGCAGTGCAGGCGGTGTCGGAGTCTGTAACAGTTGCGGTGGTAAAACCTCGAGCTCGAATGCCACTGCGGCAAGAGACCCGCACGGTCACGTATTGGAAAGGGCCCCACGGAGAGGTTTGCACACGATAGGCTTGCACCGACAAAGCGGCGGGGATCGTTGGATGTAGGCTTGGTGGCAATACCGCTTCCCTGGCGGCGTTGCGCATCTCGGCGGTGAGTTGAAAACAGGTGACATCGCCGAAGTGAATATCTTCGCTGTAGAAGGCCTGCATCGTGGCTGCATGTTCGGCTAAATCATCAATATTTGCTGTGCCAATGATCATACCGAGTCTCCAACCGCAGCCGGTGTATAGACCGATTGATTGCGTTGTTCCTGGGTGCGGAACTGTGGCATAACCGTTTCAGCGAAAAGACGCAGGCTCGCTAAAACTTCTTCCTGCGGCACCATTTCCATTGCGTTTAAGAGAAAGTTGATGCCGGTTACGCCAATGGATTCCCAGCGTTTGATGACACTGATTAGGTGTTCCGGATCCCCCACGCCGACGCCTTCCGGGAGTCCCTTAGCCACGCTTGGATCGTCAGCAGGCGGTTTCTTGCCTCGCATGGCTGCTCCGGCATTGCCGAGTGTCTGGTATGCACGGGTCGGATGCGCCTCACGGGTCCAGTACAGGTGCTGATTGGCGACATTGAAAGCATTTACCATAGGTACGCCGACATCCCGGGCTTGACGATAATCTTCGTGGCAATAAAGAAAGTTCATCGTGTGTACCTGATCGTTGACGAGCCCGCCTACAGGGTCGCAGTTTTGAATGATCTTGTGATATTCCTTGGTGCGTCGTTCCTGTTCTTCGTATCCTGCCGCCGATACACCAAGACAACCGAGGCCACGTTGTGCTGCATCCAATTCCGTGCCGGGCGAGGTGACCGTCACCCACATGGGTGGGTGTGGATTCTGTAGGGGCTTGGGCAGAACGTTGCGCGAGGGCATGGAAAAGGCTTTACCTTGCCATTCGAATTCTTCCTGGGTCCACATTTTGGGTAAAACACGGACAAACTCATCCCAAGTTTTCTTGGTGTCGTCCGGGTTAACTTGAAACCCACCGAGTTCGGTCCAGGTTGAAGATCGGGCAGTACCGAGCTCCAACCGACCGTTGGAGATGAGATCGAGGGCTGCGGCACGTTCAGCGACGCGGACCGGGTGATTCATTTCTGGCACACAGACGACAGCTCCGTGACCCACACGGATGCGTTGTGTTTGTGCAGCGACGGCGCTTAAGAATACTTCGGGAGAGGAGCAGTGGGAGTAGCCTTCCAGAAAGTGATGTTCCACTGCCCAGACATGATCAAAGCCCAATTCATCTGCTAAGCGGCACTGTTCCAGACCGTTGTGGTATACGGCCAGTTCGTTCTCTCGAGAGAATGGTCGCGGCGTAGAAAGTTCGAAAAAAATACCGAATTTAATGGTAGAGCCCTCCCCAAGGTTCATCGGCTATCTTAGCGTGAAGCAGAAGTAGAGGCACCTACTCTTCGGTGTGGCTGGGGGGCGTTGGGAGTGTTAGCTTGAGCAATACACTGTAATGAATAAAACACGGGTGTTGCTTTGCTAGCTCATCGCCAAAGTGTCCCGTGATAATCTTGTCAGGAGAGGGAGAATATCATGATTGCTGGATATTGCTGGCCACAGAGTGGGAAGGCGGGCGAAGTCGTATCGTTACACCTTCACAGCGACCATGGACCGGTGGATGTGGCTGTCGTTCGGGTGGGCGCCCGAGAAGCCCATATCGCTGGCTGGACGAATGTTATAGCGCCGGTCCAGCCCATGCCGGAGAATGCGGCACTGACTGGCTGTGACTGGCCTGCCACCCTGCAAATCCGTATTGAAAATGACTGGCAAACCGGTTTTTACCGCGTCGATATTCGGAGTGGGGAAAGGTCCGGCGAAGCCTTTTTTGTGGTGAAAGCCCAGGACAATACACAGGTCGATGCGGTCCTGGTCTTGGCGACTTCAACGTGGGCGGCGTACAACGACTGGGGCGGGCCGAGCTACTACACAGGCGGCACCGTTTGTGCACTCAAACGTCCTTTGCCGCGTGGCTTCTTGAAAAAGGACGATCCCCGCAAACAACGCTGTGGACTCTTCATTGATTGGACTGAGGAGGATCAGGTTTCTTTTCGCAAGGCCGGTTATTCGGGATGGAGTCTGCCAGCAGGCTGGGCCGGATGGGAACAGCTTTTCGTGGAATGGGCTGAAACGCAGGGTTTGTCGCTCGCTTATGGTGTCAGTCAGGACCTCATTTTCGACGATTCCCTGCTTGATGGCGTGTCCCTTTACCTATCCGTTGGGCACGATGAATATTGGTCTGGCGAAATGAGAGATCGTATCGAGGCCTTCATTGATGAGGGGGGCAATGCCGCTTTTTTTTCCGGGAATACATGCTTCTGGCAGGCTCGCTACGATGATGATCGCTGGGTCTCCTATAAAATGGACATTGAGGCTGATCCAGTGTTCGACGAAAATGGCGCTTGTGACCTCGCCACCATGTGGTCAGATCCTTTGATAGGCAGGCCGGAAAACGAAATGACCGGGGTTTCTTTTACCCGTGGTGGGTATGCGCACATGGCCAACTCACCGCGTGGTACAGGGGGTTATCATGTTTGGCGGCCTGACCATTGGGCCTTTACGGGTGTTGAACTCGCTGAGCACGAAGATCTGGGTGCACGACAGACTGTCGTGGCGTATGAGTGTGATGGTTGCGCATTTGAAATGCGCGATGGCTTACCCGTGCCGACCGGTATAGACGGCACACCTTTGAATATGCAGATACTTGCCAGTGCTCCGGCGCGACTTTGGGAAACCCATCAATTACCCGATAATCTTCGTGATGATTATGTGGGAGAGCTCAACTGGGTCTCTCAGCGTATCGGTGGCGATGATAATGAAGAGAATCGGGCAATATATGGCGATGGGCATGCTGTGATGGGTATGTTCAAACGCGGTCGTGGTGAAGTGTTTACCACCGGTTGCACTGATTGGGCTTACGGACTGGTTGATCCTAAAGTGAGTCGAGTGACCCTGAACATCATCAACCGGTTCCTAGACACAAGCTGATGTTTATGTGGCGGGATGAGTCTGTTACGGGTGGTTGGCGTCAGGGGCAGTAAGCCTTCGACACTGCATGTTTGATTCGCGTATATATTGCAAAAGGAGGGGTTATGGGTTTTAACACGTTGCTTGAGTCAACAGACAATTTTGTCACCAACATCAGGTTGAATCGGCCGGAAAGGTTAAACGCGCTCAACTTTGAGATGGCCAATGAACTGTACGAGGTCCTGCATGAAAAGGACCAGGATGACGCAACGCGGGTTTTTGTGATCCGTGGCGAAGGCCGTGGTTTTTGTGCCGGTGCTGACCTTGCGGACCGAGGTGTTGCACAGGGGCGCGCCACCAATGCCCCCACCCTGGCCGAACGGATGCATCAAGCCTTTGTGGACATCGAGAAACCGTTAATTGCTGCCATCAACGGCGTGGCTGTGGGCGGTGGTTGTACCTTGACGCTTCTGTGTGACATCCGTATCGCTGCAGAAAGCGCGCGTTTTCAGTTGCCATTTACCAAACTTGGAATATCGGCGGAGCTTGGGTCTACTTACATGCTGCCGAGAATCCTTGGTATGGGAAAAGCGATGGAACTCGTGCTGACTTCAAAGATGATTGGCGCGGCAGAGGCACGGGATATCAATCTCGTCAATCAGGTCGTGGCTGATGACGAACTGGATACGGTTACCCATGAGATGGCCGCTCTGATTGCTGGTTTGCCGCCGAAATCCGTGCGCATGAACAAAGCAGGCCTTAAGCTCGGTGCTGATATGCAGGGCCAATTCCGGTATGAAAATATGGCCCTGTCAGTCTTGGGCCAGACAGAGGATGCGCGAGAAGCTGCGCTTGCGTTTAGAGAAAAACGGGACCCGGTATTCACTGGACGATAGATCGGATTGGGTCCGGCCGAAGCTTTCCTTGCGACCGGATCGGTTCTGGGTCTGTTTATCCGGCTAAGTAGCGTTCGGCGGCGGCGATGATGGGTGCGATTCGAGGCCTTATATCTTTGCTTGATGCCAATTCAGGACGCGCACTGATCCATCCCAGAGACACGAGTGGCCGCACCATTAAAAAGACCGGCAGTACCAATTCCGCATGAGCGAGCGGCCGTACGCTGCGATAGCCTTTCAGCAGACTTTCCTGTAGTGCGTGTGTCCGTGGGTGGCCAGTAAACTCGTTAAAGGCCACGGCCATGTCATAGTAATGCCAGCCAAAACCACAATCGTCGAAATCGATGGCCTGTAGTGATTCACCGTCGATCATGACATTACGCGGGTGCAGGTCTGCATGAATCAATCCGAAAGTCTCCGGGGTCTGTACTAGGTCGGTGAGTGTTTTGTGTAGCTTCGCCCTTACTTCGAAGAGCAGAGTCGATTCTTCTGCTTTCAGTACGGGCGCTTCCCAGAACCTCCCCCAGAGAGGGTCTAGACCGACTAAGCCGTTTGCGTCCCAGATTCGACGCATAAAGCCGGCAGGTGGTTGCCATCTTGCAGTCTGCTCGTGGAGACGGGCGATGAGTGCCCCGAGCTTGTGGAAGAAGCTGTCGACCTCAGAATCACTTGCCGTTTGGATGCGTTCGTATAAAAGGATGCCGGGCACCCATTCAATCATCCCAACAGCGTGCGCATGTGGCGAACCCTCCAGCGAAACCCTGGCATAGCCTTCGCCTGTGTGCGTGCGTACGTGTGCTGGGGTGGCGATTCCCGACGCATTGAGCGCATCGGTCCAAATGAGTTCGGCTTGCAATTCTTCTCGTGTGTTGTAGCCGGGACGGTGTATACGCAGTGCATAGGCTTGGCCATCCTGTGCCGTGACTTTAAACACAACATTTTCGCTGCGGGAAATGAGTTCTAACGCCGCAACGTCGAGATCCCAGTATTTAAGAGCCTCCTGTGCACTTTGCGTGAGACGCGCTTTTAACTCACTCACCGTTCAAAGACAGTCGATAAAGGCACTCAAAAAATCCTCGGCATGTGAGCGGTTGAAAACCAAAGGGGGTCTGATTTTGACGATGTTGCCGTATGCGCCCGCGTTGCTGGTGAGATACCCCTTGTCTTTCAAAGCATTCACGATGTCGACTGCGCCTTGTCTATTCGGTTCGTTGCTGTCTTTGTCTTTGACCCACTCCAGACCTAAAAACAGTCCGTGACCTCGGACCTCAGCAAAATGGGGGTGTTGGTCGATGAGTCCTTCCAGTGCCTGACGCAGGTATGCACCTGTATTAAGGGCATTGTCCGCAAGTTCTTCGGTTTCGATGACGTCGAGTACCGCATTGCCTGCCGCGGCTTGCAGAGGCGATGAAGCAAACGTGTTGAAATACCGGGATCGGGCACGATATTCGTTGACGAGATCTCCTGATGCGGCGCACGCCGATAGAGGCAGACCATTCCCCATCGGTTTCCCGGTGACCACAATATCCGGCACAAATCCGCTGACTTCGTAACCCCACCAACTGCCGCTGCGGCAGTACCCGGCCTGGACCTCATCTGAGATGACAAGCCCGCCTGCAGAGCGCACAAGTTCTGCGGCCTTGGCCATGAACCCGTGCGGTATATCTGGCAGCCCTTCATTTGCATAAAGAGAGCAGACAAGCATGCCGGCGAGCTTGATGTCGTTGGCTTCGAGATCTTCGATCGCTTGGCGCACGGTGGCGAGATAGGCGTCGGCTAAAGTGCTCTCATCTGCGTCGATCAGAGGTCGGAATTTCTCCGGGAAGGGGAAGGCGCGAATGTTACGGTTGCGTGGTTCATCGATGGACACGTAAGTGAGTTGCCCCACTTGTTGGCTGTTGCCATGGTAGGCCGCATTAGAACAGATGAAGCCTGTGCCTTGGGTGGCCAATTTAGCCATCGTCATGGCGACTTCATTTGCTTCGGTACCCGAACAGGTAAACACAACACTCTCAATTTGGTCGCCGTGCAGCTCCGTCACACGTTCGGCCAACTGCACAATTCCCTCGTGCATATATCGACTGTGGACATTCAGGGTGCCTGCCTGGTCGTGCATAGCGGCCACGACGTGGGGGTGAGCATGGCCGACACACGGGACGTTGTTGTACATGTCGATATATTGTCGACCGTCCTGATCGTATAGGTATACCCCCTCTCCGCGGACGATTTGCAACGGTTCGTTATAGAAAAGCGGCGTGCCCTGACCTAAGAATTTGTTGCGGCGCGCAAGTAAGGTGGTGTTGTCCATAGTTACGGCTCCAGTCGCCAGGTAGTATGTTCGTCGAGTTCGTCTCGGCGAAAACTTATTGTTAGATACTCACCGTTGAGCCAGGTGCGGTATTGGTTGGCCGCAAATTCGCTCCCGGCGCCGCCGCCGTTACCACCCGCCATGACGAACTCAACGTGCTCAGGGTCGGCAAGATCGAAGATCAGACGAAAGGCCGGCCCGTGGTAGACGCGACAAGGTATCTCTCCCTGTTTCGCGCGTCCGGGACCGGGCCCCATGTGCATCGCCATGCCTAGGGTGGTGGGGCTACCCCCAATGGGATCAGGACCTGCAGACATTCCCGCCCATGGGGGATGTTTGCTGAGGCGGTGGGTAAAGTGAATCTGATGTAAATCTCCCCATTTCCATTTGCTCGCATCGTTGCCCAGAGATTCTTGCAGATGCGCGACAACCGAAGCCATCGTCTCGCAAATGGTCGCTCGCAGGACGTCGCGATGCGCTTGCCAGGGGCTGTCTTTGGTCAAAAAGTGGCCGATATCAAAGCGGCTGAGACCCGGTGTGGCGATCGGCACGGCTTTGAGGATGGGATCATTTAAGACACGGCGCATGAACTGCCGGGCCCAGAGGCGATCGAGAAATGGATAGAGCAAACAAGGGGCGGCAGCATCCTTGTCCACGATTGCATCCCAATCGGCCAATATATCGTGTGCTTGTTCGACCTTCGGATCTTTGCTCGAAGAAAGGACTTCGAGTAGATCAGGGAGCAAATTTTTTGCGCGCAGATCGGTCAGGTCCAGTTGCATGTGTTTGAAATCTGTTGTGTCGAATTGCTGTTTTTGGGTCAAATGCTCCCTGATCCGATCGGCTCGTGCGCTATTGGCTGGGAAATTATGAATATAGAAGGCGCCTGTCTCACCCATGGTGTCGTTATTGGCTGTAAGGGAAAAGCCATCTTCGGGGTCGACCTCCACCGTCAAATCTGCGGCGGTTGCTAAGGGGAATTCATACTGTGGCTGCCAGCCGGGGAGGGGAATAGATCCGCTTGTGCCCTCACGTGCCTGGATCGTTGTTGCAATAAAGCGTCGCAGGCCGTTGTCTTTATCCACGCAGATAATGTTATTCACAAGCGGGCAAATATTATCTTCAAACAACAGATGGCCAAATTCTTCTGCAGTCTTGGCAAGAGGAAGGCGCGCCAGTGCACCGGCCGAGGTGGGTACGTCAGTCAGTGACCAGTACAACGATGTGCCAAAACCGGGGGCTGAATCTGCTGCAAGACCCAGCTCGCGGCAGAGGTCTTCAAGTAGCGGGCCGTGGTGGGTTCGTCGGATGTTGATGTCTCGTGTTTGTCCACCTTTTACTTGAATGGTCTCCTTCTGATCGGTGACCGGCTGCCATGTTTCGTCGCTGAGGTATTCGCCGCCTTCGTTTAACCGTTCGAGGTATAGGTCGTAACAATCCACGAACCCGGTTGTCAAACCCCAGGCGACATCACCCGTCACGCCCATCATGAAGTACGGTACACCGGGAAAGGCGGCGCCAAAAACGTCCCACCCAGGTGCGCTAAGGTGTATACAGAAAAAGGTATGTGGGATCGTGTGCGGCTGGTGAGGGTCGGTTGCCAGTATCGGCTTGCCTGATATCGAGCGGGCACCGGTGACGGCCCAGTTGTTACTTCCGGACAACACAGCCTCTGAGGCCTCCGGGTAGGCGAGTACATATGGGGTTGTAGAAAGTTGTTTTAAGGGAGTGCTCAGTTCGTGAATTAGAGATTCATCGTTGGCGGTAAAGTGCAGGATGTGGTTCCTGAAGTACTCAATCCCGTGGGTCGCCATCAGTCGACCGAGCGCCATCTTCTCTGTCCAGGTTTTGTGCTGAAACCATGAGGTGAATCGATAGCGTGCCGCTACATCCGCGCGTGTGAATCGGCGGGGTGTGCTCCCTGCGTGTGCAAATTCAGGCGGTATCTCATCGAGTTCGTCGACGACGGCGTTCAGCCCCTGGAGGTAGGCGTCGACTATCCAGTCTCCTTCACTGTCCGGCAGGCCTGTTCGGCGACCGGCTACGTTACAAGCTCTCTGGATGGCATCCTGGGCAACGAATCGTTCGCCCAGAAGGGCTGCAGCTTCACAGTTCGCATAAGCCGTGCTTTGATGTATTTGCCACAATCGCTCCCGGCCGGCAGCGTAGCCCATGCCCCGGTACGCGTCAGCGATGGTCGTTGCATAGACATGGGGTATCCCCGATTTTTCCCAGACGATTTCAAAACTGGCATCTGCACCTGTCACTTTCATTGCACTATCTCACGGCATATAGGGGGTCGAAGTTGGACCCAGTTGGGTTTGTATCATGGGCTGTGCCATTTCCAAAAATTCGGCCAACATTGGCCGGGTATCACGAGGGTCGATAATGTCTTCGATGTTAAATGCTTCGGCGGTACGGAAGGGGGATGCAAGCGCATCGAGTTTTGCTTCTATTTCCTTGCGCGTCGCTTCGGGGTCGTCCGAATCCTCAATCACTCGTTTATATGCCGCCGACACGCCGCCCGAAATATGCATCGACCCCCAGTGACCCGAAGGCCATGCGACGCGCTTGAACATGCCGCTTGGTCGGTCGTGACATTGACCTGCCACCCCATACAATTGCCGGATAATGATTGAGCACCAGGGCATCTGCGTGCGCAAAGTCGCACACAGCATCTTTGCGCCGGCCCGTACGATTCCCATTGCCTGTTGTTCAGGACTGACAAAAAACCCGGGTTCGTCTGCAAAATACACCATAGGCAGATGGAACGTATCGCACATGGCGAGAAAGCGAATAACCTTGGTTCCGGCGGCGATGTCCATTGCACCCCCAATACGCTTGGGATTGTTGATCATTACACCTGTGGGATAACCGTTGATACGAGCAAGGCCGACGATTCGGGATCGGCCATAGTGGGGGGTGATTTCGAAAAATGAATCTTCGTCAACCACCGTTTTAATGATTTTAAAGGGATCGTAAACCTGACGTTTGTTGCGCGGTATCGCTTCGAGGAGTGATGCATCGCGCCGGTTAGGGTCGTCCTCGGTCTCGACTCTGGGAGGCATCTGCCATACGTTTGCAGGCAGATAACTGAGGAACTGACGAATCGTATCAAAGGCTTCTTCTTCTGAATCGACCAGGTTGTCTATGACACCGGCTTGGAAAACCTGGGTGCGTTCGTCCCCCAGGTCTTCTTTGCTGATGTCTATACCCAGTGCGGCTTTGACGACGGGTGGCCCGCCCGGAAAGACCTGACTGATGCCTTTAACCATGACGTTGAAGTGAGAAAGGCAGGCATCAACTGCGGGCAAACCGGCTACTGAACCGAGTGCTGCACTGACAACGGGAACCTGACAGAGGAGGTCCTCAATACCCGGTGTCACGGGATTCGTTGGAATATACGTCCGTCCGATCTGCTCGAAGGTTTTGACACTGCCACCTGTGGAATCGAGGAGTCGGATGTAGGGAAGGCGCCAATCGCGCGCCATATTCTGAGCATGCCCGCCCTTGTTGCCTATGGCCGCGTCAGCGGCCCCGCCGCGCACGGTAAAATCACCTCCATTGAGTACGACTTTCCGGCCGTTCAGTGCACATGTGCCTATAATGGTATTTGATGGCCGGACATCGACCAGTTCGTTGTCTTCGTAGGTGGCTGCGCCAGCCATCCTGCCGATCTCCTGAAACGAGCCCTCATCACAAAATAGATCCAGACGTTCACGTATCGTGAGTTTGCCTCGGCCATGCTGGACGTCGACGCCGGTTTGTCCGCCCATCTTCCCAGCGAATTCGACCCGGCGATTAATCTCATCGATTTCTGGCTGCCAAACCATATGCTCCCTCCTCCTAAATGAGCCACCCATAGTATCGGTGGATGCGAGGTTAGTCTTGCAAACGTGAACCGTGATCGTAGATTTTTTGTTGCCCTTGAGCGTGGCTTATCTTTCAAGGTGCACGAGTTTCCCCATCGATAAGTTGTCCTATCACCCTTGTGCGAGGCTCGATGGGTGTGCCTGGGGCGTTGGTCTTAGGCTTTACTGGTTGCCCGACCTTAAAGAGAGATGAGGCGGATTTTCAGGCAATGGATGCTTGTGGTCGCAAAACTGGTTTTTCCGGTAAGCTTGGCCGGGCCCCAGGTGACAGGGTGCGAACAAGGGAAACATATGTTGAACGACCTTAAGGTTCTGGATTTAAGCCATGGCATCGCCGCGTCGTTCTGCGCAAAGCTGCTGGCTGATCTGGGCGCGACAGTGGTCAAGATAGAACCCGCGGGTGGTGATCAATCACGTCGTCTTGCTCCGGTGATTGAGGGCCATAACTCCAGTGCCCAATTCGAATTTTTTCACACCAGCAAGCAGTCCATCGTCTTGGACGTCGAAGACGAGGCCGATCGCAACCGGCTTTATGCGCTCGTTGCAGATTTCGACATTGTGATCGCCTCCGGGTCTGACGAGCTTTTGCGGGAGAGGGGGCTGGCCTATGAGACTCTGGCCGCAATCAATTCGGGTGTGATCCTGACGACGATCAGCGGATTTGGTTCCTTTGGCCCTCACTCGTTGTACAGGAGCAATCATCTCATCAACTGCGCGGTCGGTGGTTGGAGTCAGCTTTGTGGAATACCAGAGCGTGAGCCCCTGCAAACCGGAGGCCAGGTGACGGAAACCCTGACAGGGGCCTATGCCGCGGCAGCGACACTGCTTGCCGCTTATTCAAGACGTAAGCACGGTGTTGGTGATCATGTCGATGTCAGTGTGCAGGAAGCGACGCTGGCAGGTGCGAGTATCCCTACGCTGCTGTATGAATACAGAGGATTAGTCGCAGAACGTTATTCGAGCGTGGGTTCTGGTGCTGGTGCAGGATATATGTTGCCGACGACGGACGGTTATATTGGTCTTAACGCGCTGACAACGGCCCAATGGGAACTGCTGTGTGAGTTTCTTGATCGGCAGGATATTGCCCACGATGAATATTATGCAGGAATTTCCTTGTTTACACCGGATTCGCGCCTGGAGGAGCTGCGTGCAATATTCAGTAAAGCACTGGCAGGCCGCAGTGCATCCGAGCTTTTCCACGAAGCGCAATTGCACCGGGTTCCCTTTGGCCTGGTGCCGACGATCGGTGAGTTGCTTGATCTGCAACCCCACATCGAACGCGAATTTTTTTGTGAACTTGAATCTATGAGTGGATACACGGTGACGGTACCTGGATTACCGTTTAAATCCAGTGCGGTCACACTCAAACCAACTGCAGCACCCGTTTTGGATGCGGATCGTGAACAGTTCGATAATGCAACCAATGAGGAGGCCCCGCCTCGGTTAGGAAAGGTGCCGATGCCGCGTTCTGTAAACCATCCATTACAGGGAATTCGGGTGGTGGACCTGTCGATGTTTTTTGCCGGTCCTGTCGCCGCTCAGATCATGGCTGATGCCGGTGCAGACGTGATCAAAGTGGAGTCGATTCAGCGCATTGATGGTTGGCGCGGCAGTGGCACCCAGGACCAGGACGGTTTGCCTGATTGGGAGGCTTCTCCCTACTTTAACTGGGTGAACCGAAACAAACGTGACGTCACGCTGAACCTCAAGGACCCGCGGGGTGTCGAGGCGGTTAAAACGCTGATCGGTAAGGCAGACATTGTCGTTGAGAATTTCACACCCAGAGTGATGGCAGATTTTGGCCTTGACTATGACACGCTCAGAGAAATTAAACCGGATCTCATCATGATCTCGCTTTCTGGTTATGGCGCTGAGGTTTCGTGGCGGGATTATGTTGCCTTCGGTATGTCGACAGAGCAGATGTCGGGTATATCGTCCCTCACTGGCTATCTGGACGGAGCGCCCCTGTATACCGGTATGACGGGTGGTGACCTCTACTCAGGGGTCATGGGTGCGACGATCGTGGCCGCGGCGTTGCATCATCGTGCTTTAACAGGAAATGGTCAGCATATTGATTTCAGTCAGACCGAAGCGTGTAACTTATATCTTGGCGACGAGGTGGCGGCGTATTCGGTGACGGGAGAGGAGCTGGGTAGACAGGGTAATCAACATCGAGATTTTGCACCGCAAGGCATCTATGCGTGTGCCGATGGATGGCTGGCCATCAGTTGTGAAGAAGATACGCATTGGCGCATCTTGTGTGATCAGGCGGGTTTGGACAGCTGGCGGGATTGGGGTTTAGACGAACGCCGTACACGGCATAACGAGATCGATGCAGCACTGGGTAAATGGTGTGCTGGAGAGGATAAACAAGTGCTCTGGCACCGGTTACAAAATGCCGGTATTGGCGCAGGTGCTGTTTTGAATGGGCCCGAACTCCTTGATGACCCGCAACTCAACGGACGAGGGTTTTTCCTGCCTCAGGACCGGCCTGGTCTGGGTGTTAAAAACTACCCTAATCAGCCCTACCGATTCAGAAATGCGCCAGCGCCTCCAGTGCAGCGCGCGCCGCTGTTGGGAGAGCATCTTGTCGAAGTTCTTACCGAAGAAGTCGGGCTCAGTGATGACGAGATTGCGGCGCTTGTTATTGACGATGTGACGGGTACTGTTCCGCTCGCTGCTCGTTAAACGGCCGTATCACCGAGGGCTTTTGTGCCAAATTCTTCCCGGTCCGGTCGGGGATTATCGGGCCAGCGTCCTGATGGGTCCGTACCACGACAAATCACCGCGGATCGGGTCCAGCCCAGGTGTTTCTCATCTTTTACCCAGACGTTGCTGGGGACATATCGGGCCTTAAATCCGCAGCGACGATGGCTTGATGAATTTGCAGCAGAGCCATGCACCAGCAGGTCAGTATGCAGCGACAACTGTCCGGCTTTGAGAATGAGTGGGTGTGCATCGCCGAATTGATCGAGGTTTTTTACTTCAAGTTCCAGCACCACCTCCTCGCTGCGTCTCTGCCATTCCAGCCGCCCTTGCAAATGGCTTGCCGGCAGGAAACACATGGGCCCGGCTTGGGGATGTACCTCATCAATGGCGATCCATGCAGTGACTGCTTTAGCCGGTTGGAAAGGCCAGTACACGGCATCCTGATGGAAAGGGACTGTGCGCTTATCACCGGGCATCTTGCAGAAATAGTGGGATCCCCACAAAACGATGTCTGGACCGATTAAATCTTCAACGTAGTCCAACAGTCGAGGGTGTGTGACGATATCGTAGATGCCCTGGCACAGGTGATGGTATTCGTTGATGTCGTATGGGTCGCGGCCATCCCGCAAAAACTGCCGCAAAAGTCCGTCTAAGTAGTCTCGTTGTTGCGTCGCTTCGTGGTCATCGTAGAGGGCTAAAGGTGCGATGTAACCTTCGAGATTGAAATGCTCAATTTGCTGCCGGGTTAAGGTCTTCGCTTTGTTGGAATCGGCAGGGTTGAATTGCATCATTTTTAGTCGCTCAATCCGCCCCGAGGGTGTCGTGAACGACCCGACCATCGATAATGGTCATGGCGACTTTCGAATTTGCGTAGGTTTCTGGCGCGGCTGTGCTGATTCTTTCGTCCAATATACAAATGTCTGCGCTATATCCGGTCTGCAAGGAACCCTTGTACAACTCCGCATGGTCCTGCCAGGCGCCTGCCCACGTATAGCTACGGATAGCTTCATCCAGAGAAATCCGCTGTTCTGACCCGGACACGTTGTCTGTCTGTTTCCCTTTACGTTCTAGGCAGGTCGCGATTCCCTGCAACCAGTTCCCCTCTGTTACAGGCCCATCGGAGCTACTGGCGACGACAACGCCTGCATCGAATGCCGTACGATAGGGCCATTCGTAGGCTGCCCGAGCGGCACCAATCGCGGCAATCTGCGAATCCGCAATGAGATATTTGATCTCCGGGTTGAAGTTAGCCCCTATGCCGTGTGTTGCCATTGTTTGCAGCGTCTGCGGAGAGACCAGGTCACCGTGGATGATGTAATGCCTGGGGGTTGGACGTCCACCTGCCTTTTGTGCCCGTACGTATGCCTCGACCACTGTGTCAATACTCTTATCGCCGGTCACGTGGGTGCCGATTTGCAGACCGCGTCCATGGACAAGATCGATCATCGCGGTTATTTCTGCGACACGTTCGTCATCGGTCTCGCCTTTGACGATCAGACTCCCGTTGCCACCGCCTTCATAAGGCTCGTGTAGCCAGGCTGTTTTGTTGCCCGTTGGAATTCCGTCACCAAATATCTTTACGCCGGGCAACTGGAACCACAGTGGGTCTTTAGCCTCGAGCTTTGAGAAGGCTGACAGGGTTTCCTGCAAACCCACCAAAGAATCGGGCGCGCGTACGAGACCGGTGATGCGTATCTTCGCATCGAAAGTCTCGCGGGCAAGTTCATTCATCTGTTGCAGAATCTCAGGCGATTGTCCTGGCACTGTGCAACTTGTGATGCCTCGTTCGATCAACTGCTGCATTGTTGCTCGGAGCGCCGTTTTGTTTTGTTCGGATGTTGGCGCGGGGATGTGATCGCGAACCATCCATGCGGCGGCTTCAAATAACAGACCGGTAGGTTGTCCCTTTTCATCTTTTACAATCACGCCACCTGGGGGTGGAATCGTATCTGCGGTGATCCCGGCAACGGTCATTGCCTTGCTGTTAACCCAAAGAGCATGGCCTGAGAATTCAGTCAAAGCCACAGGATGATCTGGACTCACAGCGTCCAGGTCGGCTGCGGTCGGTGCTCTGCCCTCTGTAAAGTAAGGTTGGTCCCAGCCGCGACCCTGAATCCATTCTCCTTGAGATACCTCTTTTACTGCCGTGGCGACTTGGGTGACACAATCGGCGATGGATTTAACGTTAGGAAACGACAGGTCCAGAGAGAAGAGCGGGTGAACACCTGCACCAAGAAGGTGCAGGTGCGAATCATTGATGCCAGGAAGTACGGTTCTGCCCTGCAGATCAATCAGGCGGCTGTTTGGCCCTTTGAAGGCTTTTATTTCTTTTGTTCGTCCGACAGCCATGATGCGATTTGCCTTGATGGCGATGGCTTCGCCCCGGCGATCGTTGTCATCGACCGTATGCACTTCGCCGTTGATGAGAATCAGATCTGCAATATCATCGGAATTTGCACACCCGCTTAAAGACAGCACTGGTGTCATGGAGGCAGCAGACATAGACGCCAGCAGGCGTCTGCGTGACAGCGTTTGTTTCATCATATCTCCCTTCAGGCGAACACTGAGACTACACGCGTTGTGAAAAAAAATCAGTCAGGCTACCCAGGCATCGATGGTTTCAGCAGATAGGCTGTCCTGCTGAAGGGTTGCAGGTATGAGTCTCTTGCCTACATGCAGCTCAATTTTCCGTTATGCAAAAAATAGGGTTGGTCGATATGCAAACCTGGCGTTTGCGTTCCCTGGCGAGCAGATAAGAATTAGACGATCGCTTTCAAGACAGTTCGCTGCCCAGCCAGATGCCTGTTGCGTCCGTTGTTTCTATATTGAGTTGGCCTGCCAGCCCGGCCGCTCGATGAATCGAGATGTCCTGCATGCCTGGCGACTGCATCATCTGCATCATTGCAGCCCTTGAGGGATACATGGCAATCGCAATCTTGTCCCAAAGGTCTTCTACCTCACCCAGCATGAGACGCTCAACCCTTCCCTGAAACATACCGCCTCCACCGACTTCCCGTAGTAACTTGTTGACTCCGGTGACGTAGAGCCCATATGCCTCGGCACCTGTAAGGCTTGTTTCTCGCCCGTCCGCGTACTCCGCATGCGCCTTGAACTTGAGTAGATTTACCATATAGATGGGCCCGTCCGGACCGGGTTGTGAAAACCCCTTGAACTGTTCTTCGCTCGGATAAACACTGTTCACTACCTGCATGATGCGCTCCTAAATGATGATCGGAGCATAACGCCTTTGGTGCGAAAATGCCGTTGCTAACGGAGCATTGTATTCGACGACATCTGGGTTAGGCGTACGGGTCTTGACCTGCAAGCATAAAGGGGGCGATGCGCGACGGATCTGGATTTTGCGGATCCAGATACGGGTAGAGTGGGTGACCAATCAACTTTGCAAGCTCCGGGTGTTTTTCCAGCAGCTGCGGTGAGGTATCTCTGTCGTATTCGTGCTGCGGTCGCATGTAGCTGCGCATATAATTTTGGACGAGGGTCACTCGAAGACCTGGTTTTGTGCGAGCGACCGAGCCATGCCATACCGCGCCGTTCCAGATAGCGAGAGAGCCTGCCTCGCCAATCAGCGGAAAGGTTTTGAAAGGCGTGTTTTCCAGGTTTGTTTCATGGGTCAGGGTTGCACGACCGTAGTGGTGACTACCCGGGACAAAGACCGTGGGTCCGTCATCTGCACTTTCGTAGTCGGTGCATAACCAGGAAGCATTGCACATATGTGCAATATGTCCTGCGCCGGGGGGTATGCCATGTGAATCGCTGTGCAGACCGAGGCTGTAACCACCTTGCCCTTTGATAATCCAGGTTTGCCCTGAAAATACAGCGCTCTGTCCGAGTAGCCAGCGTACCAATGTCAGCAGTACCGGATTGATGGCTGCTTCGACAAAGACTTCATCCTGTTCCAGCAGATGCCAGGTATTTGAGCGTACCTTTTCCATGGGTGGGCTGGCCGTGCGATAGTCACCGATTTCAACGTCGTTGCGAGATTCGCAGGTGCGCAGGATCGCGTTGCGCAGGCGTTCGGCGAAATCCGCAGCGATGCGCATTGTTGATGGTGGAACGACGGTCATGCCATAGGCTTCGAGTTCGGCGAAATGTTTGAAGAGTCCGAATTCTTCAGCGTCCGCCATAATTGGGTCGACGTAAGCCGACGTCCCGTATTGTGAAATATCCATGATGTACCCTCCTCGCGGTGATCATTGCGGAAGCAGGCTGAGTGGTCAAGACGGAGGAATATCAAATGTCCAAAGCCGCGGCGCTATGCAAAGAATGAGGCGTATGCGATATTCCAGACCTCAATTTAACGTGACCATGCATGCCAGGATTTCTACCCAATATTTGCTGCCGCGGCTGCGCAATCGGCGTGATGGTGAGTGTCTTTCTGACGATGCCGGCGCAGGCTGACGTGACTGTGTTTGCGGCGGTTAGTATGAAAAATGCGCTGGAAGATATCTCGCAGTCGTTTCAGGAGATGACTGGGGTTGAAGTAACAGTGTCCTTGGCAGGGTCATCGATCCTCGCTCGACAAATTGAACATGGCGCCCCGGCTGACCTGTTTATATCAGCGCATGTCGCATGGATGGACAGGTTAGCGGAGCGCGGCTTGATAGACGATCAAAGTCGGTTTGATCTGGCGGGTAATTCGTTGGTGATGATCGCTCCGGCCGGCGTATGGGCACCCAGAAATCTCGATGCGACCCTGCCGTTGCAGGCGATGCTGGGCAATGGTTCCCTGGCTATGGCGCTGGTAGATGCCGTGCCAGCGGGTATGTACGGCAAGGCGGCGCTTAAGTCACTGGGCCTGTGGCAAGCCGTACGTATGCGTGTGGCTCAGACTGACAATGTTCGCTCGGCGCTTGCGCTTGTCGCAATCCGGGAGGCCCCGCTTGGGATTGTCTATGCCAGCGATGTGTTTGCAGAGCCGGAAGTCAGTGTGGTTGGGCGGTTCGATGAAAGTCTGCATCCATCGATTGTGTATCCGGTGGCTCTGATCGCCGGGCGAAACAATCCGGATGCTTCGTTGTTGCTGGCGTATCTGCGCGGTGTGCAGGCGCATAGGGCGCTTCGCAAGCAGGGATTTAAAATGGTGGCGGTTGATGGTTGATTGGCTAGGACCACAGGAATGGGCGGCGGTAGGCCTCTCATTGAAAGTATCGGTTGTGGCAACTCTGGCGAGCTTGCCGTTTGGACTGTTTGTTGCCTATGCCCTTGCACGTTGGCACTTCCCCGGTAAACAACTGCTGAATGGTTTGGTGCATCTGCCTCTGGTATTACCCCCTGTGGTGACCGGTTATCTGCTGTTGCTCACGTTTGGCAGTCAGGGGGTGGTTGGTCATGTACTGAATGACTGGGGGATTGTGTTTGCATTTCGTTGGACGGGTGCGGCTTTAGCCGCTGCGATCATGGCGTTTCCGCTGATGGTCCGGGCAATGAGATTGTCCATTGAAGCGGTTGATACCAGGCTCGAACAGGCGGCGGGAACATTGGGCGCTTCGCCCTTTTGGGTGTTTGCGACGATCACACTGCCGTTGATTGTTCCCGGTATTATTGCGGGCGTGCTGCTTGGGTTTGCCAAATCCATGGGGGAGTTTGGGGCAACGATTACCTTTGTTTCGAACATTCCGGGACAAACCCAGACCGTTGCTTCTGCGATTTATGCCTTTATGCAGACCCCTGACGGAGAGGGTGCAGCAATGCGACTTGTGGTCGTATCGATCATTGTGTCGATGGCGGCACTGCTTATCTCTGAATTTGTCTCCTCAGCAGTCGCACGCCGGATGCAGGACAGATAATGCTGAAGGTAGCCATCAGCCACCCGTTAACGAACTTCACCTTAGACGTTGAATTCACGGCGCCTGCCGGGCTGACCGTGTTGTATGGTGCTTCAGGCGCCGGTAAAACCACGGTGATTCACGCCATTGCCGGTCTGATTAAGCCAGCCGCAGGCAATATCTCGATTGGCGCGGACTGTCTGCTTGATACTAAGGCAGGTGTCTCGGTACCCCGCCATCAAAGACGGGTAGGTTATGTGTTTCAAGAGGCAAGACTCTTCCCTCATTTGTCGGTACGCAGGAATTTGCTTTATGGGTCGAGGTTTGCACCGAGGCAAGACCTGGGGCGGGTATTTGATGACATCGTTGAACTACTGGGTGTCGGGGCCCTGCTTGAGAGACGGCCGCTCAATCTCTCCGGAGGTGAACGGCAGAGAATTGCCCTTGGCAGGGCGCTTCTTGCCGGTCCGCGCATTTTGTTGGCTGATGAACCCCTGGCAGCACTGGACGATCAGCGCAAAGCCGAGATCATGCCGTATTTTGAGCGACTGCGTGATGAGCTGGATGTGCCTGTGCTTTATGTGAGCCACTCTGCGACAGAAGTTGCCCGACTTGCCACCACGGTTGTGGTGATGGATCAGGGCCGAGTGGTACGGCAAGGGCCTGCACTTGAAGTGCTTGCAGACCCTGAACTCACGTCGGTCAGCCGGCATGGCGCGGGTGCTGTGCTCGAAGCACGCGTTGTCGTGCATCACGACGACGGCCTGACGGAATTGGATGCCCATGGAGCAACCCTGTTCGCGCCCACCGTATCGGCGGCAGTTGGCGGGCACATACGTCTTCGTATACCTGCACACGAAGTGCTGCTGGCGACGAGCAAGCCCGAAAATCTATCTGCTATGAATGTGCTCCCTGGGGAGATCGAACAGGTGGTTGCTCAGAACCCGGCGGGTGCGATGGTTTCCGTGCGTACTCAAGCGGGCAGATTGCTTGCACGCGTTACCGACAGGACAGTTCGCCGCTTAGGTCTGCGCGAAGGCATGGCGTGTTTTGCAATCGTCAAATCCGTTGCAATTGCGCCAGAAGAGTCAGCTTAAGGTTCGATTCAGGAAGGCGATCATCCGTTCTATGCTTTGCCGCGCCTGGGGAAACATCTCTTCCATCTGACAGAAGCCGTGGGGCATCCCTTCATAGTAGTCTGTCTCAAAAGGTATACCGTGCGCGGTCAGCTTCTCTTCGAGTTGTCGACACTCGGTGATGAGCCCGTCCGCAGTACCGCAGGTGATGAGCGCTTCAGTCAGGTGTTCAGCTGCGTGTATCGGGCTTACGCGCGAATCCAGCTCCAGCACACTCTGGGCGTGGCCGATGTAGGAGTCGACCATCATGCTGGTCAGATTGATATCGGTCCCGGGTAGGGCACCGTCTGCGGCGTCCATATTAGCGAAATCAAGGGCCGGGTAGATGAGTAGCAGCGAGCGTAACTGTGACGCCGCATCAGCATGGGCGGCGACGGCTGCGGTTAGATTGCCACCTGCGCTGTCACCGCCCATAGCAAGCCGATCTATATCCCCGCCGTATCCTGGGGCATTTTCGATGACCCAATCCAAAGCACGAACGCTGTCCTCGAATGCCGCCGGGAACGGATATTCTGGTGCCAGTCGGTAATGCACGTTGAATACCAGAAAACCTGCCTCGGCGAAGCGAAAACCCAGACGCCGATGGGTCTTAGGACTACCCAGTACCCAACCGCCACCGTGCAGGTAAATGAGGACCGGAAAAGGACCTTCCCCCCTGGGTTGATGAATGTCGACGGTGAGGTCCTGCTTTTCATAGGCGTCGATGACAACATCATCGATTGATGCACCGATTTCGGGTAAATCGGTGTTCGTCTCAAGGGAAAAACCGTCAAGTATCTGCCGGAACTCAAAGACGTCCGCTGGCGGATTTTCGGTGAGGTAGGCGATCAAAGGATCATCAGGCGGAGTATCAGTCATAGAACTTTCAGCTATCGTTTGTGTTATTGGCCAATTTCTAGATCGGGTAGGGGCGGCAGTCATAAGACTGCCGCCTTGGTCATGGATTAATTGTAGCCAGCCTAGCCATCAGAACCCAGGCGGTGAGTAAACGTGATACCCATTCTCATCGGCTCGGACGGGAAAATCGTTGTCGTACCCAGATCAGAGCCGATCGGACTCCCATCCGGCGCTGTGGTGTTGCCATCGGCATCGACAAGATTGGGCAGGTCCAACGCGGCTCGATAGTATTCTCGATCCAACAGGTTCGTACCCCAGATTGCAATCTCGGTGCGATCGTTAGGCAACGCCCACACGATGCGTGCATCTAGAATTCCGTACTTACCCTGCCGGGAAGACTTTAGGCGTCGCAACGTATTGTAGGTCCGATCCCGATAAGACCAGCCGACACTTGGTGTAACGGACCCCCCCCTGTCTATGTTCAACTGATAGGCAAGATTGACACTCCCAGTCATCGGCGCCCCGCCGATGAACTCCAGGTGGCCGAAATCGTTAATCGTCTCGGTGGATACTAAGGTAACCGGATCGAACTCCTCATCGATCGTGGTGAACTCGTCGTACTCACCCTCGATCATGCCAAAAGACATCGTGACGAAGAGATTCGCGATTGGATTGGCGACAAGATCAAACTCTAGGCCTTCCAGTGTGGCTTTTTGCGCATTGATCAGGTCGGCCGTTGGTTGTCCGTTGATCAAGCGGCTCACCGTAATCTGCTGATTTTCGTAGTCTGTACGGAAAACCGTGCCATTGAACTGCAGACGACCGTCGAAAAATCGGCCCTTGATGCCTGCTTCCCAATTGTCAGAGATCTCTGTCGCAAACGGTCTCATTCTGATATCACCGTTCATACCACCCGAGCTGTACCCTTTGGAGAAGCTCAAATAAACCATCACGTCTTCGGCAAGGTTATAATTGAAGATGATGCGCGGGGTAGGTTCGCTGTAGTTGAGCGTCTGGGTGCAATAACTATTTGTCACCGCCCCGGTCACCGGGTCGACTGGATTGCCTGGGCAGGTATTGGTCGGATCAAAAGCACCATCCGAGGTAAATTGGCCACGTTTGAAGGTCCTGGTGTCCTTTGTCCAGCGCCAACCGGCAGTGATCGATAACTTATCCGTCACATCGTATGTACCCTCGGCAAACACAGCCCAGGATTTGTTGGTGGCATGAAGTTCCTGTCGACGACTGATATCAGACGCCAGCCCCGTAGCAAATTGCCCGAACGTGACACCAGGAAAAAATGGGGCATAAAACAATGGTGCATCTGCAGGGTCAGGCGGGGGATTACCGAGTGCACCGGCCTCCCAGAAAGGTACATTCAAAAAACTTGTCCCACTCTCACGGAACCCATAAATGCCTGCAGTCCAGGTGAGCCGGTCGTCCATACTCGATCCAGAAATGCGAAACTCCTGTGAAAGCTGTTCGTAAGGCGAAGACTCTTCTCCCAAAACCTCGATGCTGTTCGAAGGCTCTCCAACAAAGTCAGTGCCCCACCCCCATGAACCGTTGTTGTCATCGATTTCGCGATAGGCAGAGATCGAGCTGAAAGTCATGCCTGCGACATCCCAGTCGATATTCAGCGTCCCGCCTCTGACTTTCTGGATCGAGTGATTGGGGTCATTGTCATTGGAGCGGTAGAAATCGCTATTCGCTGTGCACGCTCGAGCAAGGTCATCGAGTCGCCCAAACACGGCCGTAAACAGGTTCAAGCCCTGGGCGCCTCCTGGTACCCCGCCAATACATTTACCAAGGCCGGATGACTCGTCGGCAGAGAACCACTCTCCCGAGAGCATAATTTCCAACTGGTCGTTAGGCGACCAAAGTAGCTTTCCGCGCGCGCTTCGCGAATCCGTTTCATTCCACTTACGACCGCTCATGTCTCGCATATAACCGTCGTCCCGCCGCGTCTGAACGGCGAGCCGGCCCGCCAATACGCCATCGATGATGGGCACGTTTATGACCGCATCTGTGGAAACTTGACCATCGTTGCCGAATCCGGCCTGGACCTTTGCTTCATAGGTATCGACGGGATTGTTGGTGATGACTTGGATGAGCCCGGCCGTTGTATTTCGCCCGAAAAGCGTGCCCTGTGGTCCTCTGAGAACCTCAACTCGGTTAACGTCAAATAGGTCGAACACCCCACCCTGCGGCCTTCCGAGATAGACGCCATCTACATAGGTGCCCACCTTCGGATCCTGTGTTGGACCCCAGTTAACCTGGCCGATGCCGCGCAGAAAGATCTGCGCGGTGCCTCGGGCTACGGCACTGTTCTGGAAGTCAAGGTTGGGTGTAATTTGTTCGATGTTTTTGATTTCCGTGATGCCGCGTTCGGTCAGCTGCTCTGATGAGAAGGCACTGATCGGAATCGGTACCTCCTGCGCAGTTTCTTCACGTCGACGGGCGGTCACGACAATTTCTTCGAGCAATGAGGATGTGCTGGCTGATTCTGCGTAGGCTGGACCTGAAGCAGTAAAAGACAAGAAATAAGTGAACGAAATACTTACAAGTAGAAATATCACTTTAAGCATAAAAATACCCCTTACGGTGAAGCCGCTTATGGCTTATGAGAGCGAAATTTTACAAGCCAATTTAATCGAGACTTCTTGAGATGTTCCGCTTCTATGAGTTAATCGTCAAGCTATCTAGAAGTTATTCGTCAAGCGTAGAAGAAAAAAAACGGTAGAGGCATTTAGGGATGTTAAAGACGGGAAGATGAGATGCACGGATGTTTCGATCGGTACGCTTTTCCCCGGTATTAACCTCAGTAATGCAAGCACGTTAGACTGATGCCACGACCGCTATGAGGTGAGAGGTAGACTCATGGGTATCGCTGATAACGATCGCCGTCTGACGTCGGATGTAGATGAAATTGCGCCGGATGGATCGCAAGTAAGAGTATTGGGCTCGGTTTGCCGTGGCAGTATGGGCCACTTCACAATTCTTAAAGGCCAGACCATTCGCGCAACCTGTCATCAGACGGTAGATGAAATCTGGTTCGTTCTGGCAGGTAAGGGCGAGATGTGGCGCAAAAACGCTGACGAAACGCTGACAGTTGAAATTTCGGCCGGGGATAGCCTTAGCATCCCACTTGGCACAGCCTTTCAGGTAAAAAATACGGGTATAACCGATTTGACTGTGCTTGGGCAGACCATGCCACCCTGGCCGGGCAATGATGAAGCCATTTACGTAGATGGCCCGTGGCAACCCAGTTAGCGTCTGTCTTAGCCCACCTGAACTGGCTTATTGGCCTGACGTTGTGACCGAGCAAGTTCAACCGCATTTTGCAAACACAGGCTTTACAGGCGCTTTTACCCAACGCTCATGCCCGGAGGGCTAACGCAGGTGTGGCTTGGTGCCAATAAGGATAGTGTAAGAAGGCCGACCTAGTGAATAACGCCCTTCAGGCGTGGATCAAGGACATCGCGCAGCGCATCGCCAACGAAGTTGAAGGACAACACCAGGAGAAATATCGCCACCCCTGGAACAATGGACAGGAGCGCCTGTTGTTCAAGCATTGGAAACGCCTGTTGTAACATGTTGCCCCATGTGGGGGTTGGCGGCTGGATACCGACACCTATGAATCCCAGCGCAGCTTCGGTCAATACGGCATAACCCATGGATAAGGTGCTCTGGACGATGACCGGTGCCACACTGTTTGGAAGTATGTGTTTGAAAATGATGCGGGTATGGCTTACCCCTCCAGCCAGCGCTGCTGCGACAAAGTCTTGTTCTCTGATTGATAAGCCCTGACTGCGTATCACTCTGGCCATCCAGGGAACGTTAGCGATGCCTATTGCCAGGATCACGGTCGAAAGTGACCCGCCCAGTGCTGCAGCTAAACCCACTGCGATCAGGAGGCTGGGGAACACGACCAGCGCATCCATCACGCGCATGATCACATCGTCGACCACCCCGCGGAAGTAGACTGCAATCAGACCAAGCGGTACACCAATGGCCACGCCTAAACCAATCGCGCCAAGACTCACGATCAGTGCGATGCGCGCGCCGTAAATCAGTCGTGCCAGTGTGTCCCTACCTAATTGATCGGTGCCAAGTAAGTGCGATGCAGTGATGTCCGACAGGAGATGGTCGAAGTCCATATCCTCCGGGTTGACGGGGACGATCCAGGGTGCAAGGAGCGCAACCCCAATCGTCAAAGAGATAAATATCACACCGAATGCAGCGTGTGGAATGCGCATGACCTTGACCCAGGCTTCGATGCCGGGGTGTCTAGTCATCATAGCGAATTCTCGGGTCGAGCCACGCATAACAAAGGTCAGTCATCAGGTTGGCGAAAAGCACGGCCAGGGCCATCAGAAGTACAGCGCCCTGTACAGACATGAAATCCCGGGCAAATATGGCTTGCACCATGAACTGACCCATACCCGGAATACCAAAGAGGGTTTCGATGACCACCGAACCGGCGAAGATACGACCCGTTTGCAGGCCAAAAACGGTGACTACCGGCAGAAGTGCATTACGCAGCGCATGAATCCCGATCACGCGACGTTTGCCTAAGCCTTTGGCGTTTGCGGTGCGCACGTAGTCCTGCGCCAGCACTTCCAGCATGGCCGAACGGCTCTGTCGCATGATCAGAGCCCAGCTGGTAATACCGAGTGCAAAAGCGGGCAGCACCATGTGCCGCAGTCCTTCTACCGGGTCGATAAAGATATCGACGTAGCCCTGGGTCGGTAACCAGCCCAGCGTAACTCCGAACAGCAGGATTGCCATGATGCCTAACCAAAAATTCGGTATGGCAATTCCGGTAATAGAGAAGATGGTCGCGACATAGTCTATGGGTTTACCGCGGTAAACAGCAGAGAGGATTCCAGCGGGCACACCGATGAGGATGGCCAGGATCCAGGCGATGAGACCAAACTGCAGGGTCACACGGGCGCGTGTTGCAAGTTCTTCGGCGACCGGGCGGTAGTTTTGCGTGGAACGCCCCAGGTCCCCTTGCAGTACCTTGCCCACCCAAATGCCATATTGAACAATGACCGGTTCATCGAGATTGTGCTCTTTGCGTACCGCTTCAAGCTGCTCAGCATCCAGGGATTCCCCCGGGCCTACCAGAGCCAGTGCAGGATCACCGGGTATGGCCAGCATCAGGGCATAGACCATAAATGTGATAAGACCGAGGACCGGAATCATCTGCAGGATGCGCCTGATGAGATAGGTCCACATGGCGTCAGGGTCGCTTCAGCCAGATTTCTTTGAGGAACATCTTGCCGTCCCAGCCCATCAGACGATCCAGATTCTTCACTTTAAGTGGCGCGGCAGCATAGGTGGTTGAGTACAACAGCGGCATGAACCAGGCTTCTTGCAGAATGAGCGAGTTCAACTCATGGTAAATTGCCTTGCGCTGTTTGAGGTCATAGGAGCCGGCACCCAAGGCAACCAGATTGTCTACATCGGGTCTGGACAGGTTGGCAGCGTTGTAAAAACCATCACTTTTATAAGCAAGAGATGCGAGCCAGTCCGGTTCCGGATATCTGCTCCAACTCGTGAGATAAACCGGATAAGCCTCTGCATGAAAAAAGCGTTCGGTTGCGACGCCGGCATTCAACACTTCGATATGCATGGTGATGCCAATTTTCTTCAGCATCGCCCGCACGATCTCGGCTGTAGGAATAAGCGTGGCGGAGTTATTGGTCACCGCTGTGAACTCGAAATTTTCTGTGCCTGAGGCAGCCAGGAATTCGCGTGCTTTAACCGGGTCATAGGTGGGACGGATCACCTCGGGATCGTGCGCCCATGCACCTGTCGGCCACATGCCTGAATCGGCCACTTCAATGCGGTTGAAAAAGATGGCCTTGTTGATGACTGCCGGGTCGATTGCGTGACTGATGGCCAGGCGAAGGTTTATGTCGTTGATCTGGGCGAGATTGAATACAAGTAGTGCGCCAACTCCGCCGCCCGCCATGGTGCGAATCTGAAATCGTGGGTCGCGCAAAAATGCGGATACGTCTTTGTTGGGCAGATAGGCAATATCGATCTCGCCGGTTCGCAGGGCAGATGACAGGACGGTTTGGTCCCGGATGACGCGGATCGTGATCTCATCAAGATAGGGCAGTTGATTGCCGTATTCATCTCGCCCCCAGTAATTCGGGTTGCGAACCAGATGGACCATCGTCCCCGTGATTACCTGGTTGACCTTAAATGGCCCGGTTCCTGCTGGAGCCCAACCATAATCCTTACCCAGTTCGATCACCTTCGCGGGTGAGTTCATAATGCCGCCACGGTCGGCCAGCATATTGATCCCGGCACCCCACGGGGAGCGTAGGTTAAAGCGCACAGTCAGATCGTCGATTACATCGACTGACTTGATCACGGTCATAGACGCCCTGGGGGTTGCCAGGGTTTTTGGATCGAGCACCCTTTCAATATTGAATTTCACAGCTTGCGCGTTGAATGGCGAGCCGTCGTGGAAGTTAACGCCGGAACGCAGGTAAAAGGTAATGGCATCAGGGTTTCTTGAAATTTCCCAGCGCGTGGCCAGAGACGTTTCTGGTCGCGGTGTGAGATCAGGGTGAGCATCGATTAACTGATCAAATATCTGGCGCCAGTAATATGCATCCCCCCCTGATCGGCCGAGAACAGCATCTAAGGATGTCGGTTCGGTTGCCAACCCGATACGAAGGTGTCCTCCGTATTGAATGCCTTGGGCTGTCGCCTTTATGGGTGTGTTTTGTGTGCTTGGGGTGTCATCTTGTTGTCCGCAGGCGGTCAACAAACAGCACAAAGTTAAGGTCAGCCGACTCATCTTAAGTGACATGCGACTTTGTGCCCCGTTGCAATTGATTTGAGATCAGGCGCTGTCGACTTACACCTGTCGGTGACGTAGGGGCAGCGGGGGTGAAAGTGACAGCCTTGTGGTCTGTGAACGGGACTGGGGACGTCACCCTTAAGAATCTGTTTTGGTTTTCGTTGGGTCGGATCTGGAACAGGCACGGCGGCGAGCAGGGACTCTGTATAGGGATGCTGCGCGGCCTGAAAAATCTGGTCGCGATCGGCGATTTCGACAATTCGACCTAAATACATGACGGCGACCTGGTCACTGATGTGTTCGACGACGGCGAGGTCGTGGGCTATAAACAGATAAGCGATACCCAACTCGGTCTGCAGGTCAATCAACAGGTTGATTACCTGTGCCTGAATCGATACATCCAGCGCGGAGACGGGTTCGTCGCAAATGATGATATCCGGATCGACGGACAAGGCTCGTGCAATACCGAGCCGCTGGCGCTGGCCGCCGGAGAATTCATGGGGATAGTTTTGTAGTTGGTCAGTACGCAAACCGACTTTATCGAAGAGTTGCACCACTTTGGTGCGTATGTCTGCTTTCGACATCGCATCATGGGCTGTGAGAATTTCTCCGACAATTTCTTCCGCGGTCATGCGTGGATCAAGCGAGGAGAACGGGTCCTGAAAGATGATCTGCATCTGTCTGCGGAAGGGGATTAACTCGTCAAAACGCATGTTTGTGATATCGGTCCCGTTGAGGTAGATCTGACCTGCGGTGGGATCGACAAGGCGGAGAATTGTACGACCGACGGTAGATTTGCCGCACCCGCTCTCGCCAACGAGTCCAAGTGTTTTGCCTGAATTGATACTAAAACTGACATCATCGACCGCATGCACCTGGCCGGCTGTGTGGCGGAAGAGACCTTCAGTGATCGTGAAATACTTTTGTAGATTCTTAACTTTAAGGACGGCGCTCATGATTGAGCATGCCAGCAGGCGACGACGTGGTCGGTTTTGTGGCTGCCTAGCTTTGGACGATCGCTCAGACACTGAGCAGTTGCTGCGTGGCAGCGTGGTGCGAACAAACATCCCTGCCTGGGGGCCGTAATCGCCGGAACGACGCCGCTAATTTCATGTAGACGGAGGCTACGCGCCTCGGCGCCAGCAGCCAGGCGTGGGACCGCAGCCAGCAGGCCTTTGGTGTAGGGGTGTGCAGGATGCGCAAAGAGCCCTTCCACTGGTGCTTCTTCAATCTTGCGCCCGGCGTACATGACAATGACGCGATCGCAGCTTTGGGCAACCACGCCTAGATCGTGGGTGATGAGGATAACGGCTGTGCCCAGGTCTCGTTGCAGATCCTTTATCAGATCCAGAATCTGTGCCTGTATGGTGACATCCAGTGCGGTCGTGGGTTCATCAGCGATGAGCACGTCAGGATCGCAGGCGAGCGCCATGGCGATCATCACACGCTGACGCATGCCTCCGGACAGTTGATGTGGAAATTGACGGGCGCGTTGTTTGGGCTCGGGTATGCCCACCAGATCAAGCATATCAACCGCGCGGGTGTATGCGGTTTTGCGGCTCGTGTGGAGGTGACGACGGATGGATTCTGCAATCTGATAGCCGATGCTCAGAACAGGGTTCAGGGAGGTCATGGGTTCCTGAAAAACCATTCCGATCTCGTTGCCCCTGACCTTGCGGATCTCAGGATCCGACATTGCAATGAGATCGCGATTGTGTAGACGGGCGGATCCGTTTTTGACGTAACCTGGCGGCGAGGGAATGAGTTGTAGGATCGACATGGCGGAAATACTTTTTCCGCAGCCTGATTCGCCGACCAATCCCAGTGTTTCGCCGTGATGTAATTCGAAAGACAAACCATCCACGGCGCGACCAATCCCATCTGGCGCCTTGAATTCTGTTACGAGATTGTCTACGGCCAGGACGACCTGGCGTTCGTTGTTTTCCGGCAAATTGCTTCTCCCATTCAGAGTTTAGCGACGTCAGGAGCGAAAAGAAAAGTCTCGTGCTAACCTGCGATGCATTCCTCGTAAGCAGATTTCAAAAGGAGAAGGGATGTCTGACTTGGACAACACATCGATGACTGCCATGGTCGAATATGAAGTTCGTTCTCAGACCACCCATGTGGATGAATGGCTGATGGAGTGGAATAAGCGGGCTCAGGATGCGCATGATGAAGAGCCGGAGACCAGTGCGTATGCGGCTGCGATCAATGTCGATGCGCCTAACCAGGTGCTTGTATTCGAACGCTATGACCATGGGCTTCAGAGCCTTGAGAAACACGTTACCCGGCCGGCGCATGCGACGTTGACAGACACCATGGGTGCACGGAACATGACTCGACGCCGGGTGATGAGTACTCGGTTTGTTGATATTCCGGATTTTGGCTGGTGGGCCAGGTCGGAGCGTTCGGGACAGATGGCGGGTGCCATCATCGTTATACTCGGATTTCGATTTGCAAGCACGACGGAACGTCAGGCCTATCAGGAGGTCATGGCTGAGTTCATCGCCTACTGTCGGGCAAACGAACCAGATACACTGATCTACAGCGGCGGTTTGGCTGTTTCAGATGCGGACCGTGAACTCGAGCTCGGCGCGGGTGATATGGTCTTCGTCACCGCTTGCGTGGATGGCAAGGCACTGCAGCAGCATGCTGATGACCCGGAGCATCTGGCACTGAGTGAAAAAATGAACGCTGTAGGCATTGATCTCGTGCCGACATTCATGCGTACCTATCGAACCACCGGAGATGGATATCTGTGGCGAAACTAAAGTGGTATAAAGCCTGCAAACGCTAGGTGGAGGTAGGCGTGCGACGTGGTGATACTAAGGATGTAAAACACTTTCAATCTGACCGGTATTTCCGTTCAGAGGGCGAATGGTTTTTTGCGACCCGGGAAGGTGTGGATTTTGGACCTTATACGATCCGCACAGAGGCGGAAAAAGCCTTGAAACGCTACCTGGAAACTCAGGTGACGTTGGACGGTCTGCGTGACCAAGAACCGACTCTGACCGGTGCAGGGGAATGGAATAGCACCCACGTCGCTTCCGCTGCAAAGGACGTCACACGCTGGCGTGCTGATCGTAAGTCACGCCCGGATGACATGTATACGGACCGCGCCGATAAACATAAGTAAACTACCTTCGCGATCAGAGGCCCTAGACTCTGGCAGCGGTGCCGTAAAAGAGATCTCCTGCTCAACCTGGGCAAGCCCTTTACGTTATTCGTCGGATGTCATGGCCCTGGGTTTGCTCTGATTGTTCGGGTTTCAGGGCTGGGCAGGGCGCCAATTGTAAATTTCAGCGAGACTACCACCCATGAGTGCGGCTTTATCGCGCTCGCTAAAGTGGGTGGTTTCCCGAAAAGCGTTGACGGCATCGTCGGGGCTTATGAGTTCGATCGCGCGAGTCCAGTCTGTGCCCCACATGCATCGTTCGATACCAAAACGATTGATAATTTGTTCCAGGTACGGCCATATGTCATCGAAAGGGTAGGGCTCGTGGGAAAGGGTCATTGCCCCTGAAATCTTGATCGCGACATTGGATAAATCCGCGAGTCTGAGTACCTGTTCTAAATCTGCAAACGGGGCTTCAGGCACAGGTGGCTCAAAAGGCTGCATAAGACCGAGGTGATCAAGGATCAAATGTACATCCGGATGCCTGCGTGCGGTACTGGCAAATGCCTTAATGTTTCCCCATGCGAGGACGTTCACCGGCAGCTGGTGTGCTCGGCAGCTGTTAAGAATTCGGTCGACACCGTGGGTATCGACGTGTCGCGACGCGGGTGCGCCCATCATGATCCGAGCACCGACCGTTTCGGTGTGCTGTGCCCAGGCGCTGATCTGTTCTGCGACATCTTCTCGGCGTGGATCAAATGGCTTGATAATGCCGAATCGATGGGGATAGGCACGGCCCACGTCTAACGCGTAACTGCCGTCAAATCTGTACATCGCCCAGGGTGAAACCAACAGCGCACCATCAATACCGAGACGGTCCATGGTCGCGACCATCTCTGCCCCCGTGACTTCTCTGGGACCATGCAGGTCACCAGCCCAGGGGCGTTGCGGGTGGTTGCGTTCATAGCAATGCACCTGACAATCGATGATCGGGGTTGTGTTCATCTCGATAAAAGTGATGGATCGTGCTTAATTCTACACGTTCTAAAGGTTCTGGGCTTATCCTGATAGGAGGCTTATCTTTGATCGCGCGTCTTCGTTGGCCCATCGGAGGAGGGGGTAAGGTATGTTGGCAGGCTTGGATCACGCAGCCATTCCAGTGGCGCAGATGGATGCGATGCTTGATTTTTATGTGCACCTTGGTTGCACCGTAGATGACAGTATGGCACCGCACGTATATTCGGTCGGATTTGGCTCGAATAAACTCAACTTTCATGCCCCGAGGTTGTGGCAATTAGACACGTTCGATCTTAGAGGTCCCGCGGCAAAGCCCGGATGCGGGGATTTCTGTTTCGTATGGCAGGGTGACCAGGCGGCGCTTGACGCAACCCTTAAAGGACTCGCGGCGGTCATTGCAGGGCCTGTCGAGAGAGTGGGAGGGCGTGGCGTGTCGGCGGTGAGTACCTATGTGCGTGATCCCGACGGCAATCTGCTTGAGTTTATGATCTACCCGGACTGAGATCCTTTGTTACTGGGTGGTGGGCGAAGACGAAGTAGCAAAAGTACGGGCAAAGCCAGGATGAGAATGCCCAGAAATTGCAAAAACGCATCGGTATAGCTACCCGTCGAGTCATAGATCCAGGCGGCCAGTGGCGATGCCACCAGAGCGATTGGCAGCATGAAGGGTTGCATGAGCCCATTGGCCCGTCCGTAGGAGGCACTGCCAAAAACAGCAGCGGTTGCCATGCTCTGTAAAGGGGTCACAGATGAAAAGCCGAAACCATAGGCGATCACGCCCAGGACTGACAGGGTGAGGGTGTTGGCAAACCAGAAAATAAAAACGCCGATGAGTTGACAGGCCAGGGCAATCAGAATCGCAGGTTTTGCACCGAGCAGGTCGGCCAGCCAGCCTAGGATCGGTTTTCCTGCGAGGATAAATGCACCCATCAACGAAAGGAGGATACCTGCAGTCTCCGGGCTGAAACGGTTGCTGGTGAAGTGCCCGAACAGGTGCATGTTGACCCCCTGCCAGACGCAAAACATGGCGCTGAAGACGATGACCAACATCCAGAACGCGGGAATGCGAAGCAGCTCTGGCGTTGTCCACATGCGCGCTTCACCGCTTATGCGCTCCTGCTCCGATTGAGAGGGCGGTTCTGCCTCGCCATCAGGTTGTAAGCCGAGGTCTTCAGGCGCTCTGTGGATGACAAACATGACCAGGGGGATGACAAAGGCAATCGTCATTACGCCAAATGCGGCGAAGCCGGCTCGCCAACCATAGTTAGCCATCATCCAGACGGCGATCACCGGGACGATCATGCCTGCAAAAGAGGCCCCTGCCACATCCAGGGAGAGGGCAAGCCCGCGGCGCTTACGAAACCATCGGACCAGAACTCTTGACGTGGCGAAGCTGGAGATGGCTCGCCATCCCGCGCCAAATAGAAAACCGAATATCAGATAAAGGTGCAGATAAGACGGGACCAAAGCGGTGGCGAAATACCCGGTGGTGACCATAACTGCGCCACCCAGCAGGATATAGCGGGGGTGAAAACGATCGAGCAGGATCCCGATCATCGGTGCGGCTAAAGCGCCAACCGCTTGCGCGATCGTGAACGCCAGCGTGATATCCAGGCGGCTGGCACCGAAGTCATCCGCCATGTAAGGCAGGAACACACCTCGTGCATAAAAAAATGCGCCTGAAACAATGGACATGCAAAAACATCCACCGACCACGACCCAGCCGTAAAATACGGGACGCCCCAGCAACCGGAAGTCCTGGTAACTGGTCAACGATCCGGGTTTACAGTTTCGAGTTTAAAGGCACCTTCAAACCAGGCTTTGTCCACGGGCCCTGCGTAGGGTTCGTACTCATAACGGCAGGGTTGCTCCATCAGTCTGGGGTCGTCCTCAGTCTCTAGGATGCTGAGGAGACGGGCCTCCATACGCGTACGAACTTCGGCGTAATCAGGGTCCGTTGCAATATTATTCATATAGTCGGGGTCTTTGCGCAGGTCATAGAGTTCTTCGCGGGGGCGTTTACCGAAGGCCAATTGGTACAAAGGTTCCACGTCGTGGTCTTCCCGATGGTGAATCATCCAGGCTTTAGTGGGGCTACCATCGAGATCCCGGTAGGTCACCATGGTGTCATCGATCAGGCTCTGGAAGTCCGGCGCAGGTGCGGAAAGGTCGTCTAATCCCTTCGGATCACCCATTG
The DNA here is from genome assembly GCA_036338285.1 of Pseudomonadota bacterium. Lineage (GTDB taxonomy): Bacteria > Pseudomonadota > Gammaproteobacteria > Pseudomonadales > Azotimanducaceae > UBA4421. Next base: position 70,048 of record JAYZCO010000088.1, read on the forward strand.
GCCAGCGGTCGGGCTCGAAATTGATGATGTAAATGAAGTCGGCCTCCCGTAAGGCACGCTGTGGATACGGGAGGAATCCCCCTCGTGCATGGGCGACGTGACGTTCGCGGCCTGTAACCACGAAATCTCGAGTCGACTCGATCTGTCCACTTCGATTGTCTTGAAGCAGTGGCATCAGGCTTCTGGCCGTCATGGACGGCGGCACGGGGGTTCCGGCAGCTTCACAGAAGGTGGGGGCGAGATCCATGATGTTGACGAAGTCTTCAACGATTCTTCCTTTATTCACTGTGTCCGGCCAGCGCATCGCAAGCGCCACTTCACAGCCGATGTCATAGAGGTTGCACTTGGCCCGCGGCATGCCCGGAATACCGTGATCGCCACTGACAACGAGCAGCGTACGGTCGAGTTCATCGATTCGTTCCAGCTCCTTTATGAGGACACCGAGTCCGTGGTCCACGGCCAGGCATTCGCCTAGGTAGTCACCTGCGTCTTCGCGGACATCATGGACATCAGGAAGAAAAGCGGGTAAGCGCCCTTTTAATGAGTCGGGGTCGATGTCCCACAGTGCTTTACCGGAGCCTCGCTCCCAAGTTCGATGGGTGTTGGTGGGACCCCACCAGTAGCAAAATGGCGCTGTGTCTGGTTTTGCACTGAGGAACTGGCGGAAGTTTGCCCGGGTCTCCTCATATAGGTGTGCTTTGGCTTTTTCAATACCGTTTGTGCCTGTACCGAAGTCGCTTGCGTGACGGGTTACCCAGTGCGAAAACTGATTAAAGTCGAGACCAGCTTCGTTGTAGTTTGTTCTAACGCCCCCCATCGGTGCATTCATCGTCTGTCCAGGGCTCCAGACTTTGTAAGTGTGACCTATAAAATAGCCATCTGCTTCTAAGCTAAGAGGGAAGGTTGGGATCGACTCATCCCATACTGCGCCTACGAGAATTGCGCCGAGGCCCGTTTGCCAGAAATAGCGGCCGGATAACAATGAACTCCGACAGGGCGTACATGAAGGCGCGGGGACCAGAGCATTTGTGAACAGTATGCCTTCGCTTGCGACCCGGTCGAAGTTGGGGGTGTCGATGAGTTCATTCAGATTTCCTGGTGATTGATGGACGGCGTAGGCACTGGCATAGCGACCCCAATCGTCGGCAAATGCAAATACAATGTTGGGGCGTGTCTTTTGCTCAGTCTTTGTCACAGGCCGGTGAGTCGGTATAGCCCGGTTCTCGCGGTGATGTAGAGGTTTTTTTCGTCGCGATCAAAAGTGGTATTGGCTGGCAGTTCCGGTGTGAGAATAGTGCCGAGGTGGGTGCCGTCCGGGGCGATGACGACGACACCACCAGGACCACTGGCCCAGATGTTGCCTGCTCGGTCGACTGCAAAGCCATCGGGTACGCCAGGTTCGGACAATTTTCGGGCGTCGAAGTGCATGTCTGCGGGTCCCAGCGTCAGATCATCTCTGACAGCGAATTTACGCCACCACTTTTTTTCAAGATCAGAACTGGCGACGTAAAGTGTTTTGCCATCCGGGGAAAGGCCTATACCGTTGGGCCGATGCATCTGCGCGAGTTGCACAACAGAACCGTCCGGGTCGAGACGGTAAATACCGTTAGTGGGTATTTCCTTTGCCTTGTCTTCGTCTTGACCTGGCAGTCCGTACGGTGGATCAGTAAAAAAGATGGCCCCGCTTGAATGCAGAACGCCATCGTTGGGGCTGTTGAGACGTTTGCCTTCCCAGTGCGTCGCAATGGCGTTACGGCTGCCATCCTCGGTACGACGGTCAATACGCCGCAGTCCATGTATAAACAGAACAAGATTGCCGCGCGAATCCTCAATGAGACCGTTTGATCCTCCCTGAGCGCCGGTCACTATCTGAGGATCATGCACCGGCTGAATTTCCACTGCGGCCCTGGTGTCACCGGGCGTCCATCGATAGACGGTGTTTGCCGGTATATCACTGAAAAGGAGGTATCCATTTTCCTGGTCACCTCGCCAGACGGGTCCTTCGATAAACATAAAACCGTCGGCCAGTTTTTCCAATTTTGCATCCGGGCCGAGCAGTGCGTGCAGTCGGTTGTCTTTCAGGTCAAGGTTGAGATCGACCTCGTCAGCACATCCGACGCCGAAGGCGAGAATTATCGCGAGCCAGATGAATGCACGGGGAGAAGCGGTCAATTACTCTTCTCCGCCTGCA
>JAYZCO010000089.1:0-29538 GCA_036338285.1 Pseudomonadota bacterium
CCCCCATTCTACGACGCCTTAGATTGAAGAATATCGTGCGCGTACTTCATGTCTATCGAACTTACTTCCCAGATACACAAGGTGGCTTAGAAGAAGTGATCAGGCAGATCTGCCTAAATACTCAAACGCTAAGCGTAGACAGTCGAGTCCTCACCACAAGCTCCAATCCGGCAAGCGCACCCATTGATCTCAATGAATGCACGGTATACCAGAATCGCAAGCACATGGAGATTGCTTCGTGCAGCATCGCGCTGGGTGCTGTCCCTGAATTCAAACGGCAGTTAGCGTGGGCCGACATTGTCCACTACCACTTCCCGTGGCCCTTTGCCGATATCCTGCATTTTGCAGTCAACGTCAACAAGCCCACGGTCGTAACTTATCATTCAGACATCGTAAGACAACGCCTCTTAGGTTGGGCTTACCGTCCCCTGATGAATCGTTTCCTTTCGTCAGTAGACAGTATTATTTGTACATCACCCAACTATTTCGCAACCAGTGATGTCCTCTCGCGACATGCACACAAAGTCAATATCATCCCGATTGGTATCAATGACCTGCCGGCTCGCCACATCCAGAAAGAAGAAGTTGATATCGAGATCGAGGCCCAATACGGTCGGGATTTTTTTCTTTTTGTAGGCGTCATGCGCTACTACAAAGGCTTACATATTCTTCTCCAGGCAGCGCACAACGCATCCTACAGATTCGTACTCGTCGGCTCAGGGCCAATCGAGCAGGACCTAAAAGAACAGGCTAAAAAAATGGGCCTAAACAATGTCACTTTTGCCGGGTACCTGCCTGATCGGGTCAAAAACCACCTGTTCAATCTCGCTATAGCGGTAGTTTTTCCGTCTTATCTGCGCGCTGAGGCCTTTGGCATCACCCTTCTGGAAGGTGCCAGGCATGGGCGCCCATTAATCAGTACGGAGATAGGCTCGGGTACAAGCCATGTCAATATTCATGGTGAAACCGGGCTAGTCGTACCCCCCGGATCCCATACAGCGCTGCGTCGCGCGCTTGACCAGATCTGGCACAATCGAGAAACAGCCAAGCACATGGGCAACCAAGCGCGTAAACGCTACGAAAAATTGTTTTCGGGCAAAGTTATGGGCGAACGCTACTTCGCACACTACCAATCGATGCTGACACCAGCACGGGACGCACAAAATTCATCAAACGATGCAGACCTGGTAAAGGAGCATTGACACTTGCGCCTGGGAATCGACGCTCGACCTCTGCAACACCCCTACACGGGAATAGGTCAATATCTGCGCGCGCTCTTAAAAGAACTCGATCGTAAGCGGGTTGATCTCTATCTCTATGCCAGCGCACCCTTCGCCGACCCACCCGCGAGCGCTAAGATACGCACCGGGAAACACTTCCGATCTAAGACCGCTTCTCTTTTTGCACAAGCGGCCTACCCAGGTTGGGCGCGCAAAGACAAACTCGATTGCTTTTGGTCGCCACGACATCATCTACCACTCGCCTTACCCGGCATCGCATCCGTGGTGACAATTCACGATCTGGTATGGCGTAGCGTTCCGCTTACGATGACGGCATATGCCAGAACGCTTGAGCGCCTGCTGATGCCACCTAGTATCAAAATGGCAACCGCGGTGCTCGCAGTGTCGACCTCAACAGCAAGAGACCTTGTGGATTTTGACCCAAAATGTGCCCGCAAAGTGACCGTCACGCCCCTCGCGCCCAGGCTAGCTCAACACAACGATAAGACTGCCCTGCTCGCCAATCAGACACCCTATGCACTGTTCGTTGGAACCCTTGAACCCCGCAAAAATATCGAGCGCTTGCTCGAAGCCTTTCGTCATGCCCGTCAGAATGGAAATGTAACCCACCAGCTCCACCTCGTGGGCGGCGGTGGCTGGAAACACCAACGGCTAATGTCCACCATCAGGCAGTATATAGGCGAGGGCTGGCTAACCCATCTGGGAGAATTGGCTGATGAGGCACTCACAGTGCAGTATGCAAACGCAGACTTCCTGGTATACCCATCCTTATATGAAGGTTTTGGCTTACCGCTGTTGGAAGCCATGCACTACGGTGTACCGGCCGTCACATCCAAAGTATCTTCGATGCCCGACATTGCGCAGGATTCAGCAATCCTTGTGGATCCAGAAAATACACAAGCTATATCCCATGCCATCGCGTCGATGGCCAACAATACGTCAATGCGTCTCAAATTGGGCGAGCGCGCCAAATCTTTGGCTAAACAATATTCATGGCACCAGACAGCAGAGAAGACCTACCAGGTTTTCGAGCAAGTGACCACTTCCTACTGACCTAGCACACGCCGCTTCGGTATACTCGCCGCTTGTAACCAACATCCCATTTCTCGATTCGGGGAAATCTATTGAAAACTGCACTCATCACGGGCATCACTGGACAGGACGGTTCCTACCTCGCCGAATTTCTACTCCAGAAGGGCTACGAAGTGCACGGCATCAAACGGCGCGCATCACTTTTCAATACGGAACGGATCGACCACATTTATCAGGATCCCCACGAGACACATCAGAATTTTGAGTTGCACTACGGCGACTTAACAGACTCAAGCAATCTCACACGCATCATCCAGGAAACACAACCTGACGAGGTCTATAACCTCGCTGCACAATCCCATGTAGCAGTCAGTTTTGAATCACCCGAATACACCGCTGACGTTGATGCGCTCGGGACCCTGCGTATTCTAGAAGCCATCCGAATACTTAATTTGCAATCCCATACCCGATTTTATCAGGCGTCTACTTCCGAACTATACGGTCAGGTTATCGAGACCCCACAAACAGAAAAGACCCCGTTTTATCCGCGCAGCCCCTATGCAGTCGCCAAACTTTACGCCTATTGGATCGCCGTAAATTATCGCGAAGCTTACGGCTTGTACGCATGCAACGGCATCCTCTTCAATCACGAATCACCCAGGCGAGGAGAAACGTTTGTAACACGCAAAATCACCCGGGGAATAGCCAACATCTCCCAGGGTATTGAACAATGCTTATACCTTGGGAATCTGGATTCAAAAAGAGACTGGGGCCACGCCAGAGACTATGTAGAAATGCAATGGCTGATGCTTCAACAAGATACCCCACGCGATTATGTCATCGCCACTGGAAAACACATCAGCGTACGCGAGTTTGCGAGCATGGCCGCAGAATGCGCTGGTATTGAGCTGACATTCGAGGGTTCAGGTGTTGAAGAAATCGCGATCGTAAGCAACGTAAATGTTTCAAAATGCCCCGGCATTAAGCAGGGCGACGTGATCATCAGGGTCGATCCCCGCTACTTTCGCCCCACTGAAGTAGAGACCCTCCTCGGCGATGCCAGCCAAGCCCATCAAGATCTGGGATGGTCGCCTTCAACCACGGTAGAGGCGTTATGTGAGGAGATGATGGACAACGACCTAGAACTCGCCAGGCAACATGCTCTGCTCAGCGAACACGGTTTTGATGTCCCTGTAGCGACAGATCGTTGACACGCCCACCTCAACGTGGATCAAAGACTTTAACCGCCTTCAACTTATTCGAGGATCCACCACAATAGAGCAGATCTGCGCATTCGCCACGAGGCACTCGACCCGACCAGGTGCAATGGTTGCACACAACATGACAACTTTATGAAACGGCGCTCACAACGCGGTTGATCTCGGTCTGGAGGCGCCCTCTTTCCCGTCGCATCCATTTTGACCGTAATGCGATCCATTCACGCAAAAGTGCACCAACAGGCCTATCGAACGGCTTTATATTCACGCCATGACGCGCCTGCAATGCGGCGACCTCTGGTTTCCCAACAGATTCATTTTGCTGCACGGTCTTGCTGTGAGGATGAATTCTGAAGGCACCAAAGAAATCGTTGCACCGCCTAAAGGTTCCGATCTGCATCATTCGAACGAAAAGGTCATAGTCGACTGCAAATCGCAGTGCCGGGTCTACACCACCGGCCTGTTGCATCACATCGTAACGCCAAAAGCAGGTTTCCTGGGGGATGTAATCCCATCGCTTCATTAAGTAATTGTTATGTCGAGGTAACGACCAGAAGTCTGTGACGCGGTCTTTTTCATCAATCAATACCCGATGGCTATAGACAGCATCAGCCGTGCCTCGTTCAAGAACAGGCAACACCTTGCCAACTGTCCCTGGAAGGAGAAGGTCGTCGCTATTTAAGTAACACGCATACTCCGCCTCGCAGACTGCAAAACCCAGCGCAAGTGCCTCCGCCTGGGATGTTCCTGGCTCAATCATGACCCTGGTTATTCGTGACTGCCATTTATGTAGTACCTCGTGAGTACCATCGTCAGAGCCGCCATCAACAACCACAAAGGTATCCGTCTCACCCAACTGCACCACAACGCTTGCGATGGCCCGTTCGATGAAAGCGGCCTGATTGCGCGTTGGCATAACCACCAATAAGCGCTGCCTAGACACGAAATTGCCACCCACGCAATGACTCTATACGGCGGCCTGTCACGATACCCAGCAAGTAACCGACAAAAACCGTCATGATCAACGCCACCTTCGCTTCATACCAGGATTGTTCTCCTTCGGACCCGCCCACAAAGAAGCCATCAGGAAGATCACCAGCATATGCGATAAACACAGTGGATGCGAAAAATCACTCAATCCCCAGAGCAACCGCAATGCTCACCGGTAGCGGTATAGCAACAGACATACAAAACACATCAATAAGCAGACCCAATAAAATCCAGGCTATTCGACGTAATCGATTACAGTACTCCTACGCCACCCGGGACTTGAGTATAATGCATGCTTTTATTGCCAATTTTCTATCTGCGGCTCGAATTGGAAAGGCCAATAAGCCAGTTTGTAAGCAACCAACCGTGAAATGAGCGACCGGCCAAGCTCTTTTAGCGACGCACCAACCTATCAAACCGGGGGCCTTGGTATCACACAGTCCAACATCTACGAGGTTTTCAAAACCAAACTGATGCTCAATCTTAAAGCAGAAGCATCACGCACCTATCTCGGGTATCTCTGGTGGGTGCTGGAACCGACACTTTACGTATGCGTACTCTATCTAGTCTTCAACTATCTAATTGATCGTGGTACGCAAGACTTCGTCGCTTTCCTGCTTTGTGGCACCATTCCATTTTTGTGGTTTTCAAAAACAATAGCCAATGCGACGGCCTCGATATTGGATAGTCATGTACTGATCAGTTCGTTGCGCATTCCAAAACCCTTTTTCCCTCTCCTCATTGTCTTCCAGGATTCGGTCAAACAGACTTTTGTGTTTACCCTATTATTTCTGTTCCTTCTGCTGTATGGCACACCGGTCTCTGTCAACTGGTGGTACGTTCTCCCAGTAATCTTCGTGCAATTGGGGATGATCATTGCTGCCGCATTGTCGGTAGCCGCGATAACACCATGGTTTCCTGACTTTAAATTTGTCGTGCCGACGGGTTTATTGCTCCTGATGCTTTCGTCGGGAGTGTTTTACAGTTACCAGACGTTGATCCCCGAAGCTCGCTGGGATACGTTTCTTTTAAACCCGATGGCCAACCTGATCGACAATTACCGACGGGTTCTGCTCGATGGCGTTCAACCCGATTGGCTGGCCCTGCTGAGTATTGCCGCGTTCTCTGTTGTGGTATCAATCATAGTTCTCAGTCTGCTGAGGCGTTACGACGCCACATACAACCGTCTGGTCATTCAATGACAAGCCATATACTAGACCTTGAGGCCGTCAGCCTGAATTTTTCGCGACGCCGTCTCATCCCGGACAAAACCCCTTTCCCGGCGTTGAAAAAAGTCTCTTTCTCGATGGTCAAGGGAGAAACTCTGGGGGTGGTTGGACGCAATGGCTGCGGCAAATCGAGTTTGCTACGCCTGCTGACAGGTATTTACACCCCCGACAGTGGTCGAATCGTGCGCAATTACAAAAATGCATCGTTGTTGTCTCTGTCATTAGGCTTCGACCGGGAACTCAGTGGACGTGATAATGCAATCCTGACCGGCATGCTGCTTGGCCACTCACGTGACAATGTACTCCGCCATCTTGACGAAATCATCGCGTTCTCCGAATTGGCCGCTTTCATCGATGCGCCAATAAAAACCTACTCAACCGGGATGCGGACCAGGCTCGGGTTTTCCGTGGCCATCACTTTGCAGGTAGACTTGCTATTAATCGATGAAGTCTTGGGGGTGGGCGACGTTCGCTTTCGCGAAAAGGCAATACAGGCCATGAGCAAGAAGATTACAGGCCATCAGAGTGTCGTTTTCGTCTCGCACGCAAAAACCCAAGTAAGCAAACTTTGTGATCGAGTCTTATGGCTCGAAAAAGGAAAGCTGATGGAAATCGGTCCAACCCAACACGTATTAGCGTGCTACTACGCATTTCTGGATGAGTCCGAGGGACTTGTCGTCTAATGGAAGATCAATCCCAACAACCAAATCCACGCCAAGACCTCATGGTCGTTCGCGCTCAGCTGAGAGATGCTGAAGCAAAGCTGATCGATTACAACGAACAATTGGATTCGATCAAAGACCTCGATAACCGCATCGAATTCCTCAACAACGAAACCTCTAGGCTCGAGGCAGAAGCAGCCGCTAACCAGGCAGAAATACAGAACTACAAAGATGAAATATCAAAGTTGCGCGAAGATGCCACGCAAGCCAACCTTCTCAGCGCCGAGCTTGACAGCCAGCAGTCCTTGATCGACGAGCTGCGTGCAACAAAAAGCGAACTCGAAACTCAAATCGAAAAGCAAAACGACACCCATGCCGAGTCTGAGCAGACGATTGCAGACCTTGAAAATGCAATCTCAAAACTAGAACAAAAAATTGTTGATCAAAGCAAGCTGCACAATCGCCAATATCTACTCGACACCGAAGTAAACCGACTACATGCGCAACTCGACCTGCTGAAAGAAATCCTGCTTCATGAACGATGATGCATCACATACCATCGAAGCTGAGCACCTTTGGCGTGAGGGACGCTGGCCTGAGCTTTCCAGAATCGAATGCCCAGTTGATCTGACGCATCCATCGGTCGCCATGAAGTGCGCAGGTCTGTTGCAGATCGGACAGTTCAAACAGGCAAAAAAACTTCTCTCACAGGCCCTCGATGCAGGCGCCTCAAAACGCATGTTTGCCAGCGCTTTCATCAGCTGTGCCGAGGAAAGCCTGGCTCGTATTGCTGCAGTGCAGGATGATCTCTCAACCGCGCGCATGCACCTGCTCGAAGCATTGCGTGCCACCGGGCTACCTGCATCCGAGGTTGATCAAGCAGCCCAAAAAAGGCTTGTGCAGACACTGACTCAGCTCGGCCTTCTCCAGGAAGCAGGTGCACTTCTCAAAGAAGATATTTCATCGTTGCGCACACGCGATAAATCCGTCGAGTTAGATAAACGCATCGAGGTTCTCGAGAGTGAGATTGGGACCCTTGAGGCTGCACTGCTTTCAGTTAGCGCCGCTGCGGTCGGAGGCGAAAAATCCTATTCACAACTGGGCCAGGATCGATGGGTGCTCGAACAATCAGGTCACAAGCGTCAGGGGTATTTTGTTGAATTTGGAGCGACTGATGGCGTTCTTTTAAGCAACACCTACCTCCTTGAACGAGAATTCGACTGGCAAGGCCTCGTCGCAGAGCCCAATCCGGTGTATTTCGAGAAACTCAAAAATAATCGGCACTGCACGGTCAGCGATGCATGTATCGGTCCGGTCAGTGGAGAGACCGTTCAGTTCGTTCTGGCAAAGGAGTATGGCGGCATCGCTGATTTCATTGGCCAGGATAAGCATCTAGCTCGCCGTCGAGCCTACGCAGACCTCGGTAAAACCCTATCGGTTACAACCGTCTCTCTAGACGATTTTCTCAAGGCCCATGGCGCACCCAAACGGATCGACTACCTAAGCATCGATACCGAAGGAAGCGAATACGTCATTTTGAAGGATTTTCCTTTCGACGAATGGGAAATAGGGCTCATCACTATTGAGCATAACAACGGGCCTACACAACAACCCCTCCGCAACCTGCTATGCGCCCAAGGTTATGTGGTGGAGCAGGTTAAGTGGGATGACTGGTATTCGCTCCCAAACAGCACGGCCACCTAATGCAAACGATCCCCCCGTTGCCCGAAGCAGAATATCCGCAAATGTGGATACGGAAAAATTGGTCTTTCAGACATCTACTTACGCATCATATCGTGGACTTCGACGGGATCAGTCTGGCTTACCAACGAAAGCGGCTCTCCGCCGAATACAAGCACACTCGACATCAGCTGATCAGATTGAGCCAGGCGCGTGCTGGCGACACCTGTGTCATTGCCGGCAATGGCCCAAGTCTTAACGACGTATCTTGGCATGAATTGGACGGTCTGGACGTCTTTGCGAGTAATTATGCGTTCTTAAACCCGGACCTTCGCGACCGTATCTGCTACCTGTCGGTGACAAATCCATGGGTTGCTAGTCAGTCTCAGGAAGCATTCAGCGAATGGGGTGGTTGGCTTTTTTCACCTTACACTTTGAGTTACTGGATTCCACCCACGGACAACCACCTTGCTCTGCAGACCCATTTCGGATACGCGTGCGCCGATCACTTAACGCACCCGATCTCAACCCGGTCTACAGTATCCTATTTCAACCTACAACTTGCGTTCATCCTGGGCTACAGCAAAATACTGCTGGTGGGCTTCGACCATCACTACACACAGCCCCTTGACAGCGCAGAAGGCGATATTATCCCGCCGCAAGGGAAAGACGAAAATCACTTTACCCCTGCCTATTTTCGTGACAAGTATTGGCAGGCAGCAGACGTCGACAAAATGGACTACGTCTATGCGTTAGCTGCCAACACCAGTGAGCGGTTGGGAATTCAGATCTTCAACTGCAGCGTGGACTCAAAACTTCGGATTTTTCCCACAACGTCAATCAGTGAGGCACTCATTGCCACCAACCGTCGGCCAGCACCGGTCCGTGAATCCCGACAAGCACGGTCGTCCCGAATCCTGCGTGTTGTCAATCAGCGGACCCATAAAGCTGATCTTGCCGCAACCGGTCTGTTTGTTCTCCTTGCGATCGTATTGGGTGCCTCTATCAGCCCCGTGATGGGTGTCATTGCGTTTTTCGCGGCGACATTGTGTGCGTTAATCGCTTTATTCAGCAGTGCCATTGCACGCGAGCGCACGGCCAATGTCCAGGAGCGCCTGGTCGAAGCCCTGATCCGCAGGGAACCGTCCAGAAACGATAAGTAATGGAATTTCCGAAAGTACTCCTGCTCTCCTTCTCGGGTCTAGGCAGCCAAAACGCCACCGGCCAACTCATTGCAACGCTTTTCCACAACTGTCCACGCGATCGTTTATTGCAGATTTACTGGGGACATCACCCCGAGCCGAGCATCCAAGGATTGGACGCCGCGAAAGTGGATAAACACGAGATTTTACGCACGATCAACGCATATCAACCTGAGGTTATTTATCTGCGACCGGCAGATAACCACATCGACTATGCAAGGCTGACCTTCGGAATTTGTCAGCAACTTAAAATTCCGATGGTTTTGCACATGATGGACGACTGGCCAGCCCGAAAAGACGAACAAGAGCACGGTACGGAACTGGTTGAGATGCTGATTCATGCCATGGATTCGGCAGACACAAAAATCACGATCTGCGATGAAATGTCCCGCGAATACCATCAGCGCTATGGGGGTAAATTCACCCACCTGGCAAACGGAGTAGACTCGGAACTCTGGTCCAACCTCAAACCCAGACGCAACAGCCAATTCACGATTCGCTACTGTGGAGCGCTCGCCGAAGACATGCAGCAGCAAAGCGTCCTTGATTTTGGTGAAGCCGTGATCGAACTCGTTGAGGCCGGCAAGGCTATTCATCTGGAAATCTACACCATGCCCTGGTTCCAGGCTATCGCACAATTGCTTGCAGACCGGTGTGAAAACATATCTGTCCACGATCTGGTACCGGTCGATGAGTACCCTCAGCTCTTAGTGGATGCGGACGCGCTTCTCCTGGCCTACAACTTCGACTCGCGATCTATGAGCTATACAAAGCTGAGTTTTGCAAACAAGACACCAGAATGTCTTGCATCCGGAACGCCCGTGCTCGCCTATGGTCCTGCGCATATACCATCGATTCGACACATTGCCAGCAATGAAATTGGCTATACCGTCGTCACACCTGAAGCCGATAAGCTCAAGAACACCTTGAGCCAGATGATTGAAGATCGGGGCACGGCCGATTCTATCGCTGACAAGGCGCGCAAATTCACACTAAAACACAATAATATAAACGAAATCAGAAGGCGCTTTAAATCCCTCGTACAACAAGCCGCGGAGTCGACAAGAATGATCAGATTGAAAGAATTCAAGCGCGACGATGATGTTGTCGTTGACGAGACGCTTGTGCTCTACCAATACTTTTCAAGCCGTCAGGGTTGTGCCAACCCCACCATGATTGATGTCGGCGCTCATCACGGATCTGCTTTTAAATCATTTCTGGAGGATGGCTGGTCAGTTCATGCATTCGAACCCGACCCCAACAACCACGAATATATCGCTGAACGAATGCTCGATGAGCCAGGGCTTACGCTCAGCCACCTGGCTGTGGGTAACGAAAGTGGTAAACGACTCAGCTTTTACGCATCGGAACAAAGCACAGGAATTTCCAGTCTTATCCCCTTCCAGAAGGATCACAAAGAAGTCACACAAGTCTCCACTATCCGTCTGGATGACTATATCAGCGACAAGGGCATTGATTCGGTAGATTTCCTGAAGATCGATACTGAAGGTTTTGACCTACGCGTCCTCCAGGGATTTCCCTGGGACAAAATCAATCCAACCGTGATCGAATGCGAGTTTGAGGATGCTAAAACCCAGAAGATCGGCTACGACCTCCATGAGCAAGCACAATTCCTGCTCGACCAAGGCTATTCGGTATTTGTCAGCGAGTGGCATCCCATCGTCCGCTACGGGATTCGCCATCAGTGGCGCCAGCTCAATCAATATCCGACAAAAAACATAGGCTCTACATCGTGGGGCAACTTCCTTGCATTTAAAGAGCCTATGACGCTTGAACAACTTGAAGCGCACTTTCTCGTTGTTATGGGCGAAAAAAACCCAGGTAAATCACTTATGAAAACCGACCAGACAAAAACCCCCGCTATTGCACAACACAAATCGCCACGTGCACGAGCTCAGCCTCCTAATACCCATAGAGGATCCATCGTGAACCATGTCCAAATATTTACGAACTTCCTGGGATCACGCTCGGGCAAAATTGTCGTACTCTTGCTTGCACTCGCCTCTGTCGGCATGACCATGGCTTTGTTTACAAGCACAAATGTGATTGCTCTACCGCTTTGGGCGCGCATACTTACAGCGGGTGTAGGTCTGACAGCCCTAATCCACGCCTTTGCATATCAGGCAGAGCGAACGCGTCACGAAAGAAGACAGGATCAATCCGACCAGGCAGTCACCGACCTGACAACACGTACTCAGGAGTTACGCGCACAACTTGAGTCAGTGACAGAACAGCTTGCCGAGACCGAGCTTAAACTGCAACGCACACAAGCACAGAACCTGGACATTAAACGCAAACTGCCTGAAATCATCCAAATGATTAACAACACCAGCTCAGAGTTCGATAATCAGTGAGTAACACCTCGCCGAAGGTCGTTTACTACCCTGAGTTCGACGACACCGAAGTTTTGCAACAGCAGGTCGCTCGTGCCTGCTGGTATATTGCGCCCATTGACCCACAGACCATCCTCTTTTCGATCAACGAGGTGCCCGACGCATATATCCCGGACGGCTACACCCCTGAACTTTCCTCGACATTTGCCTCGGGCGTTCCTGTCTGGCTGCAGTTTACGAAAAGACCACTGACTGCAAACGATCTGCTCGAAGCAGATGTCGTGGTCTGTTGGAAAGGATTTGAATGTCTTTCACACCTACACCCTAATCTCGAAGCGCGCCTTAAGAAAAATAGCACGTTCCTGTTCGACGTCGATCACACCCATCGTGTAGAAGGCTCCCGATATATCGACATCAGCCATCGCTACTTTGCAAACGATGCGGAGATCATTGAGCAGTCCCATCAAAAGATGGTCGATCTACGAGGCGAACTGTCCGACAAAGAAAAAGCCTTCCTTTTCTGCTCCGGACCGGAAGTACAGAGATATCCGGGTTACGATTTCTCAACCGGGATCAACATCGTTTGTAACAGCGTAATCAATGATCTAGACCTGATGGGCGCTGTTAAGCCAGACATCCAGATATTCGGTGACCCAATCTTCCATTTCGGCTGCTCCATGTATGCATCCGAATTCCGCAAAAGGCTGGCTGAAATGCAAGACCAGTACGGTTTCATCAATATTATCCCAGTCAAATACTTCAATCTGTTCACTTACTGGCAACCCGAGTTGGCAGAACACACCATCGCAATTCCTTTCGATCTCAACATTGATATCAATCTTGATCTCATCGCCAATTTCCAAGTACACACAACGGACAACATCCTGACGCTCATGATGCTGCCTGTTGCGTGTAGCTTTGCGCGTCAGATCTATCTTCTCGGGTGTGACGGTCGACCGTTGAGCGACAACACCTACTTCTGGAAGCATAATGAGAAGGCCCAGTTTGGTAGTCAGATGGGGAACATTCAGGACGTGCACCCCACCTTTTTCACAGTCGATTACGATGACTATTACCTGCGGCACTGCAACAACGTCGACGCGTATTTCAACGTCGGCGAAGCCTTGGGGAAACAGTTTATCTCCCTCACACCGTCTCATATTCCCGCTATTCACAATAGAGAGCACCTTTTTGCACGGACGGACGCTCAGGAAATTGTCGTCGCGATTGAGCCTGCCTATGACGCATCACGTACAAGCCAGCTACTCGACTTTTATGCGGCAGATGCTAAAGAACTGAAAATCTACGGGCCCTTGCTCAGTCAAAATCCCGGAACCAAACCTTATTTCTCAGCAGAAGGGTTTGACGAAGAGTTTGATTGGTTGGCTGACCAGATTGCTTTGAGCAAGAAAAACATCACGCTCGCACAAGGTATCGCATCGTTGTCGTCGGTCGAAAAGTTGGCACAATACCCTCAGCTACAGCAGTTCACGCGAAGGGTCGTTTTGTGCGAGGAAGTCGCCTCAGCCGAAACAGGCGAACAATTGCTACATTGGGATCAATTTCCCGGTTTTCAATTGTTTGCAGGCAGCGACCGCGTAGCGAATGCCCTGGCGTGGATACTGCCAGATCTTGAAGTGATCCCCCACGCCGGAGAGACCCACGTGGGTAGGCCACCTAAACCTGAGCCCGAGGCCGCCCCATCCGAAACACCCCCCGACATCGAAGAGATGTTGCTTGACGTTCGCTATGAGCTTGAGAAAAACAACCATTTAATACGCCAGCAATCATCGCGCACAGACGCACAAGGAGATCTCATTGTTCGCCTGGATGATGCCCTTCGTCTTAATGACACCCGACTTGCCGAATCACGCTCGTTGGTGCGTGAAGTCATGCGCGATAAAGAGGCTCTTGAGAGCCACATGGATCGTCTACTAGACGAAAACGAACGCCTCAAACAGGAATTGAAGGATGCAACGACCACTGCCAGCCAAATACATGCTCAACACAACGAACTGATCGCCAGAATACAGGCGCTGGAATCAAGTCATAAACATAAAGAAGTACTCGGCGGCGACTCAACCATCGCGCAACAAACACTTACTCAGATCAACTCTGATCTTGAGACACTGGAAAAACAGATTCAATCGGCATCCCACATTGCCCAATCTGGCGCGCTGGATACGGAGCAAAAGTTTAATCAGATCTCTGCCAGCCTGCGAGGCGAACTTAATTCATCCGAATGTGCGCAGCTGGCTGATTTCACCCAAGCTTCCTTTGGTGTGAGCATCGACCCTGAACACATCAATCTCCTGGCGCATCGGATCAACACTTCGATGAGCAGTTGCATCGGCGCCAATCGTCTTTCACTGGGCACTATGACAGCGCTTGCGCTTACCTTACTTCACGCCGGGCATGAAAAACTGTCGTATCTGGAAGTCGGGGGACAACACGGCATCTGCATGGCGGTAATCTGGGATAGCTTGCGCCATGCCTTCAAACGCGTGCAAATGATCGGCGTCGACCCCTTCGCCGAAAGCATCACCAATGACAGTATGCTGGCCCTTCTTAATCCCTCAAGCGAATCTGTATTGGATCATAATCTTAGGCGTGTCAATGCGGATCGGCGCAAGGTCAAAGTGATCAACAAACCTGCCCTCGGTAACGAGGTTTTGACCCGGCTAAATAAGCGCAAGTTCAACTTTCTCAACATGGCCTTGCCGCTGGACAAATTGCGAGCGGGCCTATCGATCTACTCACATTTTATACCCAGTGGGGGGGTGGTTCTTTTAGAAGCCGCAAGCAGCACAGCGCAACTTAGTCTTCAGGATAATGGCCTTGCCAGTCTGGCACGACACGCTGATCTGTTGGTTCTACGGAAAGTGTGATGGCCGACGTTTCTATCGTAATTCGCACATTAAACGAAGAACGCTACCTTGATGAATTACTGACCACGATCAGCAAACAGAAGCGAACTGATTTCAGCTGGGAGATCCTGCTCATCGATTCTGGATCCACCGACAAGACATTAGAGATAGCAGGTCACCACGACTGCCAAGTTCTGAAGATTCCTAAATCAGAATTCACCTTCGGCCGTTCTCTGAATATCGGCTGTGAAGCGGCTCGAGGACGATTTCTCGTGTTTATCAGCGGCCACTGCATACCCGCCAAAGAAGACTGGCTGACAAACATCATCAAGCCCCTTCGAGAAGGTCAGGCCACCTATTGTTACGGCAATCAGAAAGGGACCAAAACCACCAAGTTCAGCGAACAGCAAGTGTTTGAAAAGTACTTCGACCCGGTCAAAAGGACACCCCAGCCAGATTACTTCGTCAACAATGCAAACGCTGCATTGCTGGCCGATGCATGGGCACAGCATCCATTCGACGAAAGTATTACCGGCCTGGAAGACATGCACCTGGCCAAGCGGCTGGTTGCGACAGGCATGCTTGTGGGTTACGCCGACAACGCGACGGTTTATCACATTCATGATGAGTCCTGGATGCAAGTTAAATGGCGTTTCGAACGTGAAGCAATGGCTCTGCGAGAGATCGATCCGTCTCTGCATATGTCCCGGCGCGATTTGGTTCGATGCATCTACTCAAGCATCGCATACGATTGGCAAGAGGCCTTCAGGCTTAGGATATTCTTTAAGGAATGGTGGCAGATTATGGCGTTTCGAACCTGCCAGTATTGGGGGAGCTACGTCGGCTCCAAAGCTTCCCGAAAAATCAGCGAAGCCCTCAAGCGCCGCTATTTTTATCCTGACGCAAAGTAAAAAGATAACCGGAGTATCGGTACACAGGATTTTGAAATGAAAGTCATCGCGCTATTACCCATGAAAGGTCACAGTGAACGTGTGCCAGGCAAGAACTTTAAAATGCTAGGACACAAGCCTTTATTTCGCTGGATGCTCGATACGCTGAGCCGCTCCGAACGCATCGAGCAGATAATCATTAACACCGATGCTGCCTCAGAATTGACCGAAAGCGGATTAACGCCTGGTGAGGGAGGCGATGCCAAGGTGCTTCTTAGAAATCGCCGTGCAGAATTAGTCGGTGACATGATCAGCATGAATTTGGTGATCGCAGACGATATCGAAAACATCGAAGCCGACCTGTACCTGATGACTCACGTGACCAATCCTTTCATTAGTCTCAAAACAATTGAGTCTGCGATTCAGTCTTTCGAGAAAAATCCCTCAGCGGATTCCCTCTTTGCCGTCAACAAGTTTCAAACGCGCTTTTACAGGTTGAATGGCGACCCGATTAATCACGATCCTGATAACCTCATCCGAACGCAAGACCTCGAACCGTGGTATGAAGAGAACTCATGTTTGTATCTGTTTACTCGAAGCAGCTTCGCAGCCACCCAAGCACGGATAGGTAAAGCGCCTATTCTTTTCGACACGCCTCGTCTGGAATCGGTCGACATAGACGAACCCGAGGATTGGTCCCTGGCCGAAGCCCTATCAATTACCCTGTTTGCCCATGTCTAAACGCGTGCTCATAACCTGTCCTCCGATGCTCGCCGAAGTAGGTCAGATTAATGAGCTTGCAACTGAATTCGGCCTCGAGTTAGAAACCGCACAGGTTGTCCAAACGCTGACCGAAGAGCGTTTGATCGAGCTGCTCCCTGCGTTCGACGGATGGATCGCAGGCGATGATCCAGGTACCGAGTGTGCATTGGAGAGCGGCCATCGCGGTCGACTTCGTGCAGTCGTGAAATGGGGGATAGGGATCGACAACATAGATACGACCGCCATTAAACGCATGGGGCTGAGCTTTACCAACACGCCAGGCATGTTTTCCAATGAGGTAGCCGATTTGGTGATGGGCTATCTGATCGCCCTGACCAGAAAGTTCATTGTTATCGACGCAGCAGTCCGCAAAGGAAATTGGATCAAACCTCAAGGCATGAGCTTGAGAAACAAGACAGCCGGAGTAATCGGCCTTGGTAATATCGGTCAGGCAGTTATTGCACGCTTAAGCACCTCGGGCGTTAAAGTGATCGGCTACGACCCTTTCGTTGAAGGTCTGAGCGGGGTTGAGGTCAAACATTGGCCGCAGCGAGTTGAGGCATGTGATTTTCTCATTCTGTGCTGTGCGCTGACCCCGGCTAATACGCACATGCTGAACCACGATGTCATGGCGCGAACGAAAAAAGGGGCCTACATAATTAACGTTTCTCGGGGAGGGTTGATCGACGAGCCGGCACTTGTGCAAGCTTTACAGTCTGGACAAATAGGCGCAGCCGCGCTGGACGTCTTCCAATCAGAGCCTCTTGCCGTTAATTCCCAACTCACATCCATGTCACAAGTCCTACTGGGGTCACACAATGCATCAAACACCTTAGAAGCCGTCAGGGCAACCAACCGCAAAGCGGTAGAAGCAATCTCCGATATGCTACTCGACTAAATACGTGCGCCTGTCCATCATCACCCCTGTCCTCAATGCTTCCGCTACCCTGGCCAGAACCATCGACAGCGTGCTCTCGCAAAAATCCATAGGCACCGAATACATTATTATCGATGGGGGCTCAACGGATGGTTCGCAAGCGATTGCAAAGTCCTTCAAAGCCGACATCGACTTGTTGTTGTTTGAACCTGATGAAGGCATTGCAGATGCTATGAACAAGGGTATCTACCATGCACAGGGTGATTACATCGGCATTCTTAATGCCGACGATTACTATTGCCCCCGCGCTCTGAGCATAATTTCAGAAACCACTTCCGTGCATGACGCCGATGTAGTTTACGGAGACGTGGAGTATTTAGACCCAATTTCAGGTCTGCGGATGACCCGGGTTGCAAACCTGGACAAGGTCGCCAGATTCATGTCGTTATACCATCCCGCAATGTTCATCCACAAACGTGCCTATCAACGCATAGGTGTCTATTTGAACCATTACAAGTATGCGATGGACTCCAACTGGGTGCATCGAGCCGTAAGCGCTCGTTTACACTTCTTGCACGTTCCACGCACTCTGGCCGTTATGTCTCTTGGTGGCGTGAGTCACAAACATCACTACCGCGCTTTAAAGGAATTTCGTGCATCCAGCGTGGCAAGTAAACTTTCATCATCCACCGAAGCCATTTACTTCGGCTACGCGCAATATCTATTGCACCGACTTCTGAAATGGAGGATGTTTCGATCTTTATGGATGGCAATTAAGAAACCGCACCACAGTGGCGAATAGAGAGCCCCTGCCTTGGGTCCCGCACATCCAGAATCATCGGTTCTGGTCCGGGAATACTGTTCAGTTTTGCCACGATGACTCCATCGAAACAGTACGTCTCGTTATCAAAATCTACCGACGCAAGAATATCGAAATTCCTTTTCTGTAAGCGCTGCAAACAAGTAAAATGAAGCGCCTGGCTGTGCGTGGAGACAAACGCAAACTTAACTCCACCACGAGCAAATAGTGCCTCAGCACCGTCCAGCATCTCTAATTCGTGACCCTGTATATCCGCGTGCAGTAGTTCTACAGTATCGATGCCTTTGTTTTTTACAAAATCATCGAGCTTGAGGCCCTCATACCCCACAGCAGCCTGAGTAAAGTCTCCCTGCAATTGGTTCAGGCGGAAATTTTCCTCTCCCACCTTGAGCCATCTCGCATTCGGTTCGACCATAAAGCACCGACCGTCGGGCACTGCCTGTAGAAACCACATTGAATAAAAGGACCAGTATGCACCAAGCTCCACCATCACCGACCCTGGCGTTACGAATTTCAGAACTTCACCAAAAACCCGTTCTTCTTGGGGCTCATGTACGCCTTTATTCAGCGTTAAAATCTCGGAAAAATCATCGTAATAAGCCATGTCACCAACGTGTACTTTAATACCGTTGTGCATGACCACACTACCATCCTTAACCTGACCTGCATCTGGTACCCGTGGTATGTAGGCATTACTCGGATCGGCCATGATTTCTCTGAATCGTCCTTCAAAATCGGCAGACGCTGCCTTTGCCGCGATCTCGTCATTCACGCTTTTACCCTTAAAGACCTCCGCCACTGCAATCCTATGGCAATGGCCACTGGAAGCCATAACAGAAACCAGGTTGAGCCGACCTTATCAATCAATTCATGCCCGTCAATCATATATGCGACCATCGCCAGCATAAGAATCCCGATCCCCAGTTGCGCATCTGCCTCGGTGTGAATGTGTGCCAGCAGTTCCTTCACCACCTTAAATAACACGATGAGGTAGAGCGTCAACCCAATTAATCCACCCTGGAACAGCACCGACAGATACATGCTGTGTGGGTGCTGAATCACGTGCTCACCCATCAGAACATCATCATTCGTGGTTATGCCGAGTCCTACGATTGGAGATTCGGCAATCTGCATCAAAAATTCAGTCCATATACCCAGCCGGAAGCTGTCACCTCTGGGCAGCAGAATCGCAGTCAGATGTTCATCGTTTAAGATAATCACGATCAAGGCAGCGCCCAATGTCAGCCCCGTGGCCAGTACTCCCTGGATCCGCCCACGTTCACGGACAAAGTGCGCCAACAAAAAAGCCAACAAGCCAATGGGAACACTCAGCCATGCATTTCGAGAATCGGACAAAAAAACTGCAACGCCCATTACCAGGGCCATCAAGAAAAACAACACCGAGACCAGCAGACTCGAAGTCACCAACATCCTCTGCACGACGAATATCAGGAGTACGCCATATACCAGGGCTGCTATAACATGGGTGTCTAATTGGCCCAGCCCATTCAGTCTACCGTCATCAGGCACAGTTAGAAAAAAAAGCGTGATGGCAACCACGGTGACGATCGAGCCAATGACAGCAAAAGCTAACCCCATCCATCTTTGCAGTTGACTCCGCAGCTGACATTCGGCAAACGCAACAACGAAGGCAATAACCAGCACACCACGAAGCAGTACAGAAGCCGTTTCTCTCACTTCAAACGGGCTAGACCACATTGCACTGGCACTAAGCCAGCCAACGAGCAGACACACCCAGCGGAATAGGTCTACCTGCATGACGTCTTCCCACTGTCGAATTGTCACCAACATGCCTATTGTAAGGATATAGGTCGGGTAACTGGCTGCACTCTGACTCGGCAGCAACAACACTGCCAAGAAACTGAAGAGGATCAGAATCGCCATCCAAAAAATGCGATCCCTCACAAGGCCTGACCCTCCACTCAATCCCATATGCGATGCACCTCGTCAGTTTACACGGGCACTATCTTCCCATAAATCAAACACCGAACAAAAACCATCATGGCCCTCTTTACGATACGACACATAAGCAGCCCACAACTTGCATCACATATTCGGGTCGGAGATATTGTTACAATGATCAGGCTTGGTAAGAAGCCCGGCATGTTTTGACAAACATATTGACGAAGGATTTCAAAATGGCCAGAGTCCGTCTACTACCTGCTTCCTTAATGATGGCTTTTGTATTTCTGCTTGGCGCCTGTGACAACAAGACGCCCGCGCAACACATCGCTGATGCTCAAGTTGCGCTCGACGAAGATGATCTGTCTGTTGCAAGCATCGAACTGAAGAACGCTTTGCGCAAAGATCCAAGGTCAGGCGAAGCCAAATCTCTTCTGGGGCAAATCAGGTTTGCCCAGGGAGACTACCTTCTAGCAGAACGCGACCTCACAAGCGCAATCGACCTGGGCACGCGCGATGATTTGACCACACAGACTTACCTCCGTACGAAAAATGTCTTAGGGAAATTCTCACAGGTTCTCGGCGCACTGGAGGAGAAAAAGGATCAGCTTTCGCCTGAATATGCGGTCATCCTGGGCAACGCCTATCTGCGCGGCCGGGATGCTCACCGTGCAGCAGAGCAATGTAGGCGAGGCTTACACCTGCGCCTGGGGCTGTTATGTATGGCTAGATCAGCATTCGTGCAGAATGACCCAGAGCGGGCGTACAAATACGTCGAACGACTTTTAGCCGAGACACCTGATGATAAGGATGGGCTCCTTTTCAAGGCGGAGATTGAAATGGCCAGGGGCAACCTCGATCAAGCCATCGAGGTTTTCACCCATGTTCAAACGATCCCAGCCGCCGCGCTCCCCGCGCAAATCGGGTTGGTGAAAGCCTACCTATCAACAGGTGATCTGGAAAATGCACGCCAATTCGCAGATCGACTCGTGCAAACAACAAAAAAATTCCCATTGGCAATTTACATGCAGGCAATGGTTGCATACAGGCAGGACGATTACACTTCGGCCGAAGATTCTCTCACCAATCTTCGGCGTCTCGTCGCTGACGACCTTCCCTCGATGCAACTCATGGCAGCAGTTAAATTGAAGCTGGGGAAAGTCGCCGAGGCTGAACGTCTGTTGCGTCAATGTATAAGCCGAGACGCGACCAACACCACTGCATTGACAATGCTATCCACAATCCTCATGCGCAAGGGAGAGCAAGATGAAGTGATCAGCCTGCTTCAGCCCGTCGTATCCACCCACTCCAACCCCCACATGTGGGCTCTGCTGGGTGAAGCCCTGACTCGCACGGGTGAGTTGAGTTCGGCCACAGAAGCCTACGAAAATGCATCAAAACTCGCGCCTGACCAGGCTCAGTTTAAAAACCGACTTGCAGTAGGGCTGTTGAACACAGGGGACAACGAACAGGCAATTACTCAGCTGGACAGCGCCCTGAATTTGGATGGGACACAGATTGAAAGTGACTACATCCTGATCCAGATCAAAGCAAAACAAGGGGATTTCGCCGGTGCCGCAGCCGCCGCAAGGGCCATGACCGAAAAACAACCAAATAGCCCGATGGGGCCACATCTCAGCGGAACTATCGCCCTCCTCCAAGGCAACCATGAAGTGGCTGAAAAGGCTTTTAAAAAGGCGCTGACATTACAACCCGACTATTTCCCCTCCGTAAATAAGCTGGCCCAAATGGCCCTGGGGAATCGAGACCTCGAACAAGCTCGCCAATTATTTACTAACTTAAAAGCGCTCGACGATGGCAACGTGCGCGCCGAGCTTGCACTTGTCGATATCGACATCATGTCTCAGGAATTCGATGCGGCATTGACTCGCGCCAGACAGATTGTCGAGACAAACCCAGGCTCTTTACGCGGGCACCTGGCTTTAGCTCGAATTCTCGTCGCAATGGGTCGTTTTGACGAAGCCGACACCACGATTTCTCAAGCGAGTGAACATGTAGGTGAATCCACAGATCTGCTTTTTATAGAAGCGGATTTATCCCTACGCCAAGGTGATTTTGAACGTGCCTCAAAAGTGGCCCGCACATTACAGGCGGATGCGCATCGATATGTAAATAACGCCCAATTCCTATCATCTCTCGGCATCCTTGAGCAAAGAACAAATCAACTGACAGCGGCCAGAAATAACCTTCAGATGGCCATAAAAATCGACCCCAAGCCACCTGCGAGTGTATTACTTAGCCTGATTAAAGTTGAACTCGAGAATCTCGACCACGTCGAGGCGCAAAAGCACCTTGATACGCTGATCGAACGCGAGATCAAGACAGAGGCAGTTGCTCTCCTACAAGCTGAGATCCATCTTGTGGCCAAGAACAAGGGCACCGCACTCGCACAGTTTAAAGCAATCGCGGACGAGGGCTCCCGCAAAGCGTATATACGACATGCAGCCCTTCTATTGCAGTTCGGCCAGTCCGACGAGGCCATACAGAGGCTTGAGTCCTGGCTGCAAACCCACCCGGATGATGCTGGGATGAACAATTTGCTGGCTAATGCTCGAATTCAAACCGGCAACTACAATGCCGCAAAAGCGAAGTTGGAAGCAATGCTACCAACCCGGGATCCAGTCACCCTGAACAACCTTGCATGGATCTATCACACGGAAAACAACCCCAAGGCTGTGGAACTCGCCCGCAAAGCCCACGACATAGCGCCGACCAATCCGGACATCGCCGATACGTTAGGCTGGATTCTCGTAGCTAAAGGCGCATTGAATGAGGCAGTGAGACATCTTGAGGCCAGCGCAAGCCAGCTTCCGACCAATGCCGCTGTACACTATCACTTAGGCATCGCCTACCAACAACTTGGCGATCACGAGCGAGCACGGCGCTCCCTCGAGAAAGCTGTCGGTTTGGGTGCATTCGACGAAATCGATCAAGCGCGGAAGGCACTCGACCAAATTTCAAACATCTGATTTTGACTGCGCAATAAAAAACCCCGGCAAAGCCGGGGTTTACTCTACGCAAATAGGAAGTTTATTAGGCTACTTTGAGCTTCTTGCGGCCTAGGAAGCCAAGGGCAAACATGGAGCCTAAGAGCAATCCTGTTCCGGGTTCCGGAACAGCAAGGTTCGTGCTGACTTCATGCTGCACAGGAGACATATTGAAGCTCGCAATCGCGCTAAATGGCACGATTGACGGTGCTTGTAACATCGTCTCAAAAGTTCCTGCATAGCCACCACTCAAGTCAAAATCAACCCGTGTCCAGGTATCAGTACCGATACTTGCAGACACAGAATCGTTTCGTAAGCCGAAGAAGCCTTCTTCAGCCATGCTCAGACCTACATAGGTCTGTCGACTCGGAACGACATGAGGATGTGGACCTAACAGTGTACGATTACCATTGTAGCTTCCGTCCATGTTGAATCCAACAATGGACCAGCTGTCCTCTTGCGAATAGACCGTTTGCAGGTCATCTCGCAAGATGTGGAACGAACTACCATCAAAGGCCAGTCCGACGAATGTCTGGGTATCAGGAGTTAGAGCTGAACTGGGCGTCAACTGGACCTTAAATCCATTTGCTGCACCAGATGCAGTATAACCCTCAACAAACCAGCCGTCTTCCCTAGCCATCAACGCATAGTAAGTTTCAGAGTCATCTGTCGCGATATCGGTCGCGCCAGGGACGATGGGAATCGCATATCCAATTTGCGAGAACATTAAGGCTGCGAATGCAGCTATTACCACGTACAACTTTCTCATAGTACTTAGTCTCCTCCTTTTCGTAGAGACGGTTAAGAGTAACAGCCACACACCCAGTAACAAGGGTGTTTTACAAAGCCATTACAAACCTCACAAAACGCTATAGTGCCATACAAATCTTGTCCTTCCTCACCCACCGACTCGCTGAAAAGTGCGTTTTTTTTTTACGCTGCAAAAAAATGCAGCGCCTATCTCTCAGCGACCATACAAGTGAGCCCAGGAAAGACGAAGCATAAAGCACCTCAGTGCAATCTACAACCACGGTTTTCCCAGCAGTTACTCTAGATAACCAGGTAACCAGGCCTATGTATAACATCAAGTAAGTTTACAAAATTAGTTGAGCTCAGTCAACGTCAAGCCACCAGGAGAGGCCTCAATCGCGTGTGTGCCTGCATTTGGTGGGCCCACCAGGACTCGAACCTGGGACCAATGGATTATGAGTCCACGGCTCTAACCAACTGAGCTATAGGCCCGATGACGGAATCCTTGGACACAAGCAAAGGTATCACTCGGCCCTCGTATATTCTGCCACACTTAAGGGGTGAGATTCTTTCGCTGCGCTCAGAGTGACTCGCTGGCGTCGCGCCTAGAGCGATTCATCAATAAAGGTTCGCAGATGATCAGAGCGCGTCGGATGACGCAGCTTTCGCAGCGCCTTCGCTTCGATCTGACGGATCCTTTCACGAGTCACGTCGAACTGTTTGCCAACTTCCTCTAGCGTATGGTCCGTGTTCATATCGATGCCGAACCGCATGCGAAGGACCTTAGCTTCTCGGGCTGTCAGTCCGGAAAGGATTCCTTTGGTCGCTTCTTTTAGGTTCTCGTCGGTCGCGGTCTCTATCGGAGAACCTACTGATGCACCTTCGCTGAGGTTATCATCTGAATCCAGGAAATCACCAAGGTGCGAATCCTCGTCATCGCCAATTGGTGTTTCCATGGAAATCGGCTCTTTTGCGATCTTCAGCACACGACGCACTTTCTCTTCCGGCATTTCCATGCGCTCACCCAGTTCTTCGGGTGTAGGCTCTCGACCCATTTCCTGCAACATCTGGCGGGACACTCGAGACAGTTTGTTGATCGTTTCAATCATGTGCACCGGAATTCGGATAGTGCGAGCCTGATCCGCTATGGATCGGGTGATAGCCTGACGAATCCACCATGTCGCGTAGGTGGAGAATTTGTAACCACGTCG
Source organism: Pseudomonadota bacterium (assembly GCA_036338285.1). Taxonomy (GTDB): domain Bacteria; phylum Pseudomonadota; class Gammaproteobacteria; order Pseudomonadales; family Azotimanducaceae; genus UBA4421. The sequence continues at coordinate 24,716 of JAYZCO010000089.1, forward strand.
ATATTCAAACTTATCCACAGCCTTCATCAGGCCGATGTTACCTTCCTGGATCAGATCCAGGAACTGGAGACCGCGGTTGGTATATTTCTTTGCGATGGAGATCACAAGGCGCAAGTTCGCTTCGACCATGTCTTTCTTGGCGCGTCGGGCTTTTGCCTCGCCAATAGACATGCGTCGGTTGATATCTTTGATCTCTGTGACAGTCAGACCGACTTCTTCCACCGCTGCCTTGATACGCTTCTGGCTGCGGAGAATGTCGTCTTCGTGTTTTTTCAGCTTATCGAAGCCAGCCTTGACCTGTTTCGATACCCACTTCAAATCGTCTTCCTTGCCGCTAAACTTCTCAAGGAAGGTCTTGCGCGGCATCTTCGCCTTGCGCACAACGGTATTCATGATGTGACGCTCCTGACGCCGGATCTCGGCATGCGGAACGCGTGCTGCTGCGACGATACGTTCATAGTGCTTGGGCACGAGCTTAAAGAACTGGAAGGCTTCACCGAGTGCAGCAAGCTCTTTCTTTCCAGGCTTGCTGTCACGTCCGTTGCGTTTGATGGAACGCTTGGTACGCGCTAGTTGTTTGCGCAATGTCTCAAACCGTTCTGCTGCGAGTTCCGCGTCAGGACCTTTGTTTTCCTCGGACTCGTCTTCGTCTTTCTGCTGACCAGGTACAACCTGCGCTGCAGGTGGCACGTATTCGGCCGGGTCGAGGAATCCAATTAGACAGTCCAAGAGCTTGCCCTCCTCGGTCTGGCTGAGGTCGTACTGTTCCAGGATATCCTCGCAGGAACCCGGTACATACGCGACCGCATTCAAAACGTCGCGAATGCCCTCTTCAATTCTCTTGGCAATAGCAATTTCGCCTTCTCGAGTCAGCAGTTCGACCGTTCCCATCTCGCGCATGTACATTCGTACCGGGTCCGTGGTACGTCCTACATCACTCTCGACTGAGACCAGCACAGCCGCAGCTTCTTCGGCAGCCAGCTCATCGGTTGAGTCTTCCTGGGTCAACAGGTCGTCGCTCTCGGGCGCTGCCTCGTGCACGGCAATGCCCATGTCATTGATCATACCAATGATGTCTTCAATTTGTTCAGGGTCAGAAATTTCGTCGGGGAGATGGTCGTTTACTTCGGAGTAGGTCAGGAAACCCTGTTCGCGGCCTCGGCTGATTAGATCCTTCAGTCGAGATTGTTGCTGCGCTAATCCGCTACTCATAAGTTTCCCCCAAATGACTGTGTGGCAGAGCGAGCCGGCCATTATAGCGATGGGCCCTGATCCGTCCAATGAATTTTTAATGAAGTCAGCCTGAGGGACGATGCAATTCGCGCAGGCGCGCCTTGTCCTCGTCGGTAAGGTCTGCCAAGGATTTACCTGACAACCTTCTCGTACCTTCCTGTTTTTTAAGCTTATCTAGCTCCTGAAAAAGTCGTTCAATGACACCCTTAAAATGGTTAGGGCGATGTGGCGCGTCCAACAAGTGTTCGGTTTCCGCAAGCTCCGTTAATAACGCACCATCAGGGTGCGTTCTGAATCTTGCCAACAACATGATTGGTGATAGATCCGGTTCTTCCTCAGCAACCCGGACGACCTCGAGCAACAGGTGACATTCAGGCATAACGGCCAGACGTTCGTAATCGTTGCTTTCGATCGTTGAGACAGCCTCTGTTGAATGCATCAGCACATGAAGTGCCTCCCGTGCCAGTCGCTTCCGACCCCGATCCAGTATGACGCCGACGTCATCGTCCTCAAGGTCAGGGGGTATATCCGGATCTTCCCAGGGTGGTGCCTCCACGACCGAAGCTCGCGTCATGCCACTGATCTGCTGCAACTTGTCCGGCGACAGACCGGTTCTCTCCGCCAGAGACTCAATCATCAGCGCCCTAAACATCGTGTCCGGCATTTGTGTCAAGAGCACCATGCCCTCTTTGGCAAGCTGTGCCCTACCGTCAATCGACTCAAGATCAATCTTCTCTGACAAACGTCCAAACATGAAATCTGCGAGCGGTTGTGCTCGTTCCAGGCGGAGTTCAAAGCGGTCTTTGCCCTCTGTTCGCACCATGGAATCAGGATCTTCACCTTCGGGCAGAAACTCGAAGCGCACGTTCCGGCCATCCGCCATATGTGGCAAACAATTAAGCAGTGCTTTCCATGCAGCGTTACGTCCCGCCCGGTCACCATCGAAACAGAAGATGATGGTACTAACGGTTCTGAAGAGTCGCTGAACGTGATCCTGGGTACTCGCAGTCCCCAGTGTTGCCACCGCATTACCAATACCATGTTGAGCCAGTGCCACAACATCCATGTAACCCTCAACAACAATTAGCGATGTCAGTTCCCTGACACTACGCTTTGCCTCAAAGAGACCGTAGAGCTCTCTGCCCTTGCGGAAAATAGGCGTCTCTGGGGAGTTTAGATATTTGGGACTGTCCTCGGCGCTGATGACCCGACCGCCAAACGCAATAGTCCTTCCGCGGAGGTCTCTGATAGGAAACATGATTCGATCACGGAAACGGTCATATCGCTTCTTTTCCTCAGTTTTGTCGACGACCAATCCTGCACTAATCGCATCTTCAACCCCAGCATCATCAGCCAATGCCATCATCAGGTTGTCCCAACCAGCAGGGGCATATCCCAATCCGTATTCCCGAGCAATCTCACCCGTCAAACCACGACCCTTGAGGTAAGTGACCGCTCGCATCCTCTTTGGATGCGACCTCAGTTGGCGTTGGTAAAACTCAGAAGCTCTGCTCGCCACCTCCGACAACCGATTCCGCTCTTCGCGGCGCCGAGTGTCCTCCTCGCGATCGCCACGGACTCGCGGCACTTCAAGCCCCAATTGGCTCGCCAACGTCTCAACAGCAGATACAAAGTCGAGACGATCATAGGCCTGGAGAAAATCGAGCGCTGAACCCGATGCCTGGCAACCAAAACAATAGTAGAACTGCTTGTCAGGGCTGACCTTGAAGGATGGCGTCTTCTCATCATGAAAGGGACACAATCCCCAATGGTCGCTTCCTTTCTTGACGAGTTTCACGCGGGAACCCACGATATCAACAATATCGACGCGTTCCCGTAGCGTTTGAATAAAATCTGGGGGAATCACTGCTCAAAGTATCTGATGGAAGCCCCAATGACACTAATAGATTGGCTAAGAATTTGCGAGGTCCTGCCGCAAGAGTACGACGAACGACAAAAAAAACGAGCCTACAGGAGTGCAGCCTTCACCTGCCCACTCACCTTACCCATATCGGCACGTCCCTGAACCCTGGGTTTCAACTGACCCATGACCTTCCCCATATCCGACATACCCTCAGCACCGATTTCAGCGATGACCGCGGCTATGAGCTCAACGAGTTCATCTTCCGACAGTGGGGCAGGCAGGTAATCAGCGATCACGTCCAGTTCGAACTGTTCCTGTTCAACCAGGTCATCGCGACCCGCTTCCTTATACTGAGACAGTGAATCCCTGCGCTGTTTACTCATACGATCGAGAATCCCTAGCGCTCGAGAGTCGTCAATTTCTACGCGCTCGTCAACTTCAACTTTCTTGAATTCCGCCATCATGAGCCGAAGCGCCGCAAGGCGGATCTTGTCCCTGGCTTTCATGGCTGTCTTCACGTCTTCAGAAATCTGTAGTTTGATGGAATCAGACACGATCGCTTCCTTTCAACTAGTTTGAGAATGCGACACCACAACCAAAGGCAAGTTCTCAGAGGCGATGGTTAGAGTTTTGACCTGTCGGCGATGACTAAACCGCGCCAAGTGGGGATGGAAACCAAGGTGGATGTCAGTGGGGATTCACCGAAGCGAGCAGAGCTTCGCTAGTACATCTTCTCCATCTTGCGTGCCTCGCGCTGCACCTTCTTGGCATGTCGTTTAACCGCCGCTGCCGCTTTGCGTTTGCGAACGCTGGTGGGCTTCTCGTAGTACTCCCGACGACGTACCTCTGCCAGGATCCCCGCTTTTTCGCAGGAACGCTTGAAGCGCCGCAATGCGATATCAAAGGGTTCATTTTCCCTGACCTTGACTGTAGGCATATGACACCGGGTCTTATTCGTAGTATTCGAGGGCCGCGATTCTAGCCACTTCCTGCCCCGAAAGGAAGTGGGGGCGTTACGGACCGATGCCGACTCGAAACAGTGTAAACTCACCTCATGCGCATTCTGGGTATAGAAACATCCTGTGACGAGACCGGGATCGCCATCTACGACGATGTGGACGGTATGGTCGCGAATCTTGTCTACAGCCAGGTCGATATCCATGCCGAGTTCGGTGGGGTTGTTCCTGAACTCGCCTCCCGCGATCACATTCGAAAGACATTGCCACTCATCCAGCAGGCGATGCTGGAAAGCGGCTCAAAACCCACTGAAATCGACGCCATTGCCTACACCGCCGGTCCTGGTCTAGTGGGCGCTCTGATGGTTGGCGCGTGCACTGCCAAGTCTCTGGCCATGGCCTGGGACATTCCATCGGTCGGCGTCCACCATATGGAGGGACATCTACTGGCACCGCTTCTGGCAGACGATCCACCGGACTATCCCTTCATCGCATTGCTGGTTTCCGGAGGTCATACGCTCCTGCTTCAATGCCATGCTTTCGGCAAATATGAACTCCTGGGAGAGTCGGTCGACGATGCCGCAGGCGAAGCATTCGACAAAGTTGCAAAGATGTTGGGCCTTCCGTACCCAGGTGGCCCCGCGATCCAGAAACTCGCTGTTGATGGGAACCCGCAGCGCTTTCAATTTCCGCGACCTATGACAGACCGACCCGGTTACCAGTTTTCCTTCTCAGGCCTCAAGACATTCACCATGAACACGCTTGCGGAC